>CAMAYR010000174.1 GCA_945862355.1 Devosia equisanguinis | reverse complement strand
CATCGTTCTGACGCGGTGATCCTTCGAACAGGCGGGGTGTCGCGGTCTTGAAAGTGATCGCGAAAGGCTGGCGTGCCGCCATGCCAGCGGCGTAGGATGTCGAGCCCGCACGCGCCGTGGGGCAGGGACAAGTTCACTTCCGGGGAGTGTCGATATGGCCTCGCGACTAGCCATCAGGCTTGCGGCAGGCTCGGGGCCGACGTTCGGCGTCGACGACCTCGCGTGCGCTGCGGCAACCCATCTCGGCACGTGGGCAGACGAGGGCCTCGACGTCACCTGGACGCCCGTACACGGCGGCGTCGCGGCGATGCAGTCAGTCCTCGACGGCAAGGTCGACGCCTCCTATGGCGGGCTCGGCCCCGTGCTGCGGTTTCGCGCCGAGAACCGCCCGGTGCGTATCGTCGTCTCGATGGCGCGCGGTCTCGCCCAGAACCTCGTCGTGCAGAAGCGGATCACCAGCACTGAGCAGTTGCGTGGTGCCACCTGGGCGCTCGACGGCTTCGGCGCGCTGAGCCACCACATGGCGCGCCTTCTCGTGCGGGCTCTGTCCATCTCCGAGTCCGAGATCGGATGGCAAGCGGTCGGGCCCCCGCCCGAGCGCATCGCTCGTCTACTCGCCGATACCATCGACGTGTCGCTGATCCGCGTCGAAGAGGCGATCTCCCTCGACCTCGATCCCTCGAACACGCTGCACAACCTGCTCGGCTTTGCCGACCTTAAGCGCCTAGTCCCCGTTCAGCCGCACGGCGTGTTGGCGACGACCGAGGCCTACGAGAGCGCTCATCCAGAGCACCTGCTGAAGCTCGCCAGGGGCATGATCCGCGCCTCGCGCCTGCTGCACGAGGACTTCGCGTGTTTCCGCAAGGTCTACGACCGATACGTGACCGTGAAGGTGCCCGACGAGTACGTCTGCCGCATCTGGGAGCAGGAGCGTGCGTCCGGCGGGTTCGCGCTGGACGGTGAGCTCTCCGAGCCGCATTGGTCGGCGCAGATGGCGTTGTTCTGGGAGCTCAATCCGGCCTTGCCTCGGATCGCATTGGCTGATGTCGTCGCCGGCCGGTTCGTCGAGGCCGCGTTGGCTGATCTCGGCACGGCTCAGGCCTTGGACGCCTGACGCGTATTTCCGGGTAAGGCTTTTCTGGCCGGCCGCTCTACCAGGGGAGTGGCGCTTGGTGCCGTTAAGGCTTAACAAGACGCATCGATCGTCAGTGTCGAGCCACAAGGGAGGAATGTATGATCCGCATTAGGTTGAGCCATACGGTTGCGGGCGCAGTTGGCGCTGTTTTCCTGGGCTTGCCGGCAATTGCCGGCGCGCAGAACTACCCTACCAAACCGATTACGATGATCATTCCCTTCGCCGCGGGGGGACCGTCCGATACGCTGGGCCGGCTGACCGCCGATCATCTCGGAAGGACGCTCGGTCAGCAGGTGGTTGTGGAGAACGTGGGTGGTGCAGGCGGCACGGTGGGCACCGAGCGGGCGGCAAGGGCGGCCGCGGATGGCTACACGATCTTCCAGCATCACGGCGCCATGGCCGCTGCGCCGTCGCTCTACCCCAATCTCAAGTACGATAGCAAATCGGTGTTCGAGTACGTCGGTCTCATCAATACCGGACCAATGGTGCTGACCAGCCGCAAGACGCTCGAAACCAAGACGGCCAAGGACCTGCTGGCGCACATCAAGTCGATGGGCCCGAAGGTGACCATCGCCCACGCCGGCGTCGGCTCGAACTCCTATATGTGCGCGCTGCTCATCATCCAGAACACCAAAGCCAAGCCGTCCATGGTTCCCTACCGTGGCACCGGACCGGCGATGAACGATCTCGTCGGCGGACAGGTCGATGTGCTGTGCGACCAGGCGACGACGGCTACGCCGCAGGCCCTGGCAGGAAACATCAAGCCGTATCTCGTTACATCCAGAGAGCGGCTGAGCGCGCTGAAAGACGTGCCGGCATACGCCGAGGCCGGCATTTCTGATTTCGAGATGACGATCTGGAACGGACTTTATGCGCCGAAGGGCACGCCGAAGCCCGTGCTCGACAGGCTGCATGATGCGCTGCAGAAGTTCATCGACGATCCGAAGGTGGTCGAGCGGTTCCACCTGACTGGCACCGTGCCGTTCGGCAAGAACATGCGCTCGCCGACGGTGCACAAGCAGCACTTCGAAGGTGAGATGACACGTGTGGCGAAGATGGTCAAGGAAGCCGGCGTGAACGTGCAGGAGAAAAAATAAGCCCGCATTGCGACCGCACGATTTTGGAAGCACGACGGGGGAGCGGCAACTGCCACTCCCCCGTTTTTCATGTCGTACCGTTCTTCATCTCGTGTCGTCGACGTCTGCTCGCCATCAAATTCCGATGCGCATCTGTCGTCGCGCTGGGCCTGCCTGACGCGACGAGCTGAGATCACGCGCGTTTGTCGAGCGGCACGAACTCGCGGCTGGCGGGGCCAATGTAGAGCTGTCGGGGCCGTCCGATCTTCTGCTCGGGATCCTCGATCATCTCCTGCCACTGGGCTACCCAGCCGACGGTGCGCGCAACAGCGAACAGCACCGTGAACATGTCCTCCGGGAAGCCGAGTGCCTTGAGTGTGATGCCAGAGTAGTAGTCGACGTTTGGATAGAGCTTCTTCTCGATGAAGTAGTCGTCCTGCAGCGCGATCCGCTCCAGCTCGAGGGCGACCTTGAGCAGCGGATCGTCCTTGACGCCGAGGTGGTTCAGCACCTCGTGGCAGGTCTTCTGCATCACCCTCGCGCGCGGATCGTAGTTCTTGTAGACGCGATGGCCGAAGCCCATCAGCTTGACCCCGGAACTCTTGTCCTTGGTCTTCTTGACGTAGTCGGCGACCTTGTCGACGGTGCCGATCTCCTTCAGCATGTTGAGGCAGGCCTCGTTGGCGCCGCCGTGCGCGGGGCCCCACAGGCAGGCGATGCCCGCCGCGATGCACGCGAACGGATTGGCGCCCGACGAGCCCGCGAGACGCACTGTGGACGTCGATGCGTTCTGCTCGTGGTCGGCATGCAGGATGAAGATCTTGTCGAGCGCTCGGCTGACGATCGGATCGATCTGATATGGCTCGCAGGGAACCGCGAAGCACATCTGCAGGAAGTTCGACACGTAGTCGAGATCGTTGCGCGGATAAATGAAGGGTTGGCCGATCGAGTACTTGAACGCCATCGCCGCGATCGTCGGCATCTTGGCGATCAGCCGGTGCTGGGCGATCATGCGCTGACGCGGATCGTTGATGTCGGTCGAGTCGTGATAGAAGGCCGACAAGGCGCCGACCGTGCCGCACATGATAGCCATTGGATGCGCGTCGCGGCGATAGCCGGTGAAGAAGCGCGTCATCTGCTCATGCAGCATCGTGTGACGCGTGATGGTGGTGTTGAACTGATGGTACTCCGCCTTGGACGGCAGCTCCCCGTGCAGCAGGAGGTAGCAGGTCTCCACGAAGTTGGACTGCTCGGCTATCTGCTCGATCGGGTAGCCGCGATAGAGGAGGACGCCCTCGTCGCCGTCGATGTAGGTGATGCGCGAGGAGCAGTTTGCAGTGGAGACGAAGCCCGGATCGTAGGTGAAGCAGCCGGTGTTCGCATACAGCCGGCCGATGTCGATCACATCGGGTCCGATGGTACCGGATCGGACGGGCATCTGCACAGTCTGATTGCCGCTCAGCGCGATCGTTGCCTGCTTGCGGTCCGAAGAGCCAATGGCCTTGTTGTCGTCTGCACTCATGAGCCTGTCCTTCCGCTCCAATCCGCTGGGCCGGCACCAGACTGGTCCGCGCAGGCAGCGCGCCTGACGGGCAACTCCGTGGTTTCCCAGTCGCAGCCTCACGTAGAACACATTGTGCGCCGCGACAAGTCGGCCGAAGGTGGCAATCATCGGTGTGATTACCGGGCGTTGTCTTCACCGCAGGCGGATGCTGGCAGGCGCGTGGCGGTGGCGGCGGATCGATCCGTCGGTGACGGGGGCTCGAGGGGGGATAGGAGACTGCATTTACCTCGGACAAGACGCATGTTCACGACGGGCGCCCAGGCATGGTATGCCTTCTGTTAGATGCTGTTGTGCGCGGTGTGCGATTTCGAGGCTGGCGTGCGATCCTGCTTCCGTGTGGCACGTTCTGGTAGGGGGAGCCGGCGGCCGGATCGCCCGCCGTAAGTGGATGCGAAATTTCGGGCGGATGGCTTAGGGAAGCGTAGTTCGGGATGATCAACAGTAGGCGCGATCGGCTGGCCGAGACCGCGAGCCGGATGGGCTTGTTGCGGCTGCTCGAGAGCCTGCCTGGTGGTCTTCAACTATCATCGCATTGGAAACTGCCAGGATTGCTTTCTGGACCAGCAGGTCTACAGCACCGATGCCGATGGGCTCGACCAGCAGATCCGTATCGTCAAGCGGATGAGCGATCTGCTTCATCCGAAGGAAGCGATGGATCTCATTGCGCGGGGCCTGCCGCTCAAGCGGCCCGCCTCGCTGCTGACTTTCGACGACGGCTACCACGATAATTTCAGCGTTGCCCTGCCCGTGCTGGAGGCGCACGGCGCGTCCGCATTTTTCTTTCTTGTGACGGACTACCTCGACCATCCATTCCAGGTCTCCTGGTGGGATAAGATCGCGTTCCTGACGCGGCGCTGCATCGGCAAGCGCATCCAGATACGCGAGCTGCAGCATCAGGCGTGGTCCGTCGACGAGCGCAACGTGAACGCGGTGATAACAGATCTGCTCGCAGCTTATCGTGGTCCAGTTCGCGACGAAGCAGGCTTCATGCGCGATCTCGAAAGCTGCGCAGGCGGCGGCATCGACCGGGCGCCACAGCGCGTGTTCATGGATTGGACGGAGGCGCGCGCACTCGTTCGGCGCGGCATGGGCGTCGGCGTCCATTCCCATACCCATCCAATTATGAGCCGGCTGGACGAGGAGGGCCAGCGCCGCGAGCTCGTCCATTCCAGGGCGCGCCTAGACCAGGAGTTGGGCATCGAGTGCGGCGCCCTCGCCTATCCGGTCGGAACGCGTTGTGCATTCACTGAAACGACGAAGCGCATCGCCCGGGAACTCGGTTTCCGCTGCGCGTTCTCCTATGCCGGCGGCGCCAACGAGGCTGGCGCTCTCGATCCTTTCGACATCAAGCGCGTCGCGTTTCCGAGCTATGCCGGCCCGGCCCGTAGCCGATCGGTGATGTCCATGATGCGCCTGTCCGGTCAAGTCTGGTTCTGAGACGTTGCGGGTTCGCTTCGGGATCAGGCCGGTGACGCCTTGCCGAAGCGCTGCCGCCATGACGGCGGACCCTGCCACCGCTCTCCGACGCCGGACGCCGGGGATGGCACGCTCGCCTCGTAGACCGCTCGCGCGATGGCGCGCGCCAGACAGTCGGCGCCCACCGCGCCGATCTCGATCAAGTCCTGTATGCCGTGACGCAGAGGACGCCGGGCTGTGGCGAGCGCGAACACGGTGTCGCCGTCCATCGCGGCGTGGACCAGCCGAAGGCCGCGGGCGAGACCTGCATTCGCCGCGATGGCAAGACGCTTTGCCTGGGCCTTGTCGAGCACGGCATCGGTCGCCACGCAGGCGATCGTGGTCGAGGGTGAAGGCACGCTCGTCCGGCCCTTCCAGTCGAGCCCCGAGGTAACCGTCCCAGCCGCGCCGGCCGGCATTCCAAGCCCGCCGAACTCGCCATTGCATTCGAGCGGCGCGGCCCAGAAATGAGGCCCGCCACCGATCAGCGCCGAGCCCAGTGCGTTGACGACGACGATGGCCCCAACGGTGAAGCCACCCGACGTGACCGCGCTCGCCGAGCCGACGCCGCCTTTGAGATCGACCGTGCTCGCACCATACCCGCCGCCAGCCGTCCCTAGCGGGAAAGCCCCGCCGCCGGCTGATGCAGCAGCCGCATAGCCAAGCTCACGGTACGGCGAGTAGCGCCCCCAATCCTTGTCGCCGCCGTTATTGAGATCGAAGCAGATCGCCGCCGGCACGATGGGAACATGCGAGCGCCCGACGGCGAACCCGCGGGAGTGCTCGCGCAGCCATGCCTGCACCCCGCCGGCTGCGTCGAGACCGAAGCCCGACCCGCCCGACAGAACGATGGCATCGATGTGCGGCACCACGGCATCGGGCTCGAGGCAGCCCAGATCCCGTCCTGCCGGCGCGCCTCCGAGGACGGCGACGGAGGCGACGGCGGGCTCGGTAGGCACGATCACCGATACGCCGCTGATCAAGCGGGCATCCTCGGCATGTCCGACATGGATGCCATCGACGTCTGTAAGTAGGTTGAGCATGTGCCGGAATTCCACTCAGGAGCAGGATTGCACGATTTCGCCATGCATTTACCACATGGACGCCTTATGTTGTTTCCTCCGGTCGATCGATAACCGATGGCGCGGGAGGCGCGCCGAGTGGCCGGACAAAGCAATCTCTGACCAACAGGAGAGTGCAATGAGACGCCGGGCGGAACCCTTGGACAGGAAGACGATCGAGGTCATCGAGGCCATTGACGATGCCGACGACCCCAGGAAAGCCTGGGGGGCGGTGAAACGCCGGATGGACCTGCTGCGTGCGGAGGGGCGGGATATCCCCGAGGCCCTCGTGATCGCGGAACGCAATCTGATGACGGAGTTGATGGCTGAGAGCCAGGGCCGCTGACACCGCGGCAGGTCCCCGGAGCCAAGCGGAACAAGCGTATCAGTCGCCTCGATCGGGACAAAGCTGGCGGGTGGCCACCGGATAGAGACCTTCCTCGCCCAACATCCAGACCGAGAAGCCGTCGTTGCCGAACAGCGGGAAGAACGCGTCGTCGAGCACGTTGAGCCCGCCTGTGAAGGCGCCGAACGCGGGTAGCACGAGGCGCCGTCCGTTGCCGATGAAGCAACGCCGGCGCAGCGTGTGGCCGTGCATGGACAGTCGCGCCGCCGGATGCAGGTGGCCGGCGATCTCATGTGTGATGCGGCCTTCAGCGGGCATGTGCCGGAAGGTGAGGCCGCCGAGCTGCATCTGGGCCAGTGCAACGCCACCCAGGCTGGTATCGATAGCCGGATCGTGGTTGCCCGTGAGCCAGATCCACTCGCGCTCGTCCTGGATCATCGCCAGTATATCGCGATCCTCGGCTGCGATCCGCCTGCCCGCGCCGCTGTCGTGAAGGCTGTCGCCGAGCGCGATCACGGCCTCGGCCTGGAACCGGTCCACGGCGTCGGCGAGCTTCAGAAGCGTCGCGCGCGTATCGTAAGGTGGCAGCATTCGGCCACGTTCGGCACCCGCCGAGCCCTTCTCCAGATGCAGATCGGCCACGATGAGCGCCCGCTCAGCCGGCCAGTAGAGCGCGCCGGAGCGATCCGCCACGAACCTTGCCCCGCATACCTCGATGGGCTGGCGGCTGAAGTCGTTGAGGCCGAAACGGTCTGGCTTGTGTTGCAGCATTGGTCCTCAAAGGGCGAATGGCGAATGGCCAGTGGCGAATGGAGCATTTCAGATCGGTGATTGCGTCACCATTCGCTATTCACCACTCGCTATTCGCTCTCTCATCGCGTCGGCGATGAGCTCTTCCGCGGCCTCGCGCAGCAGACTTTCACCCGCGCCGCCCGCGACCGTCTCCCGTCCGATGTCGAGCAGGATGGGCACCGACAGGGGCGAGACATGGTCAAGCTTGCTATAGCGTATCCGGCCTTTGGTTCGCGCCAGGAAATCGGCCAGTCGCGCAAGGTCGAGCAGACCTGTGGCCGCATCGGCCCACGCCGCCTCGAGCAGGATGTGGCCAGGATCGTGCCGCCGCAGCACGTCGTAGATCAGATCAGAGGAGATCCGCAGTTGCCGGCCGCTCTTCTCAAGGCCCGGATGCCGCCGCTCCACGAGCCCGGAGATGATCGCGCAGGAGCGGAACGTGCGCTTCATCAGGCTCGATTCGGCAAGCCAGGCGTCGAGATCGTCGCCCAGCATATCCTCCTCGAGCAGGCGCGCCAGATCGAGTTCGCCCCCTTCGATCATGGCGCCGATGTCGCCCAGTCCCCAGATCGAAAGACCATAATCGTTGGCCACGAAACCGATCGGCCTGGCGCCTGCCCGGTCGAGACGCCGCGTCAGCAGCATGCCGAGCGTCTGATGAGCGAGCCGTCCCTCGAAAGGATAGGCGACGAGATAGTGCTTGCCGGCGCGCGGGAACGTCTCGATCAGCACCTCGCCCGCGCTGGGCAGGGCCGATCGCCGGTCCTGCAGCTCCAGCCATTCCGCCACCGGGGTCGGCAGCCGGCCCCACGACGGCTTGTCGGCGAGCATGACGCGAACGCGGCTCGCCAGATGCGTCGAGAGCGGAAACTTGCCGCCCGGGTAGGTCGGCACCTTGGGATCGAGTGCGGCTGCCCGCGATACGAACGCCTCGCCGCTGCCCTGTCCTTCGAGCCGCACCACCTCGCCACCGAACACGAATGTGTCGCCGAGCCGCAATTCACCGATGAAATACTCGTCGATCTCGCCGAGAACCCGGCCGCCCATGGTGATCGGCCGCGGCGTCTGGCCCGCCGACTGCCGGCCCGGGGCTTGCCGGCTGCTGCGGGCGATGCCTCCGGGGCGCACGAGCCGCACCTTCAGCATCGGACTTTCCACGATGGTGCCGACGTTGAGGCGGATCTGACTGGCAAGGCGCGGATGCGCGAGCCGCAGCCTGCCGTCGTCGGTCGGGCGCAGCCGGGCGAAGCGCTCGTAGCTGCGCAGCGCGTATCCCCCCGTCGCCACGAAATCCACCACGCGGTCGAACTGATGGCGCGACAGCGCCGCATAGGGCGCCGCGCTGCGGATCTCGGCGAACAGGTCATCGGCAGCGAATGGCCCCGCCGCCGCGGTGCAGGCGACATGCTGGGCGAGCGCGTCGAGCGCGCCGGCCCTCGACAGGCTCACATCCTGTGCGCCCGCCGCCGCGGCCTCGAGCGCGGCACGGCATTCGAGCACCTCGAACCGGTTCGAGGGCACGAGCAGCGCCTTGGATGGCTCGTCGAGCCTGTGGTTGGCCCGGCCGATGCGTTGCAGCAGGCGGCTGGCCCCCTTGGGCGCACCGATGTTGAGCACGAGATCGACATCGCCCCAGTCGATGCCGAGATCGAGCGTCGAAGTGCACACGACGGCTTTGAGGCGCCCCGCCGCCATTGCCGCCTCCACCTTGCGGCGCTGCTGGGCGTCGAGCGAGCCGTGATGCAGGCCGATCGGCAGGTTGTCGTCGTTGACGCGCCACAGTTCCTGAAACATCAGCTCGGCCTGGCTTCGCGTGTTGACGAACACCAGGCTCAGCCGGTGCGCCTTGATGGCTGCGTAGATCTCGCGCACGGCGTAGCGCGTGGTGTGCCCCGCCCACGGGATCTGGTCCTCGGTCTCCACGATCGCCATGTTCGGCGGCGCGCCACCGGCCGCCACCACGAGGTCGGCCATGTGGATGGCGTTTTCAGGCTCGGCCTGGGGGTGCAGGTAGGCACGCAGCTCGGAGGGGTGCGCAACCGTCGCCGACAGCCCCGTCGCGATCATGCCGGGCGCCAGGGCCCGGAGCCGCGCAAGGCCGAGTGCCAGCAGATCGCCCCGTTTGGACGCCGCCAGAGCATGGAGCTCGTCGAGGATCACGAAGCGCAGGTCAGCGAACAGATACGCGTTGTCGGCGTGCGTGAGCAGCAGCGCCAGGCTTTCCGGCGTCGTCAACAGCATGTCGGGCGGCTTGACGCGCTGGCGTTGGCGCTTGGCAGCACTCGTGTCGCCCGTCCGCGTCTCGATGCGCACGGGGAGCGCCATCTCCGCGACCGGCTGTTCGAGGTTGCGGGCGATATCGACGGCCAGCGCCTTGAGTGGCGAGATGTAGAGCGTATGCAACCCGGCGCCGCGACGTTCCCGCGCCGCCGCCGTCAGATCGACGAGGCTCGGCAGGAAGCCAGCCAGCGTCTTGCCGGCGCCCGTCGGCGCGATCAGCAGCGTCGAGCGTCGTGCCTCGGCCTGCGCGAGGAGTGCCAGCTGATGCGCGCGAGGCGTCCAGCGACGGCTGGCGAACCATCGCTCGAACGCATCCGGCAGGCGCAGTGGTGGCACTTCGACGGGCTCGGCGAGTGCGTCGGAGCGCTTGCGGCGCGGCGTCCGCGCACGCTCGGTTCCGCGCGGCGCGCTACTCGTGCTATTCGCTCGGGGCATGGTGCTATATACGCGCATCCCGGGCGAGCGGAGAACACGCGCGATGGACATTGAACGCATTTTCGGCGGCAGCCCGGTGTGGGTGGTGGTCAGGCTGGTGGTAATCTCGATCGTGGTCGGCATCGCGCTGTCCGCGCTCGGCCTCACGCCGGGCGAGTTGTTCCTCAAGATCGACTTCCTGCTCCAGCGCCTGTACGACATGGGCTTCCGTTGGGTCGAGTGGCTGATCGGCTATTTCCTGATCGGCGCCGTCATCGTGGTGCCGATCTGGCTCATCGCGCGCATGTTCGGCGGCGGGGCGAAGAAGCAGTGAGCTTTCGGGTGATGACCGGACAACTCGTGCGTTCCTGACATCCGACAGTATCAGATCGCTCGCGGGCAGACGGCACGGGCTGACGACAGTCCGTTTCAGGCAGTGCTGTGCGGGCATGGTGCCGGGGAAAAATCGCCACAGATGACATCGCAGACCGCTTGCGGGTTAACGCCTACCTGAATCGGTGACTTTGCGCACCGTTCGGCTGGCTGCTTTGCAAGTGGCTGGATCGGGGTGGCCGGTGGCAGAAGGGCGAAAGCGCGCAGGCTTCGCACTTCGCGGGGGCGACACGCCCCGGCGGCTGGCACTGCGACGCTGGCG
>CAMAYR010000173.1 GCA_945862355.1 Devosia equisanguinis | reverse complement strand
CGAAGGCGAGCTTGTCGAATGGGTTCAGGTGGCGCGCGACCGCGCCTCGGGGATCGTGCTCAACGCTGGTGCATACACCCACACATCCATCGCGCTGCTGGACGCCATCAAGGCGGCGGAGTGCCCGGTTGTGGAGGTTCATTTGTCCAATATCTTCGCGCGCGAGAGCTTCCGTCACCATTCCTATGTGTCGGGAGCCGCGCTCGGCGTGATCTGTGGTTTCGGCGCGAGGGGCTACACGATGGCCATCGACGCGCTTGTGGAGCATCTGGCGGGCACCGGGGCGTAATGCCGACCGAGATGCAGCCAAAGGGAACATCGAGAAGGGCGAAAATTCGAATGGCCAAGGAAAGCAAGGACAAGATCAGCATCGAGCAAGACGCGATTCGCGAGCTTGCGCAGTTGCTCGTCGAAACCGGGCTGTCGGAGATCGAGATCGAGAAGGCGGGTCTGCGAATTCGCGTAGCCCGGAACCTGACGATCGCTGCGGCGGCAGTCGGCGTGCCGGTAGCAGGGGGCGGGGCCCAAACGGGCGCCGCAGCTGTTGCCGCGGCGGCCGATCCCGCCCTTCATCCAGGCGCGGTCAAATCGCCGATGGTGGGCACCGCTTATCGCGCACCCGAGCCAGGTGCTGCCTCGTTCATCGAGATCGGCACGCGCGTCGCCCAGGGGCAAACGTTGCTCATCATCGAGGCGATGAAGACCATGAACCACATTCCGGCGCCGAAGTCGGGTACGGTGGCGCAGATCCTGTTCGAAAACGGCCAGCCGGTCGAGTTCGGCGAGCCGCTCGTCGTCATAGAGTAATCTCTCCCTCTCCCCGTTCGCGGGGAGAGGGCCGGGGTGTGGGGCTGCTGCTTGCGCCATCATCCTATTTCCGCCCCTCACCCTAACCCTCGCCCCGTGAAGAACGGGGAGAGGGGACGAGAGCGAGCTAATGTTCGACAAAGTCCTGATCGCCAATCGTGGAGAAATCGCACTGCGCATCCAGCGTGCGTGCAAGGAGCTCGGCATTGCGACCGTGGCAGTGCATTCGACAGCTGATGCCGATGCCATGCACGTTCGCCTCGCCGACGAGAGCGTGTGCATCGGCCCGCCGCCGGCTTCGGAGAGCTATCTCAACATCCCCCGCCTGCTGGCCGCCTGCGAGATCACGGGGGCGGACGCGGTCCATCCCGGCTACGGCTTCCTGTCCGAGAACGCGCGCTTCGCGGAGATTCTCGAGGAGCATCAGATTACGTTCATCGGCCCGACCTCCGAGCACATCCGGATCATGGGCGACAAGATCGAGGCCAAGGAGACTGCAAAGCGCCTAGGCATTCCCGTCGTGCCGGGCTCGGACGGCGCGATCACGAACGAGGTCGACGCACTTAAAGTGGCCAAGCTGATGGGCTTTCCCGTGCTCATCAAGGCGGCTGCCGGCGGTGGCGGTCGCGGCATGAAGGTGGCCCGCAGCGAGGCCGATCTGGGCTCTGCCCTGTCGACGGCGCGCTCGGAGGCCAAGGCCGCGTTCGGCGACGACAGCGTCTACATCGAGAAATACCTGCAGAAGCCGCGTCACATCGAGATCCAGGTGTTCGGCGACGGACGGGGCGGAGCGATCCATCTGGGCGAGCGGGACTGCTCGCTGCAGCGCCGTCACCAGAAGGTTTGGGAGGAGGCGCCGAGCCCCGCGCTCAACGATGTGCAGCGCGCCAAGATCGGGACCACCGTCGCCGCCGCGATGCAGAAGCTCAAGTATCGTGGCGCGGGAACGGTCGAGTTCCTCTACGAGGAGGGTGAGTTCTACTTCATCGAGATGAACACGCGGCTGCAGGTCGAGCATCCGGTGACCGAGGCGATCACGGGGATCGACCTGGTGCTCGAGCAGATTCGCATTGCTTCCGGCGCGCCGCTCTCCATCGCGCAGGAGGATGTCACGTTCTCCGGCCACGCCATCGAATGCCGGATCAATGCCGAGAACCCGCGCACGTTCCGTCCGTCGCCGGGCAAGATCACGTATTGGCATCCACCCGGCGGGCTCGGCGTGCGCGTCGACAGCGGCGCCTATCAGGGTTATCGGATCCCTCCCAATTACGACAGCTTGATCGGCAAGCTGATCGTACACGGCAAGAATCGCAACGAGTGCCTGATGCGGTTGCGCCGCTGCCTGTCGGAGTTCGTGATCGACGGCATCGAGACGACGACGCCGCTGTTCTCCGAGCTCGTCCGTCAGCCCGACATCGTCAACGGGATCTACGACATCCACTGGCTCGAGCGATTTCTGGGCAAGCAGGAGTAGGGGCGGCGTCGTCCTCCAGGCGCAAGCGCGGGCCGGGTCGAACGCCCACAGATGAACGCCGGGTGGGACCGACGTTTCACTGTCGGACCCGTTATGGCACGTCCGTTATGGCGCATCGACCGGCAAGGCGATAACGTCGGACCGCCGCGGTTGGGCTCGGATGACTTCGGCCAGCGACTTCGCGGCTCGAACGGCCAGAGGAAACGCCCCATGCAGAACAATTTCTCGCGTGCGCTGATGGCGCCGCTCGCTGTCTCGCTCGTCGGACTTGGCGCGGTTGCGGTCTCGCTGCCGGTCAGCGGACAGTCCGGCCCGGGCTGGACGACGTTGGTCGATGCCAAGACTATGGGGGACTGGGACCGCGTGGGCGAGGCGAACTGGCGGATGGAGGAGGGCGCTCTCGTCGCCGACAAGCTGGCCGGCAAGGGCGCGGCGCATCTCGTCTCCAAGCAGTCGTACAAGGACTTCATGATTCACGCCGAGTTCTGGGCAAGCAATGACGCCAACAGCGGCATTTTCATCCGGTGCATCGATGCCAAGAAGATCACGACCAGCACCTGCTACGAGGTCAATGTCTTCGACCAGCGGAAGGACCCTAGCTACGGCACGGGAGCCGTGGTCGATTTCGCAGAGGTCAATCCGATGCCGAAGGCTGGCGGCAAGTGGAACACGTTCGAGATCACGGCCAAGGGACGGCAGATCACGGTGATGCTCAACGGGCAGAAGACCGTCGAGTTCAGGAACAACGTGTTCAAGCAGGGACCGATCACGCTGCAGTACGGATCGGGCGTGATCAAGTTCCGCAAGGTGGCGATTAAGCCGCTCTAGACGGGAACGGATCGTGGTGTGACACCGGCGAGCAGAATGTTCGGCTCGTTCTCGAGACTGCTTGCCGGAGGGGCTTTGCATTGCGGGTCATTGCAGTCGTTGCGGGCAGCCGCGACGCCGACCTTGCCTGCGTGATACCGTCGAGATCCAGCCAATCGGCCAACAGGCCGAACATCGGGCTCGACGGTGTCAGTCCCGGCAGGTCCGACACCATCGTGAGACTAAGGTATCAGGTCACCTCGAACGGCAGTGCTACCGGGCTGCGGAAGTTCGAGGAGGAGATCCAGGCGAGTTCGTCGCGCGGTACCGTGAGGCGGAACTCCGGCACTCGGGCAAGAAAACGGCGCATGGCGACGTCGGTCACGAAGCGTGCCATCTGGCTGCCCATACAGAAGTGCTTGCCGCCGCCGAAGCCCAGATGGCCGACCGGCTTGCGTGAGATGTCGTAGATGTCGGGGCTGGAGAATTTTCGCTCGTCGCGATTGGCCGCGCCATAGGCGAGGATGACCGTGTCGCCCTTGCGGATCGTCTGGCCGTGCAGTGTCACGTCGCGCGTCGCTGTTCGCTTGAAGCGCTGGGCGGAAGTATTGAAGCGCAGCGACTCCTCGACTGCCGCTAGCATCAGCGAGGGGGCGGCGACAACGCGCCGGCGTGCCTCGGGGTAGTCGTGCAGATTGAGCGCGACGAGGTTCATGAAGCTCGACAAGGATTCGATGCCCGCCATCACGAACGTCGCGGACGTCATGATGATTTCGCGATCGGAAAGGCGCTCTCCGTCGATCTCGGCTTCGGCCAACCGCGTGATCAGATCGTCCGATGGAGCCTGCCGGCGGGTGCCGACTTCGCGCTCGAGGAACTGTGCAAGCCAGCGGAAAGCGTCGATCTGCTCCTGGTTGCGACCACGCGCGGGCTTATCGGTCGAGATCGACAGCACGACCTTGCGGCGGATCTCGCGGGGGTCCTGTGCCGGCAGGCCCATCATGCGCAGAAGGATCGTGATCGTGATCTCGCTTGAATATTCCGTCACGAAATCGAAGGTTCGTGTCGCCGTAATGCGTGCAAGTGCGGCATCGGCAATCTCCTCGATCGGAGCCTCGAGGTGCTCGATGTTCTTCTTGAGGAACGCGGCCTGGGCGAGGGCGCGCAGCCGATCATGCCGCGGCGGGTCGGTGGAGCCGAGGGTTGCGCCGGCGCGGCCGGGAATCTCGTCGACAAGATTGCCCGACGTCGAGGAGAACGTCTCCCAGTCCTGAGCCGCCCAGGAAACGTCCTCGTAGCGGGTCAATATCCAATGCCGGTCACGCTCGGACCAGTGCGCGGGTGCGTGGTCGCGGAGCCAAGCGTAGATCGGAAACGGATCGGAATCGATGGCGGGGGCGTATAGATCGTAGGGACATGGGCTCATTGCCATGATGCTTCCTCCACTCACGTTTCGCGCCCGCTCCGCTATATCTTCTTTATCCGGATCCGGAGGAAACGGCATTCCATCTGGCCACGTGAATTCGAACGGCCGTTTTGGATGGTAGACCGAGCGCGGGAAAATTGGAAATTCGACCTTTCACGAGATCTTCTCGGGGGATCTTCTCGGGGGATCTTCTCCGTGGATCGTGGCCGGTGGTAGGCTCGCGACAGTGGCGCTCTGACGCAAGCAGCTTTGACAGCGAGTGCTGCGGCGTCCATGGCGGTGCGCTGCTCGATGGATGCCGTCCGATTGTGCATCGGCTCGGTCAGGCCTAACCCAGAACGGCCAACGAGCGAGCATTCGAGCACTCCCAACGGGCCGGTGTGGCAATCCGGCACTATGTCGAGCTCGAGATGCTCACCAAGCCGTCGCATGTTTTGTAATCGTGGACGGCTGATCGCCGGACAGTATACCTTCCGGGGTACTAGCCGCACCGGCACGCGCGTGCTGAGAATGCGGCGGAATCTGGCTTCCGCGGCCGGTCGATACCGCGCAGGAGAATAAAGGGAGAAGAAATGTCCTCGTCCTCCGTCCAGCAGCCACCCAGCGGTGGTTCGCGTGGCTCCGTGCTCGGCATCGGCTTTGGTATCTTTCTGTTGGCTTCGGCAGCGGGCAGCTTGGTGGCTTCTTCCTTGGCCGCGCCTTACGCGCTGGCACCATCTGTTGCGGCGGCCATGATCGTCGGCGGTCTCGGCTTCATCGTGCCGAGCTTCATCTCGCTGAAGGGACCGCAGGATTTCGCCGCCGGCATCTTCATCATATGCATCGCGACCGTCGGGATCGTGGGATCGCTCGGGCTCAACTATACGACCAGCACGGGCGTCGGGCCGGGTATGATGCCGAAGTCCACGGGAACGATTCTGGTCGCTTTAGGCTTGGTGCTGATCATCAACAGCCTGTTCCGGAGGGGCCAGGGCCTCGACCGCTGGTCGATCCGGGGCCTCGTCTTCGTGCTCGGCTCGGCGCTGGTGTTCGCCTGGACGATCAGGCCACTCGGTTTGATCGTGGCTGGTCCGCTGGCCGTTATCATCTCCGCTTTCGCCGATCGGGACACGCGGATCATCGAGGTGATGATCTTCGGTTTCGGTATGACGTTCGCGTGTATCGCGTTGTTCAGTTGGGGGCTGGGTCTGCCCATCCCGATCTGGCCGACGCAGACCCCTGCTGTTCCCTACTTACCTACGATCAAATTCTGAGGCGCCACCGTGGAAGAGATCATCTCCAATCTGGGGCTCGGCTTCTCGGTCGCGCTTTCCTGGAAAAACCTGTTCCTCTGCTTCATCGGCTGCCTGATCGGCACGCTGGTCGGCGTGCTGCCCGGCGTCGGTCCGATCGCGACCATCGCGATGCTGCTGCCGTTGACCTTCGGCATCGATCCGATCGGCGCCCTGATCATGTTGGCTGGCATCTACTACGGTGCGCAGTACGGCGGATCGACGACGGCCATCCTGGTGAATATTCCAGGTGAGGCGACGGCGGTCGTGACGACGCTCGACGGCCATCAGATGGCCAAGCAGGGCCGTGCCGGCATTGCGCTCGGCATTGCAGCTATCGGCTCGTTTTTCGCAGGCTGCGTGGCGACGATCATCATCGCAGCGCTCGGCGTGCCGTTGACGCGGATCGCGCTGCTGTTCGGGCCGGCGGACTACTTCTCGCTGATGGTGCTCGGTCTGATGTTCGCCGTCGTGCTGGCGCGCGGCTCGATCCTCAAGGCCATCGTGATGATCATGCTCGGCATCCTGATGTCGACTGTCGGCACGGATCTGGAGACTGGCGAGGAACGGCTGACGTTCGGCTGGAACGAGATCTCCGACGGTCTCGAGTTCACCACCATCGCGATGGGCATCTTCGGCTTCGCGGAGATCCTCAAGAACCTGGAGAACCCGGAATCGCGCAACGTCGTCAAGGCGAAGATCGGCCGGCTGCTGCCGGGCTGGGCTGAGCTCAGGCAATCTGCGATGCCGATCATCAGAGGCACGCTGATCGGCGGTGGCCTCGGTATCCTGCCGGGTAACGGCGCGGTGCTGGGTCCGTTCGCTTCCTACACCATCGAGAAGAAGATGGCGAGGGACTCCAGCCGTTTCGGCCAGGGCGCGATCGAGGGTGTGGCTGGTCCCGAATCGGCCAATAACGCGGGCTCGCAGACTTCGTTCATTCCACTGCTGACGCTTGGCATCCCGCCTAACGCCGTGAGGGCGCTGATGGTCGGCGCGATGACGATCCACGGCATCGTGCCGGGGCCCCAGATCGTCTCCAAGCAGCCGGACCTGTTCTGGGGCATGATCGCCTCGATGTGGATCGGCAACGTCATGCTGCTGATCATCAACCTGCCGCTCGTCGGTTTGTGGGTTAAGCTCTTAAATGTGCCGTACCGTTTGATGTTCCCATCCATCATCCTGTTCTGCTGCATCGGCATCTACTCGATCAACAACGCGCCGATCGACGTGTTCATGGTCGCGGTGTTCGGCTTCTTCGGCTACATGCTGATCAAGTTCGGCTATGAGGCGCCTCCGTTGCTGCTGGGCTTCGTTCTCGGCCGCCTGATGGAGGAGAAGCTGCGGCAGGCGCTCGTCATTTCGCGTGGTAGCCTGATGACGTTCGTGGAGCGGCCGTTGTCTGGAGGTCTGCTCGTCCTGGCGGTGCTGGTGCTCGTCATCGCGATCCTGCCGAACATCCGCAACAAGCGTGAGGAAGCGTTCGCCGGCGATTGACACAGGTAGCAACATCCCGTCGCCGCACTGGCGCCGGGTTCGGTGATCGCGAGATCGAAGCGAGCGGCTCCCTGGTGGTGCCGCTCGTTTCTGTTTCGGCCTTGCAAGACTTGAGAAGGCCGGTGGGTCGTGCGGCGGGCTTGCGAGGACTTTCAACTCGGCGTGAGGTGCCTTGCAGGTTGGATTGAATTCGAGTCTCAATTGGTAGTATCGCCGCCAAGGGGTGGCACATCGGGAGATGGAAACGTGAGCTTCAATGTCACGGACACCTGGTCGCGTCGGGTGCGCTCATTGGCATGCTGGATATGCGTTCTCGTTGCGGCAGGGGGCGCTGCCCAGGCCCAGGCTCAGGGCTGGCCTTCTCGGACCGTCAAGTTGATCACCCCGCAGCCGGCGGGAACGGCGATCGACACCGGGCTCCGAATGTTCGCAGACCGGTTGTCCAAACGATGGGGCCGCAGTGTCATCGTCGAAAACCGTCCCGGCGGCGACGGCATTCCTGCCACCTCCTCGTTCGTGCAGGCGCGCGACGATCATGCGCTGTACGGCTCGCCGGGATATCCATTCACCATCGCTCCCTGGACGCTGGACAAATTGCCTTACGATCCGAGGTCCGACGTCAGCCCGATCGCGCTGGTGTTCGAGACGCCGCTGGTGATCGCGGCTCATGCCAAGGTGGAGGCGGGAACGCTTTCCGATCTGGAAAAGCTCGCCAAGAGCCAGCCCGGCAAGCTCAATTGGGCATCCACGGCGGGGTTGCCGAATTTCGCGTTCCATTATTTCCTCAAGTCGACCGGCTCGCAGATGGCCTATGTGCCTTATCGCGATGCCGCCTCCGCGCTCAACGACGTCGGGGAGGGACGCATCCAGGTCTATGCGACGTCCTACGGCACTGTGTTGCCGGTGCTTCAGGCCGGCAAGATCAAGGTGCTAGCGATGCTGGGCAGCAATCGCATTGCGTTGGCGCCCGACATTTCAACGTCTGCGGAGGCTGGATACCCCAAGGTGCGGGCTGACGGATTTGCCGGTCTGTTCGGGGTGCGCGGAATGTCGAGCGCTTTGCGCGAACGGATTGCTGCGGATGTGGCCGCCGTAGCCGGGGACGAGGAGGTGCGTGGTGTGATGGCCAAGTCTGCAATGGTCCCGCGCGGGCTCGGACCGGTCCAGTTCCAGAAAGTGCTCGATGAACAGAGCAGGCTGGTCCGCGAGATGGTCAGTGTGCTGGGCATGGCTCGCAAGCCAGCACCGTAGCCCGAACAGTGGCGATCCTGCCGCAATCGGCTGCCATCTCGTGAACGCCGGGCGTGGCAACTTCAGTTGTGCGTCGGATCAGTTGTTCGTTGGAAACGGAACCCAATTGGCGCGGCCGGCCGATGGCTTGGCAGATGCCTCCCGCGCACCGGAGCGCCCCTGACCCGGACGATTGCCACTAGGGCGGCGGGGCACAGCCTTGCGCGGGGTCGTTGCAGCAGGCTCTTCATCGGCATCTGGCGCAATCGGCTTGGCTGACACGAACGCGGGAGTGATCGGCCCGGTCAGGGTAATCTCGGACTGCTTGGCGGGCATTCCGGCGGAGGTAACGACTGCGGTGGCAGTCGTCTCGGAAGAAGGCACGCGGCGGCCGGCCGGCTGTGCGATCGTCGCTGATGCGGGCGCAAGCTGATTTGCGGTCGAGTTGATGGCCGCGCCGGTATCGTAGGTGAGCGTCAGTGTTCCGCTGACCTCGGACACGATCCAGCCGCCGGCGCTTGTGACCTCGAAAGCTATGGGGTGAGCCGGATCCAGGACAGCACTCACCGACAGCCGATCGTCGATGCGTCGGTTGAGCAGCCGGCTCGCGCGAGGGTGAGCTTCGGCAACGGTGCTGGAGACATCGAGCCGGACGATCGACGCCAGCTTGTTGGCAAAGGGCTCCGATGCGAGGCGGGGTGCGCTTGCATTGGTGCCCGGCCGCCGAATGTCGGCTGCCTGCGCCTGGGGGAAACCAATGTCGGCGAGAGTGACGAGCTGGCGCTCGGCGTCCAGCACCGGGCGGCCGACGAGATACGCCTTGCCGCGGTACACCTGTCCCGCAAAGCGACTGGCAGACAAGTCGAGTTGAAGCGCGAGCATGTGCGCTGAGGGATAGAGGCGGGCGCTGAAAATCTCGACCTTTACCGGCGGGCCAAAGCGGTCGGCCTGGGTTTCGAAGGGGCCGCCTCGAACGAACGTCGCGTCGATGAGCGACTGTAACGGTGCGAGAGCTACGGGAGAGGCGAGCCTGATGGCAGCGCGTCCCGCCGTGACGACTTGGCCATTGATCACCGAGCGGCGGGCGGGTTTGGCGTCCTGCTTGCTGTTCTGGATGGACAGGCGCGCGGCGATCGGGATGCGATAGATCGCGGAATTGGCGATGCTCACTAGCTCACCGGCACCGGCTACCTCGGGGATTGCTACCAAACGCGTCTGTGTGTCGTCGTCGAGCACGATGCCCCGGGACAGGCTGGTCCAGGCGTGCTCGGTGGCTTGTGTCAATGGCAGGTTGGCCAGCACAGTGCGCAATTCGTCCTCCGCCGTGAGAGACAACGGTTTCAGGCGCGTCTCCACGAGGCGGATCAGCCTCAGATCGGTCGTGGACGCCTTGACGGTGCCAGCCTCGTTCACGCGCGCGATCTCGAGGGGAACCGCCCCGCCGCCGCGCACCTTGAATGCGAATGACAAGGAGGTCTCGATCGGTTCTGCCGCGGCGCTCGCAGAGGGATCGATCCGAAGGGGAATAACAACGCGTACCGTCCCGCTTTCGACCGAGGCAGTGGCGCGACCGGTGCTGACGACAGTGGGGCGAGATTTGGCCGAGCTGCAATCGCTGGGGGCTGGCTTGCGGGCGCAGGCGGGATCGGCGAGATCGAGACCCATGGCGAGGCGCTGGGCGAGGGCATCATCCATGCGGCGGGCAACGCGTGTGAGATCAGCTGGCACTGCCAAATGGACTGTGGAGACGGCAGGTCTCAACTCGACTTCCTGGGACGCTTCCGGCGCCGCGCGCGTGAACTCCACCGCGGTTGGGGTCAGAAAATTGTATGCACCCCAACTACCAGCGGCTACGCCTCCGACCAACAGCAAAATCGTTCGACGAGGTAGCAAGGCGGGCCTCCGGCGGTATCGAGGAGCAGTTGTCTTGTACGCGTACTGGTGCTGCGATCGAGACGCCTACTGCGATACAGTGAGCCCGCGCAGTAAGCGGACTTCCCGATCCGGTCCACACCGGTTCGATGCCTCTGCTCGTTTCCTTGTCGATCGGCGAACGCCGTCGGCAGCTTCGTGAGCTGGAACCGAGGTGCGCGATCAGGAAGCGGGAAGAAGCCGCGAATCACTGAGATAATATAGAACACTATTTACCTGCTTCCGTAACTCCGATCCGGTGGTGATGGCGTAAGGGTCTGGGTTGGTTTGCGAATCAGCTATTTCTCTTGTCGAGGGCGGCTCACTCGGCAGGTGATGGGATGCGAAGCTTCGAGATCGTGCAGTCGGACACCGACACGA
>CAMAYR010000172.1 GCA_945862355.1 Devosia equisanguinis | reverse complement strand
CGCAATCTGACCGCTCATCACCTGCGTCAGCGTCTCCGGCGGACTGCCGGAAGGAATGGCGCGGGCCTTGCTCTTGTAGTGCTCGAGCAGCGCCTTGATCACAGTCTCCGTCGATGCGCCAGGCCGCGAAAAGCTGGCCGCATCCCCGGGTCCGAGCGTGGCGAGCGACTTGTGAGGTGAATCAGCGCGAGCATACCAGAAGAGGTCGCTCGCCCCGGTCATGTCGGCGCCGACGATGGCGATCGGGGCGCCGCGTTGGATGGCCGAAAGGATACCGCTGAGACCGGTCTGCACGGCGAGGTCGACGCTGCCGTTGATGGTCGCCTGCTGCGCGTCCGCGCCACCGGCCGTCCACAAAAGCTCAACCTCGAGCTTCTCGTTCTTGAAATAGCCGAGGTCGCGCGCCAGCACCGTAAACGTCGAAGGCATGATCGTGGGATGCGGCGCGGCGATCTTCATCTTGTATTGAGCCAGTGCAGGCGTCGCTGCGAGACAGGCCACCAGTGTCACACCGGTAATGGCTTTCCAGAGTCTCATTGTTCTTTCCTCCCTGTTCAGATCTGCTTAGAAGCTCCGCCGCCGCGCTCACGTCTTGTGGGCGAAACGCCGGGCGAGGTAGTCCATCATCGTATTGATACCGACGGCAATGACGAAAATGATGATCAGCACCGCGTACATGTCCGCCGTTCTGAAAAAATTGTAGTGCTGTATCATGACGTAGCCCAGCCCTTTGTTGGAGAGCTTGATCTCCGCCAGCAATGTACCCACGATCGCCACGCCGAGCCCAAGACGAAATCCCGTCAGCAGCGGCGGCACCAGCGATGGCAGATAGACGCTCTTGACGATCGTCCACTGGCTGGCCTTGAAGCTGCGCGCCACCCGGATAAGCACGGGGCTCACCAGCAGCGTACCGCGATAGACGGATACTGCGACCGGAAAGAAGGCCGAGATGGCCGCCATCGCCACCTTCGATCCCGCCCCCACGCCGAACAGCACCATCATGATCGGCAGGAAGATGATCTTCGGCGTTGCCGCCATATAATTGATGTAGGGCTCGAGCACTGCGGCCAGGAAGCGCCTGATCCCGAGCAAGATGCCCAGCGCCGCCCCGACGCTGCCCCCGATCGCGAACCCGGCCACGACCTCGTAGGCCGTGCGCCCCATGTGATCCCAGAACTCGAGGTCCACCAGATGAGCGAGAATGGCGGGGAACACGACGAGCGAGGACGGAACGACGCCCTCGTACAGCCAGCCGGAGCGCGACAGCGCTTCCCACGCCGCCCATACGGCCAGGAACGTCCCCACCTGCACCGCGACAACCTGAACTCGCCGCGATGCCCTGGAATGCCCGTTTACATCGGCCGCAGCCATCTCTCGATCTCCGTGGCGAGCTTGAAGAACACCACCGTCACCGCGATGACGGCCAGGATGGCGGCATACATGCCCGGAATGTTGTAGCGGTCGTAGAGATCGCTAACCAGCGACCCGAGCCCGCCCAGCACGACGAGGTACTCGATCGCGACGACGCTGATCATCGAGTAGATGAGACCCAGCCGAATACCCGTGAAGATCGTCGGCAGCGCCGCCGGAAGCAGCACCATCCAGAACGTTTGCCAGCGCCCGAGATTGAACGCCCGCGCCACATTGAGGTGCACGCGTCTCACCTGCCCGAACGCCTGCATCGTGTTGAGCACGATAGGTATCGTCGCCAGGATCGACGAGATTACGATGATCGTCAGCACCCCGCGCCCGAACAGCACCAGAAACAGTGGATAGAGCAGGATCAGCGGCGCAGAGAACAAGCCTGCGATCCACTTCTCATAGGCCTCCGCCAGCAGGCTGAAGCGATACAGAACGTAGCCAGCGGGCACGCCGACCAAGATCCCGATCCCGCACGAGGACAGCGTCGCGCCGAAAGTGATGAACACCGCTTCGACGAGACGTTCCTCGAGCAACAGCAGCACCAGTTCGACACCGATCTGCGAAGGCGGCGCGATCAGGAACGGCGAGATGTAGCCCGCACCGACCATCACCTCGAGCAACACCGCCAGCACGGCGACACCGGCAAGACCCACGAGCGTCGACAGCTTCATGGCCCTGTCTCCCTCGGCATTGCTCCTCCTTTTATGTGCTTCATGCCGCTTCGTGGCGCCAGTAGCCGCACATTTTCATCACCGGCTCGTCCGACAGCTCGAACAACTGCGCGTCGGAACGCGCCAGATGCTCGTACCACACCCATCCCGGCACCGCGAACGTATCGCCCCGCCGCCACGGGAACGTGCACTCTCCCACCTTGCTTTCTCCCTCGCCCGCCATCACGACGACGCAGCGACTTGCCGTCGAGCGCTGCCGCCGCGTCCCGATTCCCGCGCCCAACCGCTCGACCGCGATGCCCATCGAAGGCATCTGCGCCGAAGTTAGATCGATGCGCGGGCCACTGAGTCCGTCCGGTTGCGCGACCGCCGCATCGAGCCTTCCGGCGATGTCGTCCGCCCGGAACCGAAACGGCGAGACGTCCGCCCACGAGCTGGCTGCCATGTGCCGCTGCGGATAGGCCTCGAAGAACATCGGCTCTAGCAGGTGCGTCAGCGGAATGTCGAGCCCGTCGACCCAGCACGCCGGCTCGTCCCCGTCGTGCCCGTGGCCATGCCAACAGCCCCCCGGCGTCAGCACGATATCGCCGGTCTCCATCGGCATCCGCACGCCGTCCACGATCGAGTAGGTACCCCTGGCATCGAGCATCACGCGCAGCGCGTGGCTGGCGTGGCGGTGGGTCGAGGCCATCTCGCCCGGCAGCATGTACTGGTAGGAGCACGACAGCGTACGCGTGGTGGCGAAGTTGTTCGCGGCAAACGGATTGCGCAGCGCGAGAATCCGACGCTCTGCCAGCGAGAGATCGACGAGACCGGCCGCTTCCTCCAGCGCGCCGCGTATCTCCAGATAGCTCCAGTGTGCAGGCTGGAACACCGAGCGCGGCTCACTCCAGAAAATCGGCTGCGGGCGATCGATCCAACCCGGCGTCGTGGCAAGCTCGACCGCTTGGCGCTCCAGCGCCGCGAGCCGTTCCCCGCCGCGCCCGGCAGCCACTTTTCCCGCCTGTCCTCCCGTGGTCATCGTCGCCTCCATCACAGGAGCGTGGTTCAAGCCGGCCTATCTGTCATTCGCCGAAACACGAAATCCGCGCACCACACTCGCCCGTTGCCAGCGTGGAAGTCCAGCATCTCCGACATCTCGAAACCCAGCCTATCGAGATGAAGGATCAGATCGCGCGGGCGATACATCTGCGGCGAGGTGAAGTGCAATTCGCTCACGATACAGTCGATGTGGTCCAATAAGCCGCTGGCGCCTTTCAGGACTTCAAGCTCATAGCCCTCGGTATCGACCTTCAAGAGGCACGGCCGGCGGATGTCCGAGGCCTGAAGCACCGCATCGAGGCGCCGCACCGGCACCTCGACTTGCCCCTGCCCCCGATCAGCTGACAACGTCGAGCCCGTCCGCCCCTTGAGAAAGAGCGCGGCCGTGCCGTCGGCGCTGCCTAGCCCCATGCGATGCAGCCGCCCCTCGCGCTGCCGCAGCACGGTCGCGGCGAGGTGATCCTGGTAGAATGGATGCGGCTCGAACAGATCGAGAAAGGCATTTGGGAACCGAGAATAAAGATCCGGCGTGCCATCCGCGACACCGACATCGATGACATGGGCGAAGTCGTCGCCGGTCATATCCGAAAAGTCGATACGCCGGACGGGCTTGTACCCCATCATGCCGACCGCGTCGCCGACCTTGAGGCGGATCTTCCGACGCAACCAGGCTCCTGGTGATTTCAACAACGACGGCTTCATGGGGGCCCGGACGTTTCTCTGTTACAGCAGCGGCTATCACTGAGCGGCTCCGACTGATGCATGCCACGCTGGATGGGTCAATTGCACCGGACGGATGGACAGCACATAGGATCACTCTCGATAATCGTCATACTCGAAAGGACTGCCATTTCGGTTACAGGGAAGACCAACCTGCATGAACATAAAAGAAACAGCGGAATATCAGCGCTGGGAGAAGCGGTTCAGCGCCGACGGCTATATCTTCGGCGAGGCCCCCAACGCGTTCATCGCCCGTCAGAAGGACCGCCTGCCCAAGTCCGGCCGCGCGCTTGCCGTATCCGACGGAGAAGGCCGTAACGGCGTCTGGCTCGCCGAGCAGGGCCTCGAAGTCGTCTCGATGGACTTCTCGCCCAAGGCTCAGGAAAAGGCTCGAACGCTCGCAGCAAAGCGCGGCGTTAAGATCACCACCCAGCTCGCCGACATCTACAATTATCCCTGGCCGGACGCCGCCTACGATGTCGTCGCAGTCGTGTTCATCCAGTACATGAACCCGAACCAGCGCACCCAGGTCTTTTCCGGCATCGCTCGCGCGCTGAAGCCCGGCGGATTGTTGCTTCTCGAGGGCTATACGCCCAAGCAGGTGAAGTACGGCACCGGCGGCCCCAAGGAGCCGGAGAACAACTACACGGCTTCCATTCTCGAAGGCGCGTTCGGCGGCTTCTCACGCCTCGACATTTCGATCTACGACGCCGAGCTGCACGAGGGCTCCGACCATGGCGGCGTCTCTGCCCTGATCGACTTGGTTGCCGTCAAATGAGCAAAGTGACGACGACCATCACCAGAACAACGGACAGCGTCGGCATCATTGGCCTCGGCATCATGGGTGGCTCCTTCGCGCGAAACCTCGTTCGAGCCGGCTGGAAGGTCGTCGGCTTCGACATCTCGAAGGCGCGCTGCGCGGACCTATCCAAGGCCGGCGTGACGATCGCCGGGAGCGTCGCCGAGGTGATGGCCGCTGCGCCCATCGTCATGACCAGCCTGCCGAGCCTGAAAGCGATCGACACCGTGGCCGGTGAGATCGCCGCCACGAGAGCCCCACCCCGCATCGTTCTCGAGATGAGCACCATCCCGCTGGAGGACAAGCAGCGCTTTGCCGACACGATTTCCCGCGCCGGCCATATACCCATCGATTGCCCGGTTAGCGGCACAGGCGCTCAGGCCGAGACCAGAGACCTGATCCTTTATCCATCGGGCGACAGCGTTGCCATCGCCAGCCTGAAGGAGGTGTTCGCCGATTTCACGCGTGGCTGGTACGATGTCGGCGCATACGGCAACGGCAGCAGGATGAAGTACATCGCGAACCATCTCGTCGCGATCCACAACGTCGCCTCCGCCGAGGCCATGATCCTCGCCGAGAAGGCAGGCCTCGACCTCGACATCGTCGTGGAATGCATCGGCAATGGCGCCGGCGCCTCTCGCATGTTCCAGATGCGCGCGCCGTTGATGGCCCACGTTACCTACCAGCCGGCCACGATGAAGATGAGCATCTGGCAGAAGGATATCGACACCATCCGCGACTTTGCCCGTGGCCTGGATGCTGCAACGCCGCTGTTCGACGCCACTTTGCCGATCTACGAGGAAGGCCTGCGCCAGGGCCGGGACGAGGAGGATACCGCCTCGGTGTTCTCTGTGATGGGCGGCAAGGGCAAGTAGTAGCTATTTGCCGATCCGGCTGTGGTCCGTCACGAGGGCGAGGGCCAGCACGTCGATGCGCTCGGCCCCCGCACGCCTAAGCACCCGCGCACATGCCGCTGCGGTCGAACCCGTCGTGATGACATCGTCGATCAGTACGATTCTGGCCCCTTCCACGCGGGGCTTGGCGCCGACTGCCACCTGGAACGCGCCGGAAAGGTTCCCGCGCCGCTCTGCCTCCGAGAGCCCCACCTGCGAAGGGGTCGCCTTGACCCGCGAGATGACGAAAGGATCGACGGGCACGGGCACCAGCCGCGCCACCTCGCCGGCCAACAATTGCGCCTGGTTGAACTTTCGCCCGATGAGACGCCAGCGGTGCAACGGCACCGGCACCAGCATGTCCGCGTCGGTAAACAGATCCGCGCCGGCGACCGCAAGCCAGCGCCCGAACAGCCTGCGCGCATCGTGTCGGTCGGCATACTTGAATGCGTGGATGAGATCCCGCGTCACCGGCCCGAACAGCGCGACCGCTCTCGCTCTATCCCAGTCCGGCGGATCGGCGAGCGCCGCCGCCGACACCGAAGGCCCGCCAGTATCGTAGGGCAGCGGAATGCCCAACCGGTCGCAGAGAGGTGCCCGAATGAACCGGATCTGCCGCCAGCACGCCGCGCAAATCGCGTCGTGGCTGCCGAGCGGCGTCCGGCAGTTTAGGCATAGCGGCGGCACGATGAGATCGACCGTCGCACGCGCCAATCGCCCGAGCCCGGCGGCAATGCTGCGCGACCGCGGCACAGGCGCGACCGGCTCGATCTCCTCACTAAGGCCCCCCGGCATCGGCTTCACGCACCCTTCGCAACGCTCACGCCATATTGATCCGGCCCGGACCGATCGCCAAGCCAGAAACAGGGACAGAAACAGGGACAGGGACAGGGACAGGGACAGGCCCCAAAAACAGCGACAGTGTCAGGCGATTTCAAGTTGCTTCCAGACACTCTCATCCATGCAGAAAAATCGCCGCCGGCACAGTAGTTATACACAGCCTTTCCAAAACCTCCCACAAAAGAACAAAATGGGTATTTACAAGAACAAAAAATGTTCTTATGGTGCTCACATAATGATTTTATGTGTCGCATTGAGGGTTCATGTCATGCGTAGGTCATGGGGTATGTGCCTGTCTCTCGTCGCTTGTAGTATCCTCGCGGGCAGCATGGTTCGGTTGCCACGCTCAGTCGCTTCGACCGCTGCCCCTGTTGCCGCCGCCCCGGCAGAAGCCGACTTGAAGCGCGCGGCGACTGCCGACAAGGACCGTACTACGCCCGCGATCTGGCGAGCCGACCGATGGCAACCTGATCAAAGGCAACCACGCTCCAATACAAGGCCCCGGTACCCCGACACGTACCGATCCGATGGCTATCGCCGCTACGCTGCTCCTGCTCCGTACCAGCGATATTACTGGCAAGCCCCGCGCCGGCGCCAATATCAGCGCTACGATCATCTGACGCCGGACCACGATTGGAGCCAACCCCGACAACGCCGCTGGTACGTGCCGGATCGCCGGTCGCGCGACAGGTCACGGTCATGGGACCGGCGCCGGTACCGCGCGAACGATCGTTCACGGATCATTCAAGCTGTCGACACCAGCCGGTGAGTTCTACAGGTGAGTTTACAGGTAAGTTCTACAGGTGACCGGCTCCTCTCGAGCGCAAGCGCTGCATCCGCAAATCTCGACGCTTCAGCCTTCATCAGCCTGCCGGCAGTCGGCCCCAAGTCAAGCCAGTCGTCGTCAAGAGTGCTATCGTCCGAAGTGAAACGGCAGAGGCCCCGAAGAGCAAGTCGATTCAACGACTGGAGACGTAGCGGCAGCACTGCCTCATTCAGAACGGCGCTGGCAAACCACTCGACACGACCCGATCGTTGAAAACCAATGCCCGAGGTTCGACCGACACAGGTCCCCCCAGCTCCGGTCACATCGACCTTAAATCCATCGCGCACCCGTTCTCCCCGCTCGGGTTACACGATGGGCGAGCCTCCCGGTGCCGCCTCACCGGGGGGCTTCTTCTTGCTTCGTCGACGAACCGCACACCTCCGGGGACACGGGCATTGTCGCTTGATCCGCAGGGACATACACAATTGCGCGACGAGGTTCAGCTCCACCCTTGTACCAGCATTTCGTTCAGTTCCACGCTCGGCTCGACATCCCGCCGTCGCTCACGATTGTTCGCGGCGCTTGCTTGTTGCGCGGGCCCTCTCCTATCATCGCCCACGACTTCCCGAAGCGGCGCAAGTGGGCACTCAGCCTCCATGTCGGAGCAGCACAAGAACTTTCCCGAATTTTATGTGACCGCACCGCAGAGCTGCCCCTACCTCCAGGGCCGGCTCGAGCGAAAGCTGTTCACGCACCTGACGCACGACAAGCCGCCAGAGCTCGTCGACAACCTCCTGCGCGGCGGCTTTCGCCGCAGCCAGAACGTCGCCTACATGCCCTACTGCGAAGGCTGCCAGGCCTGCGTTTCCGTCCGCGTACTGGTGGACGGCTTCGTGCCGTCTCGCTCATTCCGCCGCATCGAGGACGCCAATCGCGATCTCGCCGCACGCCGCATCGCGCCGCGCCCGACCTCCGAGCAATACTCGCTGTTCCGCTCCTATATCGATGGCCGGCACTCCGACGGCGGCATGGCCGATATGACGGTGCTCGACTATGCGATGATGATCGAGGACAGCATCGTCGACACGTTCGTCACCGAGTACCGCCTGAAACCGGGCGGCGCGCTCGAGCACGATCGGCCCGACAGTTGGCCGCTTTTGGCCGTCGCCCTGACCGACCGCCTGTCCGACGGCCTGTCCATGGTCTACAGCTTCTATGACACCGAGCTCGCCCATCGCAGTCTCGGCTCCTTCATGATCCTAGATCACATCGCCCATACCCGCCGGCTCGGCCTGCCCTATCTGTATCTTGGCTATTGGATCGATGGTTCTCGCAAGATGAGCTACAAAGCCCGCTTCCATCCCCAGGAACGGCTCGGTAGCAACGGCTGGATTCGGGCCTGAGAGTCGACGCGACACGAGGCGACGCGACACGACCGGATTTCGCACTCTGGAGTGCCACCTGCCCGCCCGCAGATACGAGATCGGCATAGAGCCCTATCGGCGCCCCCCTGCCACTCTGCCCCGACCTTTCCCCGCCGCCACCACCAAGTCGCCGCATCGAGGCCGCGTTTTACTCGTAGCCCCTTATGCGAAGGCAGCGCGCGAACGCGGCTTGCCCGCGAGCCGATACCAACGCGACTGGTAGACGACTGGTAGACGACTGGCCAACCCGCCGGATGCAGCGGCCAGAGAAACGAAGGAAGCACTCATGTCGAAACGTCACGCCGCTGGCGCACTCGCGCTTGCCGCCGCCGTCGCTACGGCGTTATCCAGCGCCGGACTGGCCGCCGATCTCGGCTCCTCCCAAAGCCGCCGCGGCTGGGGCCCGCAACCGGGCTACTATCCCCCCGTGTTCCGCTGGACCGGCTTTTATGCGGGCATCCAGGCAGGTTACGGGTGGGGCAGCACCGATGCCGTCTCGTCGACGCTATCGAGCGGCGTCAGCCAGGGCTTCTCCTACACCACGAGCGGCGCCGTCGGTGGCGTCCACGCCGGCTACAACTGGCAGACGAGCAACCTCGTCTTCGGCGTCGAGACCGATCTCGAAGCCTCCGGCATCGGCGGGTCCGCCATCGGCACGCTGGGCGGCGGCCACATCACCAACATCGACTGGCTGGGCTCGATCAGGGCGCGCGCCGGCCTGACCACCGGCAGCACGCTGTTCTACCTGACCGGCGGCCTTGCTTACGGCGGGCTTGCAGTGGACCGCTCTGCCGGCGCCGGCTTTACGCCGTTCATCGGCGCCAGCGACTGGCAAACCGGCTGGACACTGGGCGGCGGCGTCGAGCACGCATTCGCGCCCAATGTCACGGCTCGTATCGAGTACCGCTACACCGACCTCGGACAGATTACCTACACGAGCCCGACCGCCAACCTGACCGACACCAGCGACGTGACGCAAAGCGCCATCCGAGCCGGCCTCAGCTTCCGGTTCTGAAGCCTGCCCAAACCGGAGTGTAGCGATAGAGCCGCACTGAGAACGGCCCCGCAAAGTCCACGGAAACTCCCGTCAGGGGCGAGTGCTACGGCCATCCTCGTCATAGCCTCGCCCGATATTTTATCTGCTTGCCCCGCCACGGAACCATCGGCCTTTGCCGCCACCAATCCGCCGCCATTGACGGGCTCATGCAACCCCGGGGCGATCCCCCCAGAGCTGCGCTGTTGCGCATTATGCTTGCGCATTCCCCTGCTTTTGGTGATGCATTGGAAGCCCTTGTGCTGGTAAGGTTGGGCCCATGGCCAAAGACGTGACCCAGGTTTCGCCGCAGGCGCAGTCGTTCGAGCGCAAGATCCGCTTGAGCCGCATGGCCATGTTCCTTGAATGCATGTGGCCGCGGCTTTGGCTGATCGCCGGCCTGGTCGCCCTGTTCCTCGTCGTCTCGTTGGCCGGACTTTGGGCCTCGCTCGGCGCCCTTGCCCACAAGGCGGCTTTGGCCGGTTTCGCTATCGCTCTCGCAGCAGCCGTCATCTATGCCGCCCGCGCACCATGGCCGAGCCGCCACGACGCGATCCGGCGCATGGAGGACGGTAGCGGCCTGCCGCACCGGCCCGCGACCTCCTACGAGGATACGCTAACCCTCAACAAGAACGATGCGGCGACCGGTGCAATCTGGCGCGCGCATCGCGTCCGCCTCGCCGAACAGATCCGCCGCCTGACGGTCGGCCGTCCGCGGCCGCGCACGGATCGGCAGGACCCCTTTGCCGTTCGCGCGGTGCTGCTGCTGGGCGTGGTCACGCTGCTGGGCCTGGTCGGCGACAGCGCACGCGACCGGCTTTCCGCAGCGTTCCGCTTCGGCCCGCCACTGACCGCCGCCGAGGCCCGGCTCGATGGCTGGGTGACGCCGCCTGCCTACACGGCGCGACCGCCTATTCTTCTGGCGGACGGCGCGCGCGGCGGCATTCTCCTGGCCGGCGCGGACGGCAAGCCGATCGAGGTTCCCGAAGGCAGCGTCATCATTGCGCGGTCGAGCGGAAAGGGCGCGATCCGCCTCGAGCTCGAGGTGCGCCCCGAGACCGGCGCCACGGTCCTGCAGAAGCCGATCGAGCAGCCCAAGCCCCAAGGCGACGCATCGCCCAGCGAAGCCGCCGACGTCTCGGAGGTGCGCTTCACCTTGAAGGCGTCCGGTCAGGTTCGCGCCCTCGGCAACGGCTCTGAGCTGGCGCGCTGGACG
>CAMAYR010000171.1 GCA_945862355.1 Devosia equisanguinis | reverse complement strand
GTGCCGCCGGGCTGCCCGACGGTCGAGGGCGAGATTGTGCCGCTGCTGCCGCGCGGTGTCTCGGCGCATTTCTCGCGCATGGTGGTCGAGGGGCCGACCGGTACGCTGACGGGCCAGGACGACCGCAACCGCAGCCAGTTGAAGCACATCGACCAGACGGCGGATCTGCTGGCGATGGTCAAGCCGGGCGTGATGGTGCTCGCGCATACGGCGACGAGCTACACGCTGGGGCGGGCGGGTGAGGCCGAGCTCGTCGCGCGGATGGAAGCGCGCCACGGCGTGCCGTTTCTCACCGCGTTCGGCAGTGTGATCGCCGCGCTGCGCCGCCTCGGTGTCGGCCGGATCGCGCTCGGCGCGCCCTATGCGGAGGCGACCACGCTGCAGGGCCGTGCGCTGCTGGAGGCGCATGGGCTCGAGGTCGTGCGGCACGGCCGGCTGGAGAACGTCGCCAATATCTACGACGAGACGGCGGAGCGGGCGTATGCGCTGGCGCGGAAGGTGGACGCGCGGGAGGCGGAGGCCGTTTTCATCAGCGGCGTCGGGCTCGAGACGATGTCGGTGCTCGAGATGCTGGAGCAGGATCTCGGCAAGCCGGTGATCTCCAGCGTGGCGGCACTGACCTGGGCGGGCTTGCGCGCGGTGAAAGTCGCCGAGCCGATCCGGGGCTACGGCCGGCTGCTGACGATGTGAGCGGATGGACACCCACGCCTGCCAATTCATTTGGCTTCGGCCCGTGATATAGTCGACCATCGCAGGCAGCGGCGAGGAGGGCATGACCGTGCAGACATACGACCGCGCGGCCGAGGATGTCGGCAACATCGTCAGCCTCGAGCACGTCAACGTGCAGGTGCCGGACCAGCAACTCGCGACGGCATTCTACATCGTCGGGCTCGGCCTGACGCGCGATCCCTATCAGGTGGTCGGCCTCGTCAATATGTGGGTGAACGCCGGGCGCTGCCAGTTCCACCTGCCAACCGGCAAAGCGCAGGTCGTCAACGGCCACACCGCGATCGTGATGCCCGGCCGCGCGAACCTGTTGCGGCGGCTCGAGACGGCAAAGCGCTGGCTCGAGGGCACGCAGTTCGCCTTTGCGGAGCGCAACGATCACGTCGAGGCGACCTGCCCGTGGGGCAATCGCATCCGCTGCTATGAGCCGGGGGCGCGGTTCGGGCGGATGATGCTCGGGATGCCCTACGTCGAGATCGACGTGGAGCGGGGCAATGCGGCCGGCATCGCGCGTTTCTACGACGAGGTGTTCGGCGCGCCGTCGCAGGTGGCCGACGAGGCGGAGGGTCGGGCCGCGCACGTCCGCATCGGCACGGACCAGCGGCTGATCTTCCGTGAGACGGACCGGGCGTTGCCGGTTTTCGATGGCCATCACGTCGCGATCTGCATGGCGAATTTCTCGCGTCCCTATCGCAAGCTCGTCGAATTGGGGCTGGTGTCGCGCGAGACCAACCAGCACGAGTACCGGTTCATCGATATCGCGGATCTCGATACGGGCAGGGTACTAGCCAGGCTCGAGCACGAGGTCCGATCGATGACCCATCCCTCCTTTGCGCGCCCGCTGGTGAACCGCAATCCGGACACCGTTGGCGCAAGCTTCTCGCCCGGTCACGAAGGCCTGCCCTGGGCGCTTCCCGTCGTCACGAGGATCCAATGACCGACGTTGCCGCCCTGCTTGCCAAAACCACGCTGTTCGCCAACCTGCCGGCCGATGCCCAGGCGAAGGTCGTCCAGCAGATGCGGCCGGTGTCCTATTCGAACGGCCAGCAGATCTTCTCGCGCGGCGATCCCGGGACAGAGCTCTATCTCGTGCTCTCGGGGCGCGTGCGGCTTTCGATCATATCGCTCGATGGCCGCGAGCTCGCCTTCACGCACGCAGGGCCCGGCGACATCTTCGGTGAGATCGCCACGCTTGACGGCGGCGCGCGCACGGCGGACGCGACGGCGGTTTCCGCGGCCAAGGCGCTGACGCTGTCGCGGGCGCAGATCAACACTCTGCTCGAGACGCAGCCGCCGTTCGCCAAGGCGGCCATCGACCTGCTCTGCCGGCGGTTGCGCGAGGGCGACCAGCAGATCGAGGTGATCGCGCTGCATCGGATCGAGGTGCGACTGGCGCGCTATCTTCTGAGCGCGGTGCGCCAGCAGCACGGCGCCACGCCGCCGAAAAATCCGGCGATCGCGCTCGGCATTAGTCAAGGCGAGCTGGCGCTGGTGCTCGGCGCCAGCCGGCCTAAGGTCAACGCGGCGCTGATGTTGCTGGAGGAGACCGGCGCCGTCACCCGCCAGGGCGACAAGTACGTGTGCAACCTCGAAGAGCTGGCGACCTTGGGCGAGGTCGGCTGAACCGGCAGCTCCGAAGTGCGATGGAGCAGGGGCGCATCGGCAGGATACGGTGGCCGTCTGGGGCGAGCCGCCTCGGGCGACTTTCTTCAGGCGACTTTCTTCAGGCGAGCTTCGTCAGGCGACCTTCGACATGATGCCTTTGAGGGAGGCATCGAGGGCGGCCGACTCGCGGGCGACGAAGCGTGCTAGCGCCTGCTCGGCCGGCGTTATCACGCCGTTGCGGTCGATGCGGTCGATCAGCCAGCCGGCTTTTTCCGGTGTCAGAACCTCGGCGACGGTGGCTGCGGCCTCGCGGGCGCGCTCACAGGCGGCGATGGCGGCATCCACATCCTGGCCGAGCGTGCGGACGGGCTTCAACAGCTCGGCGACGAAGTTGGGGCTCAAGGCGCGCGGGGTGGCGGCGAGCACACGGGAGAGTGCGCCCAGCACGTCGATCTTATACTCGCGGTCTGTGGTCCACCGGAGCGCGGTCTCGCGGGAGGGAACCGCACGACCGGTCGCGCCGATCAGGTAGTTGCCCACTGCGCGCGCGAAGAAGTCGTCGAACTCGTCGGAATTGGCAGCTCCCGTGGTCGCATCGGCAATCGCGAACAGGGCTTCCGCCTCCTCGCGGCTGACAGCCAGTTGGCCTTCGCTGCCCGCTCCCCACAGGATGCGGGAGAGGAGTTCGAGGTCGGCATCGGAGACAAGGCCGGCGCCGAGCCCGCGGCCCAGGGCGTCGGTCGTGTCGGCGTAGATAACCGTGTCCTTCACCAGGCGCAGGGCGTAGACGGAGAATTCGGCGGGAACCTCGGCGGCCTGCTCGATCAGGCGCGCGACCAACTCGACGTGAACGTCGCTGGATGGCTCCTTGCTGGCGTTGATCTGGCTCTCGACCCAGGTGGCGTTCGCCTCGGAAAGATAGCCGGTCGGGGGCATCTGGTTCAGGACGTGGTCGGTCAACGCTTCGACGAAGAGCTGCGACCAGTGCGCAGCGTAGTGCCGGCGGCCGCGCTCGATGGCGAACAGGTGGGCGGCCTCGTCCTGCGAGATCGTCGCGTCGCCGGAATAGACGATGCGGCGGATCTCTTGCACGTCGGCTTCCGTTACCGCCCCTGTTCGCGCCACGCGCTGGGCTATGTCGGACAGGTTCTGCACGTTATCGGCCTCCGGCCCAGCGTTGGATTGCTCACGCGGGAGGATGGGACGATAGGGTTAACGTAGAGTTAGCATTGCCGATACTGCATTGCCGGTACTGCATTGCCGGTACGGGGGCGGGGAGTAATGCGTGGCCGGTCGGCTGCTCACCTGCCGAGCGCCTTGCGGGCGCGCTGGACGACCTCGGGCGGTGATGCGTAGAGGGACGCGACGAAAGCCTGCACTTCCTCGCCGGTTTGGGGTGCGAGATCGAGCTTGGCCTGACGGGCGTCCTCGCGGAATTTGTCGTCCTTCATCGTTGCCGAGAACGCTGCCCGCAGGGCGGCAAGCCGGTCGGCGGGGATACCGGGCGGTGCGGCGAACGAGCGGCCGAGGCCCTGCGGCCCGAAAATCAGCGCATAGACCTGGCGGTCGGCAGTACCCTTCGCGAACTCGAAGATGTGCGGCACGCCGGACAGGCTCGTGTCGGGCTTCGGCCCGGCCTGCAGGATCATTTTCAAAAGGCCGCTTTCCATCACGTCGCGCCATTGGGTTCTGACGGTCGACAGCGAGATGCCGCAGATGCCCTGCAACTCACCGCGCTGTATGGCGAGCTTGATGCTGGCGGTGCCGACGTAGCCCTCGATCAGCTTGATTTTCGCCCCGCCGATGTCGATCAGCGCGCGTGGCACCTGGCTGATCGAGCCGCCGCGACCGGCCGCACCCATTGTGATCTCGCGGCTGTAGACGTCGGCCCAACTGGCGATGCCGGAATCGGGGCGGGCGAGGCAAACGCTCGCGCCGGAGGCATCCATGTTGCCGACCCAGCCGAGCTGCTTGCCGTCGAAGCGGGCCAGGGGATTGCCCAGCATCGGCTCGAATGGCACGTTGAAGGAGGCGATGACGAACGTGGTGCCATCCTTGGGCGCGACGTTGGCTAGCCAGTTGTAGGCGATGAGGCCACTGGCGCCGGGCATGTTGTTGACGATCACGGTCGGCGTGCCGGGGATGTGCCGGCCGATGTGGCGGGCCAGGGCGCGGCCGTAGATGTCGAAGCCGGTGCCCTGCTCGATACCGACGACGACCGTGACGGTCTTGCCCCTGTAGAAGTCCGCCGCACCCTGCGCCAACGATACGCCTGCCGCGGCCAGCGAAAGGCAAAGTGAAAGCGTGGCCATAACGGGCCCATGCCAGTGCGACATCGTTCCTCCCTCGGGGCTCGGACGCCCTTTATTGTCGAGGGATAGCCTGCGGCGCGGGGACGTTCAAGGCGAGGCTGGCAAGGCGAGGCAGGAGGATCGCTCCAGTCGACGGCCGCTGGAACTCGGCGCGGAGAACGGCGCAGTGCGTGCGGGGGCTGGGCGAGCGGGGCTGGGGAGTGTGGTAAACCTCGGCAATATTCCACCGAGCTATTGGCGTGGGGCGCACAGACCGTTTAGAGTGGGGTTCGATTGTGGGGACTTGCCGTTTCGCGGCGGGTCTTGCCGAGCCATCAACGGAGGGTGCTCATGGATCGCGATATCAAGGCCAAGGCCAAGGGCAAGGACCAGCCGGCAGCGGCCGACGACTCGCGGCCGAAGAGCGCGGTTGCCAAGGCGCCGGTCAATCCGGCCAAGGCGCCCAAGCCGAACCAGTTCTATCACGACAAGAAGGACCGCGTATTCGTGCGCGGCGTGCAAGGCCACTACAATCTGACCGAGGAGTTGACGCGGCTGCGCAACGTGCCGCGCGTGCGCAAGGCCAAGGAGCTCAACTTCGTCGACGGTCCGCAGGCCTATTCTCGTCACTACGTCGAGCCGAAGGACGGCATCACGCAGCTGTTCCACTTCCATCTCGAGGAGTACGCGCCCGGCGGCAAGAGCCAGAAGCACGGGCACGTCAACGAGGCGGCGTTCTACATCCTCGACGGCGAGGGCTACGAGATCCACGACGGCGTCCGCTACGACTGGAAGGCCGGCGACATCGCCATCGTGCACAACAACTGCGTGCATCAGCATTTCAATGCGTCCGACACGAAGCCCGCGCGTGCGCTCGTGCTCAAGACCAAGCCGATGTACCTGTTCATGAACATGCTGTTCCAGAAGACCGTCGAGAAGCGGTCCGAGGAGCTGCCTCCGGGGGCGACGGGCTTCGTCGTCCGCGAGGAGGAAGAGGACTTCAATCACCCGAAGGATGGGTACTGAGAGGCCATGCCTCCGCCGTCGCTCGTTTTACCGGTTTTGATCTCCCCTCGCGGAACTCGCAGGGGAGAAGGAGAAAGAAATGGCCTGGGGTGAATCCAACGTCTGGCTCAAGGGCAAGCTCAACGAGGGGCTCTATCAAAAGCTTCTCACCGAGGCCGAGAGCGCGCCCTCGCGCAACGCGCGTCGCCGCAAGGTAGTGACGCCGGAGGACATGCCGTGGGAGATGTCGCGGCAGGGCATCCTCAAGCACCTGCTCAACTCGGAGATGAATGTCCGCTACGAGACCATCGACGCCTACATGCAGATCATTCCGCCGGGCTCCAAATCGGGCAAGCACCGCCACCTCGCGGAGGAGTGCGTCTATGTGCTCGAGGGCCGGGGCTATGACCTGCACCAGGACTGCGACGTGGAGGTCAAGGACCGCTACGAGTGGATCGTTCAGGACGAGGTGAAGCGATTCGAGTGGGAGGCGGGCGACATGATCTACATCCCGCCCAACACGGTCCACCAGCACTTCAACGCCGACCCCAGCCGCCCTGTGCGCCTGATCTCCTCGATCAACCGCATCTTCAAGAACTTCGGTCTGAACGACCTCGAGCAGATCGAGGACGCGCCCGAGTTCGATCCCAAGGTTAAGCTGGACGACGGCCTGGTGCGAAAGTACCTGCGCGGTGAGGTTGCACTGCCGAAGCGGTGAGGCGGGCGGGCTCTGCTCTCAGACAGACGAACGATCCGAAGGGGCGGCCCAGGCTGCCCCTTTTTTGCTACCCTCAGCAGAGGCGTGCTTGACCCACGCGCCTCGTGTCGGCAATTACGGGGGCTCGCAAAGAGCCGCGCAACCACCCCAAGGGATGGAACACCATGGCCCGCCTCGAGAATGCCTATACCCCTGATCTGCGCGGCTACCTGGAGATGCTGGAGCGCGAGCATCCCGAGCACATCCTGCGTATCACGGCGGAGGTCGATCCGAAGTTCGGGGTGTCGGGCATTATCCATCGACTGGAGCAGGACGGGCATTCCCCGGTCGTGATCTTCGACAACGTAAAGGGCTCGAAGGTTCCGCTGGTGGCCAACATGCACGCGAACTTCGAGCGGCTCAGGCTCGCGCTGGGCATGGAAAAGGGCACGATCGCAGAGTTCGTGGCGGAGTGCTCCAAGCGCCAGGAGAGCCCGGTCGATCCGGTGATGGTGGCATCGAAGGACGCGCCCGTGCACGAGGTGGTGATAACCGGCGATGCCATCGACGTGGAGGCGCTGCCGATCTGCACCTATCACGAGAAGGACGCGGGCAAGTTCATTACCGCGGGTCTCGCGGTGATGCGCGATCCCGACACCGGCATCAACAACGTCGGTATCTACCGGCATCAGGTCCACGAGAAGAACCTGCTGGGCGTGCAGCTTTCCGAGACCGCCGACGGCAATGTGATCTGGAAGAAGAACGAGCGGCGCGGGTTGCCTACGCCGATCGCGATCGTGATCGGCCATCACCCGGCGTTTTTCATCGGGTCGCTCGCTTTCTCGACGCTGGACGACGACGAGATCAAAATCGCAGGCGCCATGCTGCAACGGCCGATCCCGATGGTGCCTTGCAAGACGATCCCTCTCGACGTGCCCGCCGACGCCGAGATCGTCATCGAATGCGAGATTCCGCCGGAGATCCGCCGGCTGGAGGCGCCGTTCGGCGAATACCCCGGCACCTACGGGCCGGAGCGCATGAACCCGGTGCTCGAGATCAAGGCGATCACGCACCGCCGGAACCCCCTCTACCAGAACGCCTTCGTCGCGCATTCCGACAACCTGCTGTTGTCCGGCGTGATCCGCTCCTCGTTCATCGAGCGCACGGTAAGGATCGCGTGCCCGACCGTCAGGGCGGTGGCGATACCGCGCGCGGGGCGCTACCGGTTCATGTGCTACATCGCCATCGAATGTATGATCGAGGGCGAAGCGAAGGCTGCGGCGATGGCGGCGTTCGTGGCCGATCCGTTCCTGAAGTACGCGATCGTGGTCGACCACGACGTCGACGTGACGAACGACGCAGCGGTGCTCGAGGCGATCGCGTGCCGGGTGCGGGCGGACCGCGACATCTTCATGGTGCCCTACGCGAAGGGCTCGCCGCTCGATCCGGCTTCTTACGATCCGGCCGGCGGCTCGCATCTCGTCACCAAGATGGGCATCGATGCGACGCGCAAGAGCAACTATCCCGACGAGGTGGCGGTTCCGGGTGCCTTGAGCCTCGATCTGGCGGCGTTCATTCCAGGCTATGGCGGGCCCGGGAGGCTCAGGGGGTAGTGCGGCCGCAACTGCTGTAAGTGCTCGCAACCACTTGTAAATATAGTTTGTTTACCAATATCGTGGGCCGGCCCTCCGCGCGCTTGCAACGGACGCCTCGCCTTGCCGTGACGTGGTGGATACACTTCAGACGGCCGGTGGCAGACTTCCACGACGAGGTGAGACGATGGCCGGTTTGACAACGCGCCTGGGGTTGGCTTTCGCCCGCGCGATCCTGTCGCTGCACTACAAGGTCGAGGTCAGGAATATCGAGGCGGTGAAGGGGCTCAAGGGCGGCATCGTCTGCCCGGACCACGTCGCCTATGTCGATCCGCCGCTCCTGGTGACCAGCATCGCGCGCCACGTGCTGCCTCGGCCAGTGGCCTACGCGGGCATGTACAATGTGCCCCTGCTCAAGCCGCTGATGAAAGCGGTGCGCACGCTGCCCATCGAGAGCACGTGGGACGGGGTGAGCGACTGGAAGCGGTTCAAGATCCGTCGCTCGATGGACGCGATCCGCGCCGCCGTCGAGAGCGGTGACACGCTGCTGATCTATCCGTCGGGGCAGTTGCGCGGGAGCGAAACGGAGCAACTCGGCGGCAAGTCGAGCGTGTTCGATCTCGTCAAGCAGTTCCCCGACCAGCCGATGGTGCTCGCGCGCATTCGCGGGCTCAACGGCAGCGTCTGGTCGCGCTATTTTACGGGGGGCGTGCGGACGCCGTCGCTCAAGCACATGCTGGCGATACTGCGGCGCAAGCCGTCGCTGATGTTCAAGCGCGTGCCTGTGACGATCGAGCTCGAACGCTTCGACAAGGTGCCGGATTTCGAGACGCCGCGCGCGCTCAACGCATGGCTGGAGGACTGGTACAACGCGGTGCCCGATCCGGTCATGGCGGGGCGGGCGCAAGCGCAGGTCGCCGGCTTCAGCTATTCCAACCGGGTGGCCGATCACGACGAGGTGGCGCTCGATCCGGAGGTGTCCCGCCGGGTCATCGCCTATCTCGCGGCAGAGGCGCGGATCGATCCGGCGAGCGTGATACCCGAGCAGGACCTGATCCGCGATCTGGGGCTCGACAGCCTCGTGACGTCCACGCTGCCGCTGTGGATCGAGGAGCAGTTCGGAAATCAGGTCGATGCGGAGGCGCGCATCCTGCTCGTTCGCGACGTGATCCTTGGGGCGCAAGGCGTGCTGGGCGAGGTCGGCCCCAAGCGCGACGTCGCCACGCCGAAGGGCTGGCTCGAGACACGCCGGCCCGCGCCGCTTTTTCCTCGCGAGGCGGTGAGCGTGCCGCACGGCTTCCTGCTGCAACGCCAGCGCATGGGCGGCAATGCCGTCTGCATGGGCGATGATCGCTCGGGCGTGCTGACCTACGATCAGGTGACGGAGCGCGCGATCATGCTGGCGCGCATCATTCGCGAGCTGCCCGAAGACCGTATCGGCATGATGCTGCCGGCGTCGGTCGGTGGCGCGGTGGTTTCGCTCGCGGTGATGCTGACGGGCAAGACCGTCGTGCCGCTCAACTGGACGAACGGTCGGGCCGCGCTCGATTCCTCGATCGACCTGTCGGGCGTGAAGACGATCCTTACCTCGGACCTGTTTCTCGACAAGGCCAATGTCGAGCTTTCCGAGACGACGATGGGCAAGATCGTGCCGCTAGAGAGCCTGCGCTCGAAGATCGGGCTTTCGGGACTGCTCGCCGGCAAGCGGATCGCGCGGCGATCGCCGGACGGCATCCTGGAGTACTTCGGCAAGATCGCGCTCGAGAAGGATATCGCCGTCATCCTGTTCACGTCGGGCTCGGAGGCGGTGCCGAAGGGTGTCCCGCTGACGCACGAGAACATCCTGTCCAACATCGACGGATCGCTGGAGGCGATCGAGGGCTATCCCGGCGACGTCATGTACGGCTTCCTGCCGCCGTTCCATTCGTTCGGCATGACGATCATCGTCGCCCTGTCGATGGTCGGCGGCGTCAAAGTGGCGTTCGATGCCGATCCCAAGAAGTACCGGCATCTCGCGCACGGCGTGGAGAAATGGAAGGCGACGCTGCTCCCGGGCACGCCGGACTTCCTCACCGGCATTATCAACGCTGGCGAGCCGGAAAACTTCAAAAGTCTGCGCGCGTTCCTCGCCGGTGCGCAGAAGGTGCCTGCGGCGCTGCGCGAGCGTGTCGAGAAGATGGGGCCGCGACTGCTGGAAGGCTACGGCATCACGGAGACGGGGCCGCTGGTATCCTGCAACCGCCCGGACGAGCCGCCGGTCGGTGTCGGCCAGCCGATCAAAGGTACCGAGGTGGCGATCGTCGATCCGGGCAGCATGGCGCTGCGGGAGCCGGGCGAGGAAGGCCTCATCCTGGTCAACGGACCCGGCGTGTTCGACGGCTATCTCGGCGACGTGAAGTCGCCGTTCGTGGAGATCGACGGCCGACGCTATTACAACACCGGCGATCTCGGCATGATGCGCGACGGCAACCTCGTGATCTCGGGTCGCCTCAAGCGGTTTCTCAAGTTCGCGGGCGAGATGATCAGCCTGCCGGCTATCGAGGATGCGCTGATCGCGCGCTGGCCGGCTGGGGAGAACGGTCCTGTCGTGACAGTCGATGGAGAGGAGCGCGAGGGCCATCCGCCGATCGTGTGCCTTTATACGACGGACAAGCAGATCGGCACGGAGGAGGCCAACCGCGTGCTCAAGGGGGCAGGCCTACCGCCGCTCGCCTACGTGCGGCACGTGCATGTGATGCCCGAGATCCCGCTGCTCGGCACCGGCAAGACCAATTATCGCGCGCTACCCCGGCCGGCCTCGCTGGTGAGTGCCCAGGCAGGTGGGGTGTAGCTGGCGGTCGAGGAGGGCAGGCTGTAATATGGCGGCATGACCGACAACTGGTACGCTTCGACCGAGCCTATCGCGCCGAACCTCGTCG
>CAMAYR010000170.1 GCA_945862355.1 Devosia equisanguinis | reverse complement strand
ATCCCGTTCAAAGAGAAAGCTGCGGCGGAGGCGGCCGCCAAGGCGATTGCCGGCGGCAAAAGTTTCGTCGATGCGGCCAAGGAGGCCGGCGCGACCGAGAAGGACATCGACCTCGGCCTCGTCACCAGGACGGAGATGTTCGATCCCGCTATTTCCGAGGCAGCTTTCAAGCTGGACAAGGACAAGGTTTCCGCTCCTGTGGCGGGCCGCTTCTCGACGGTTCTCCTGCGCGTCACCGAGATCCAGCCGGCCCGGGTTCGAACCTTCGATGAGATGCGCCAGGAGGTCCGCGACAAGCTCGCCGCCTCCCGCGCCAACGAGACTATTCGCAAGCTCCACGATGCTGTTGATGATGGCCGTGCTGCCGGCAAGCCGCTGAAAGAGATCGCCGCGACGGTCAAGCTCAAGGTCTACGACCTGCCCGCGATCGACCGCGCCGGCAAGAAGGCCGACGGCAGCGCCGGCTACGAAGGCCCCGATGCGGCCAAGGTTCTGCGCTCCGCGTTCGAGGGCAAGCCCGGAATCGAGATCGAGGCCATCGACCTCGAAGACGGCGGCTATGCCTGGGTCGACGTGCTTGGCGTCACCGAGTCCAAGCAGCGCCCCTTCGACGATGTGAAGGACGAAGTCAGGAAAGTCTGGACCCAGACCGAGACCGCGCGCCAGATGTCGGAGGTCGCCAAGACGCTCGTCGAGCGGGCCGACAAGGGCGAGACGCTTACGGCCCTCGCCAAGGAGGTCGGCGCGACGCTGCAGACCTCCAAGCCATTCAAGCGTTTCGGCACAGAGGCAGACATACCCGTCGCCGCTGTCCAGCGTGCGTTCGGCCTCGGACTTGGCGCCCGTGCCTCCGTCGATACGGGCAAGGGCGGTGAGCGTGTCGTGTTCCGCCTCGTCGAGATCGCGAAGCCTGTGCCGGCCACCAAGGAGCAGCTCGAGCAGATCCAGACGCAACTGCGAACGCAGATGCAGCAGGACGCTGTACAGGCCTATGTCCTGGCGCTGCGCGAGCGCTACGGGGTTCGTATCAACGATACGCTGTTCAAGCGGACGACGGGAGAGACGACGAGCGACCAGCGCTGATTCTGGCGCGGTGCCACGTGGCACCGCGCGGTAGTGCACCGGTAGCCGGGAAGTATTGTGCGCACATTCGCGTTATATCCGCGCACATTGGAAAACGGCCGATTGCCGAAATTGCTGCTCGGTGTCAGATTTGGTCTGCACGGCATTTCCGGGCCGGAGTGCGGCTCAAGGCCGGCTGGATCGGGCCGTCGGCTGAGAGGTGTGCTCAGCATAGGCCCAATCCGTATGCCCAATCCGTATGCCCACAGAGGCGCCAGGGAGGACAGCAGGCATGATCTCGTTGTTTCGCGCAGTCGCGGGGGCGTTCGCGCTCCTGGTCGTTGCCCCAGTCTTTGCCGCAGTAGTCGCCCCGGTAGGGGGCGCCGCGGCGCAGGGCTGGCCGGCGCGCACCGTAAAGTTCGTTGTGCCGTTGGGGCCGAGTTCCGGCGCCGACATCACGGCACGCCTGTTGTCCGAGCGCCTGCAGGGGAAGTGGGGGCACCCCGTAATCGTGGAGAACCGTGCTGGCGGTGACGGCCTCGTCGGCATCACCGCATTCCTGAGCGCCAACGATGACCATACCCTGTTCTTCGGCCCGACGGCTTCCTACACGGCCCACCCCTGGACGCGCACGTCGATTCCCTACAACGCCAAGGACATCATTCCGATCGTCCGCACGACCGTCACCGTGGTTGCCATCAGCGTACCGACCTCGCTCGGCATCAATTCGCTGCAGGAACTCGTCGCGAAGGCCCGCAAGGAGCCCGGCAAGATGAACTGGTCGGCCGTAACCGGGCTCAACGACTTCCAGTTCAGCTCATTCGTCAAGCTGAGCGGGATCGACATGGCCAAGGTGCCCTATCGCGACCTCAATCAGGCCGTGAACGATCTTGGCGAGAACCGCATTCAGGTCTACTCGTCGGCCTTTGCGACGGTACGTCCGGCAGTGCTCGGCGGCAAGGTCAAGGTCATAGCGCTGAACAACAGCACGCGCTTCGAGCAGATATTGCCTGGCGTTCCAACCGCCCGCGAGGCTGGCTTTCCCGCACTCGAGTTCGACGGGCTCGTCGGCATCCACGGGATGCCGAACGTGTCGGCGGAGGCGCGTAAGCGGATCGTGACGGACGTGATCGAGGTTCTCAAGGACCCGAAGATCGCAGAGCGGCTCACGTCAGGCGGAACCGTCGTCGTGCCCGGCGATACTGCGGAGTTCACCAAGGCCATCGATAGCCAGCGCCGCACAGCGGAAGCGACGGGCAAGGCGCTGGGCCTGAAACCCGTCCAGTAGAGTTCGCGGCGGAGAGGTGTCGATGCCCGGCGATTCGTTGCGCGGCGATCTCAGGACCTCCAAGCAGGACCTGCTCGCAGGTCGCTTCATCCGCAACGCCTGGTACATGGCTTGCTGGTCGGCCGATCTCGCGCCGGCTGGCATTCTCGCACGATCGATCCTGGACGAGCCAGTCGTGTTGTTCCGCAAAGTGGACGGCACGCCGGCAGTGCTGGAGGACCGCTGCCCGCATCGCTTCGCGCCGCTGAGCCAGGGTCGGTTGCTTCCCGGCGACCGGCTGCGGTGCGCCTATCACGGCCTCGAGTTCGATGCGACCGGGGCCTGTGTGCTGAACCCGCACGGTGCGCGGCAAATCCCCACCCGCGCTAGGGTGGCCAGTTGGCCGGTCGTCGAGCGCCATCAGGCGATCTGGGTCTGGTTGGGCGACGGGCCGGCCGATCCTGCACTCGTTCCGAACTTCAAAGTGCTCGACGATGTGCCGGAGCACTGCGTGACCAGGCTCGACTACATTCGCATCGAGGCAAACTACAAGCTGATCGTTGATAACCTTCTCGATCTTTCCCACACCAGCTATCTGCATGCCGGCACGCTCGGCAATGCCGATACGATCGGGTCCACCGTCGATGTCGATCAGGACGGCGGCGACATACTCGTCACCCGCCTTGCAACGAATGCCCGTCCGCCCGGCCGTTCTGCCATGCAATGGCCCGATCACCCGGAGCGGGTCGACGTCTTCACCCGCATGCGGTGGATGGCGCCGAGCACTCTCAACCTGCTGACCGGCATTTGCGAGATCGGGGCGCCATGGGAAACCGGAACCGGGCTGCACGCGCTCCACATGCTGACACCAGAGACAACGCGCTCGACGCACTATTTCTTCACCGCCGTGCGGTTCGGCCTTCGTACGACGGACCCTGCCGTCAACCGCGAGATCCAGGAGAAGATCGCCGCGCAGCGCCGGTATGCCTTCGAGATCGAGGACGCCCCGGTCATCGAGGCCCAGCAGCGCAGCATCGAGCGCGCCCCTCGCCCCCTATCGCCGGTAGTGCTTTCGGTTGACGCCGGCACCGTGCGCTTTCGCCATGCGATCGAGCGGCTGGAAGCGGCTGAGACGGGATGACGGCGAAGGCTGCGGCGAGTGGAAGCGGGACCAGGCCGCGATTTTGTGCGATCCAACAGCAGCAGGTGTCGGCCAGACCGATGCTGCAGCAGTGAATTTCAACTACGATGAGCCGGGTCCAATCGTGAGCACCCACGCGCGCAGGGCAGCCGTCATGGAGATAGAGCCGGCAATCGATGCATTCGCCCGGCGCTACGGCGACGGCGTGGCCCAGGTAGCCTGGACGCGGCTCGTCTCGGACTTGGAGACGCCCGTCTCAGTCTACCTCAAGGTGGCGCACGGCAAGCCCATGAGCTTGCTACTTGAATCGGTCGAAGGCGGCGCCGCGCGCGGCCGCTACTCGATCATCGGTCTCGCCCCCGACATCGTCTGGCGGGCGAACGGCGACAATGCCGAGATCAACCGCACGCCTGACAAGCGGCCGGACGCATTCAAGCCGGCCCTCGGCGCGACGCTTGCCTCTCTGCGTGCGCTGCTCGCCGAATCCGCCATGGATCTGCCCGAGGGACTGCCCCCGATGGCGGCCGGCGTTTTCGGCTACATGGGCTACGACACCGTCCGTCTCGTCGAGCACCTGCCTGATACGCCGCCCGATGTTCTCGGCGTACCGGACATGATCCTGGTGCGGCCCACCGTCGTCATCATTTTCGACAACGTGAAGGACGAGATGACGGTCGTGACGCCGGTGCGGCCGTCGTCGAGGCAGACGGCCCAAAAGGCCTACGCAGCGGCACAAAAACGCTTGAAGGCCATCGTCGACGCACTCGAGGCTCCCATCCCCCATGGCGCCACGACCACCGCTGCCGTGCGCTTGCCGGTTGCCGAGCCCGTGTCCAACACGGCACCGGCCGACTTCACGCGCATGGTCGCCAAGGCGAAGGAGTACATCCGCGCCGGCGACGCCTTTCAGATCGTGCTTTCTCAGCGTTTCTCCACGCCGTTCACGCTGCCGCCTTTCACCCTTTATCGCGCGCTGCGCCGGACCAATCCTTCGCCGTTCCTGTACCACCTCGATCTCGGTGGCTTCGCCCTCGTCGGCTCGAGCCCGGAGATCCTCGTCCGCGTCCGCGAAGGGGAAGTCACGATCCGTCCGCTGGCAGGCACGCGTCCCCGCGGCGAGACGGTGCAGGCCGACGAGGCATTGGCGGAAGCTCTGCTGACTGATCCCAAGGAGCGCGCCGAGCACCTGATGCTGCTCGATCTGGGCCGCAACGATGTCGGCCGGGTCGCCGAGATCGGCTCCGTTGAGGTGACCGAGAAGTTCTTCATCGAGCGCTACAGCCACGTCATGCACATCGTGTCGAACGTTGCCGGACGCCTGCGCTCAGATCACGACGTGATCGACGCGCTCTTGGCGGGCTTCCCGGCCGGCACAGTGTCCGGCGCGCCGAAGGTGCGGGCGATGCAGATCATCGACGAGCTCGAGAGGCACAAGCGCGGTCCCTACGCGGGCTGCGTCGGCTACTTCTCGGCAAATGGCCAGATGGATACCTGTATCGTGCTGCGCACCGCGCTCGTGAAGGATGGCGTGATGCACGTTCAGGCGGGCGCCGGCATCGTCTATGACAGCCAGCCGGAGAACGAGCAGCAGGAATGCATCAACAAGGCGAAAGCCGTGGTGCGCGCCGCAGAGGAGGCCGTGCGGTTCGCCACCCGCGGCACCAAGCGCAGCAAATCGGGCGGCAACGGCGGCGAGTGGGCGTGACGAGGTGAGAAAGTGGCTATGAAAATTTCCAGACGCAACGTCGAGATCGAGTGGGGCGACTGCGACCCAGCGGACATCGTCTACTTTCCCAACTACTTCACCTGGTTCGATTCAGGCCTCATGCATCATTTCGCCAGCGTCGGCCTTCCCAAGAAGGAGCTTCTGGCGCGCTACGGCCTCACTGGCTGGCCCCTGCTCGAGACCAAGGCCCGCTTCATGAAGCCCTCGACCTATGGCGAGATCGTCGTCGTCGAGACCGAGATCGTGAAGTTCGGCCGCACCAGCTTCGACATCGAATATCGCCTGAAGCGCGGTGAAGAGATAGCCATCGAGTGCAACGAGCGCCGCGTGCTGGTTGGCCGCGATCCGGAGTCGGGTAAGCTGAAGCCGTTCCCGATCCCAGAGGAGGTAAAGGCGCTCTTCGCCTAGACGAAGCCGGTCGTTCCCGCTATTGCCGCGGCAGACAATCTGCAACGAGAGGCCGGCCGAGCATAATGACGATCAGGAGCATGACCGGCTTCGCGCGCACCGAGGGTGCACTGGCGCCGGCCCGCTGGCATTGGGAGGTGCGTTCGGTCAACGGCCGGGGCCTCGACCTGCGCTTTCGCCTGCCGCCGGGGCTCGATGCGCTCGAGCCAAGGCTGCGGGAGGCGGCCCAGAAGCGCCTTTCTCGTGGCAATGTCAGCGCCACCCTGAGCTTGAGCCGGGAGGCGGGGGGCGCGGCCATCCGCTTGAACGAGGCCGCATTGATGCAGGTTGTCGCCGCCGCCGACCGCGCGCGCGAACTGACGCGAGCCGCGCCGCCATCCCTCGAAGCGCTGCTCGCCGTCCGCGGCGTTCTGGAGGTCGCCGAGACGACGGAGTTGGCCGATGACGAGGCCTTGGCCAAAGCTCTGGCATCGAGCTTCGAGCGGGCGCTCGAGGCGCTGATCGAGGCGCGCGCCACCGAGGGTGGCCGGCTGGCCTCCGTGCTCGCCGACCAACTCGGCCAGATCGAGCAGCTCACCTCGACCGCCGCCGCCTCGCCTGCTCGTAGCGTCGAAGCAATCCGGCAGCGCCTCGCCGATCAGGTCGCAAGGCTCATGGAGGCCGCCTCCGCCCTCGATCCCGCGCGCCTGCACCAGGAGGCAGCCCTGATCGCGACCAAGGCGGATATCCAGGAGGAGGTGCAGCGGCTCGGCTCCCACGTCGCCGCCGCGCGCGAGCTTCTGGCATCGCCCGAGCCCATCGGTCGCAAGCTCGAGTTTCTCGCCCAGGAGTTCAACCGCGAGGCGAATACCTTGTGCTCCAAGGCCAACGCGCCGGATATCACGCGCGCAGGCCTCGCACTTAAAGCGGTGATCGATCAGCTACGCGAGCAGGTGCAGAATATCGAGTAAGGTAAGGCGGCCAGAATCAAGGGGCAAGCGCCGACACTGGGTTCCCACAGAGGCTCTCGCCAACACCCGACACCCGACACTAATACCCGATTTTTCAGCATGACCGACACCGCCGAGCAAAACAGCGCCATCCAGCGCCGCGGACTTCTCCTCGTTCTGTCCTCGCCCTCTGGCGCTGGCAAGACGACGCTTGCGCGCCGTCTGCTGGCCAATGATCCTCGGATCGCGATGTCGATCTCGGTGACGACGCGCCCGCCGCGTCCGGGCGAGATCGACGGCCGCGACTACAACTTCATCGACGAGCCGCGCTTTTTGGCCATGCGCGAGACCGGCGATCTGCTCGAGTGGGCCTGTGTCTTCGACAACTACTACGGCACCCCACGCGCACCGGTGGAGGCTGCCATCGAGGCTGGCCGCGACGTGCTTTTCGACATCGATTGGCAAGGCGCCCAGCAACTCGCCGAGAAGCTGCCACAGGATCTTGTCCGGGTATTCATCCTGCCGCCCTCGGCCAAGGATCTTGCAGCCCGCCTCTCATCGCGCGGCCAGGACAGCGCGGAGGTGGTAGCGCGGCGGATGTCGGCAGCCTCCGCCGAGATCAGCCACTGGCCCGAATACGACTACGTCGTGATCAACGCTGATCTCGATGTCTCGAGCACCAGCCTGATGGCGATCCTCGCCGCCGAGCGACTGAAGCGCGAGCGCCTCTTGGGCCTCATGGACTTCGTGCGCGGGATGCAGGGCTCGCTGTGATGACTGGTGCTTGGCTGACCGGATGGGGCTTTCCTGGACTTTGCAACCGAGCCCTGGTTTCGAGCCGAACAGATCAGTGGCTGCTGGTCACTTAGTTTTGTGTTTCGATCCTGGGCCATTCGCGCGATCATGGCCCCAAGCTTCTTCCCATTCACCAACGGAGAAGGATCATGAAACCGATCATCGTTGCACTTGCCTTCGCACTGTCGTTCGTCTGGATGGCCCCCGACGACGCCTCGGCTCAGAACCGCGGCTACCGCAAGAAGAACCCCAAAAAGCACTATCGGGTCTACCAGCGTCCGGCCTCCGTCGCTTCCAACGGCCTGTGTCAGCGCGATACGGGGACGGCGACTTCCGACCTCAACTTCCGCAACCGCTGCGATGTCGAGGAGTTCTGGAATCGGATGAACGAGCGCGGCAGCTTCGGCTGGCGTTGAATCACGTTGCAGCGCGGCCCACGTTCGTCGCGGTGCTCGTCGCCGTATTCGCGCTGCCGTCTGTGGCCGCCAAGGCCGTCGACAAGTCGGGCGGGAGCCGCGCTGTCGCCGTCAAGCCGGCGAAGCCGGCAAAGGCGGCGGCCACGGCCAGCGGTCGTATGCTGCGGGCAACCCGGGCCAGGCCGCGTGCGTCGATAGGCCAGGAAGGCCTGTGCCAACGTGACACCGGCACGCCGCTCTCTTCCTTGGACTTCCGAAATTCCTGCGACGTAGAGGAGTTCTGGCGCCGGCAGGATGACCGTGGCAGCGCGGGCGAGGACTGATCCCTACCTGAAGACCTCTGCCTGCGCGGGTTCGACTGATACCTGCGCGTGACCCTTCATCATGCCGGAGCGTTCTTTGGTCGAAGAAGCCAAGTCGAGGAAGCCAAATCGTATCTCCTGTCACCTCGGGAACAGCGTCGAAGGTGACCAGCGGATAGCTTGATCATCAAGTTCATCACCAAGTTCCGGCGCGACCGGAGAACTTGGATCAAGCACCAGTGCCACGGGAGCCCAGCCATGAAGACGACCCTCGCCATCCTCGCCGCCGCCGTTTCCATCGTAGCGCTCGCCCCTCTCGAGGTTTCCGCCCAGGGCCGCGGCTACAAGAAGCCCCAGCAAAAGCATACCGGCGCACGCTTTTATGGCCGGGCCCATTCCGTCGACCACAACGGCTTGTGCAAGCGCGACACCGGCACGCCGGCGAGCCAACTCAACTTCCGCAACAAGTGCGATGTCGAGGAGTACTGGAGCCGCGTGTTCGAGAATGGCCGCCGTCGCTGAGTACGCGGATACAACCTGCACCCCGCCGTGGCTGCTGAGCCGCTGCGGGGGCACTCTGATGTGGAATCCGCTCGGCGTCGTAGTAAGCTCCCCGACGAGCAAGAATGATTTCGGGAGAGCGCACATGCCATCGGGCAAGGGACTAAGGCAGGCCGGGTTTTTCGATTGCCCAGGTGGCGGACAGGTGGTGGTCGACAACGGCATCGCCTACATCGGCCATATGCGGGCGCCGCACGGCACCTCGGTGGTCGACGTCCGCGATCCGAAGAACCCGCGCCTTCTCGCCAAGCTCGAGGTCGCTGGCGGCACGCACTCCCACAAGGTGCGCGTGTCGAACGGGGTGATGATCGTCAACCACGAGGTCAACCGCGTCGACTCGAGCCCGATCCCCGCTGACTGGAAAGGCGGGATCGGCATCTGGGATGTGTCGACGCCGACCGCGCCGCGTCAAATGAAGCGCTGGGAGGTGACCGGTGGCATCGGCGTGCACCGTTTCGATTTCGACGGCCGCCATGTCTACATGTCACCCACCGTCGACGGCTACGTCGGCAACATCATGATGATCATGGATCTGAAGGAGCCCTCCCGCCCCGAGGAAGTGGGTCGCTGGTGGCTTCCGGGCCAGCACACGGCGGGCGGCGAGAAGGCGACCTGGGACAAGTCGGCCCACCGCGTCCATCATCCATTGCGCATGGGCAATCGCCTCTACACGAGTTGCTGGCTCGCCGGCTTCGCGATCCTCGACATCTCCGACATGACGAAGCCGAAATTCGTGTCGGGCCTCGATTGGTCGCCGCCATTCACCTGTCCCACGCACACTGCCTTGCCGTTGCCCTACGAGATCAACGGACGTCGCTACTTGCTCGTGGCCGACGAGGACGTGTTCCGGTCCGAAACCGAGACCGCCGCGTTCATGTGGATGGTCGACATCACCGACGAGCGCAATCCGGTGCCCGTATCGAGCTTCCAGGTGGAGGGCATCGCCGGCAAGCCCGCGCCCACGATGACTGGTTGCCACCAGCCCTGCGAGAAGGTGCTCGGCACCGAGATCCCATTCGCCTGGTTCGCACAGGGTATGCGCATCATCGACATCAAGAACCCGCAGGCACCCAAGGAGGTCGCGTGGTTCATGCCGGATCTGCAGCCCGGCCAGAGCCGCGTGTCGAGCAACGACATCACGGTCGATGAGCGTGGCTTGTTCTACCTCATCGACCGCGTGCGGGGGTTGAGCATCGTCGAGCGCGTCTGATCGCGCCGGGTGCGAGGAAATCGTGAGGGGCGTGGCCCGTCTGCCCCCTCTCGTTTCCATCACGCTGCCATCCACCGCCGCGCACGGCCTGACCGGTAGCGGCGGGCCCGCCCGACCGCTTCGCTGCGAGTATCGGGGACAACTCCCCCGCGTAGCCGTTCTTTGCATCGGTTCGTGGGGCTATCGCAAGATGGCGCGAGTTCGCTATACTTGACTGAAAAGCGAAGGATAGACCATGCGTCTGACGAAGACAACGAGCCACGCCATCAGGATTCTAGTCGACTGCGCCGCGGCAGAGGGCACGCTCGTCAAGACTGCCGATATCGCCGAGCGCCTCGACATTACCCCGCTCAACGTCTTCAAGATCGTGCATATCCTGTCGCACGCCGGCTTCCTCGAGGCGGTCAGGGGGCGCAATGGCGGCGTCCGCCTCTCCAGTCCCGCCGCTGATATTCGTATCGGTGAGGTCGTGCGCAGCATCGAGGCAACCGAGGTCGAGGTGGAGGCGGGTAAAAGGCGGACACGCAGCGCCAGGCCGCAACTCAACGCGATCTTCGACGACGCGATGGAAGCCTTCATTTCCGTTCTCGATCAGCACACGCTCGCCGACATGGCCCAGCAGCGTTTGCGCCAGCGCACCAAGCCTCGTTCAAAAACCTCTGCCGCCACTGTGTCACGCGCGCTTCTCCTGCGCGGCTGAGCCGAGTCTTCTTTCGCCCGCGAGCAACCCGACACGGCGCAACATCGCGTAGTGTTGCGCCTGTAAGCGCGCGCCGGGGTCTGACGAGAGCTACCGTCGCGCATTGCAAAAGCATCATTGATGGAAATCAAACGTGCACCAGTATCCGTTCAATGAGGGCGGGCCAATTTGCTTTGTCGAACTAGAATAATTCAAAAACATAATTGTTGACCTTAATACCTGAATCGGTGACTTTGCGCACCGTTCGGCTGGCTGCTTTGCAAGTGGCTGGATCGGGGTGGCCGGTGGCAGAAGGGCGAAAGCGCGCAGGCTTCGCACTTCGCGGGGGCGACACGCCCCGGCGGCTGGCACTGCGACGCTGG
>CAMAYR010000169.1 GCA_945862355.1 Devosia equisanguinis | reverse complement strand
CATCCGCACAGCGCTGGCGATGGGGGCTGATCGCGGGCTTCTCGTGGAGACCGACGACGCCGCAACGATCGAGCCATTGGCCGTTGCGAAACTACTGGCCGCGATCGTGAAGGCCGAGCAACCCGGTCTGGTCATCCTGGGCAAACAGGCGATCGACGATGATTGCAACCAGACAGGGCAGATGCTGGCCGCGCTGACAGGTTGGTCGCAAGCGACTTTCGCCTCCAAGATCGAGGTTGCCGACGGCAAAGCCGTCGTGACGCGGGAAGTGGACGGCGGGCTGGAGACGGTATCGCTGAACTTGCCAGCCGTGGTGACGGCCGATCTGCGGCTCAATACGCCGCGCTACGCATCGCTGCCGAACATCATGAAGGCCAAGAAGAAGCCTCTCGACATCAAGAAGCCGGCCGATCTCGGCGTGGACGTGACGCCGCGGCTCGCGGTGCTCAAGACCGTCGAGCCGGCGTCGCGCAAGGCCGGCGTCAAAGTAAAGGACGTGGCGGAGCTCGTTGCCAAGCTCAGGAACGAGGCGGGAGTTATCTGATGGCTGTTCTCCTGCTCGCAGAGCACACCGAGAGTGCTGTTTCCAATACGACCGAGAAGGCGTTGACCGCTGCGCTGGCCATCGGGCCTGAGGTGCATGTCCTGGTGGTTGGTGGCGCCGCGCGCGGCGCTGCCGAGGCAGCGGCCAAGCTCGACGGCGTCGCGAAAGTGTTGCTGGCCGAGGGGCCGCACCTGGCCGCTCATCTGGCCGAGGAAGTTGCAGCGCTGATCGTGCCGATGATGTCGGGCTATGAAGCGCTCGTCGCGCCTTCGACCGCCAGAGGCAAGAACACCCTGCCGCGGGTCGCAGCGCTGCTCGACGTGATGCAGATCTCGGACATCATCAAGGTCGTGGCGCCCGATACGTTCGAAAGGCCAATCTACGCTGGAAACGCTGTCCAGACCGTGAAGTCGGCCGACGCCAAGATGGTCGTGACGGTGAGGACCGCGTCGTTCGCCGCCGCGCCTGCCCGCAGCGGCGACGCCGCGCCGATCGAGAGCGTCGCATCCGGGCCTGCCCTCGGCATCTCCAAGTTCGAGCGGGCAGAGATCGCCAAGCTCGAGCGGCCGGAGCTGACTGCGGCGCGGGTCATCGTCTCGGGTGGCCGCGGCATGCAATCCGGCGAAAATTTCAAGAAGCTGATCGAGCCGCTGGCCGATCGGCTCGGCGCTGCTGTCGGGGCGAGCCGCGCCGCCGTCGACGCTGGCTTCGTGCCCAACGACTATCAGGTGGGCCAGACGGGTAAGGTGGTGGCACCGGAACTGTATGTCGCCGTCGGCATCTCCGGCGCGATCCAGCATCTGGCCGGCATGAAGGATTCGAAAGTCATCGTCGCCATCAACAAGGACGGCGAGGCACCGATCTTCCAGGTCGCCGACTACGGACTGGTCGGCGATCTCTTCCAATTGGTGCCCGAGCTCGAGGCGGAACTCGCCAAGGCCGGCAAATAGTAGCGGGTCAGAACACTGCGCCGAGAGCGGGACCGCGAGGTCCACAGAACAACGGTCGCACCGACCGGGCCCTCGGCGGCACCATACCTCGATCAGGATCGAAACAGATGAACGCGCACGTCACGACCAAAGAAGATGAGCAGAGCCTTCCAATCCCCGAGGTGGTGTGCGTCGGCATCGTCGGCGCCGGTCAGATGGGAAGCGGGATCGCGCACGTGATCGCGCTAGCCGGATACGACGTGCTGATCAACGACCTCGCCAAGGAGCGGTTCGACCAGGCGCTGGGGCAGATCGAGCGCAATCTCGGGCGGCAAGTGTCCCGCGGCGCCGTCACTGACAGCGATGCGAAGACTGCCGTAGGGCGGATCAAGTTCGCCGCAACGTTCGAGGACTTCAAGAACTGCGATCTCGTCATCGAGGCCGCAACCGAGGACGAGGCGATCAAGCGCAAGATCTTCGCGGGGCTGTGCCCGTCGCTGAAGCCCGACGCGATGGTGGCCTCTAACACATCGTCGATCTCGATCACGCGGCTTGCTGCCTCGACGGATCGTCCCGAGAAGTTCATCGGCATGCACTTCATGAATCCCGTGCCGGTGATGCAGCTCGTCGAGCTGATCCGCGGCATCGCCACGGAGGAGAAGACGTTCGCGCTGGCTCGGCGCTTCGTGCAGAGCCTGGGCAAGAACATTGCCGTCTCCGAGGACTTCCCGGCTTTTATCGTCAACCGCATCCTGCTGCCGATGATCAACGAGGCGATCTATACTCTCTACGAGGGCGTCGGCACGGTGGAGGCCATCGACAAGTCGATGCGGCTCGGCGCCAATCATCCGATGGGACCGCTCGAGCTCGCCGACTTCATCGGTCTCGACACGTGCCTGTCGGTGATGCAGGTGCTGTACGAGGGGCTGGCGGACAGCAAGTACCGGCCATGTCCGCTGCTGGTGAAATACGTCGAGGCGGGCTGGCTCGGCCGCAAGACGAAGCGCGGGTTCTACGACTACCGCGGCGAGAAGCCGGTGCCGACGCGCTGAGCGATTCATATCGGCAACCGTCGTCGCGATCCTAAACGCGCCGCGTGGCAGCGGTGGTCGTGATGCTGGCCGCTGTGCTCCCGTGCACGAGCGGCGGCTTCCGCTCGCCTTGACTACTCGATCCTGTGCTTCTTCAGCTCACGCACGAGGCCGGCCAGCTTTTCGGCGATATCGACACCGGTATCGACCGTCAATTTGAGCGTAGCGCGGCTCTGAATGAGCTTGTTCAACCGCTCCTGCTGCTCACCGAAGCCGAAGAAGACCGCCTCCGGCGCGTCTATCTCGCCATCCTCGATGGACGACATCGCCTCGAAGCTATTGTGCGCGGCAAGAACCAACATGCTGGCCACGTCCGTCACTATCTGCTGATAGATCCTTGCGGCATCGGGATCGACGCGCGAGCCGTGAACACCGAACTTCATCGGCGCGGCAGGTGCCCCCTCACCGGTGAACAGCTTGGGATGGCGCTGAAAGCGCTTGAAGATCTCCTGCAGTCCCAGGCAGCAGCTTTCCAGATCGCGTAGCGCCATGCCGGCCTTGCGGCGGCTGCGCGATCGGTCTGCCGTTCGCTCCTGGCCCACCCAGTTTATGGCGGCGATCGACGCGATCGCACCCAGCGCAGAGAGAGCGGGCAAGACGGCTGCGAACGGATCAGGCGCGGTCCGCATGTCGGCTTCGGATCGCGAGGGTTTGCGCGGCTCCCGCTCGGGTGCACTGTCGTTCCGGCTGAGGCTCATAGGTGGCCAGGCCCCCTGGTCGATTCGGATACCGTCACCTTGCACGGCGTTCGTGGCAATCCAACGCGGCCGGGATCACAAACCTGTGCAAGCAGGCCTGACCGACGTCACAGCTCGACGCTGTCGCTCTCCGCGAACGACTTCATCTCGGCCCGAATGTCGGTCGCGCCGGCCATCATAAGCTCATCAAGGCGGTCAGCTAAGCGAGAGGCATCGAGCGAGCGGATCATCGCCTTGATCGGGCCAACCGAAGCCGGCGACATGGAAACCGAGCGAAAACCGAGCCCGATCAATACCATGCACTCAAGTGGACGGCCGCCTAGCTCGCCGCACAGGGTAACCGGTACGCCAAGCCGGCTGCCGGCGGTCACGATGGAGCGTAGCGCGCGCAGGGCCGGGAGAGACAGCGCATCGTAGCGGTTCGCGACGCGCGGGTTGCTGCGGTCCGCGGCAAACAGGAATTGCAGCAGGTCGTTGCTTCCAACCGACACGAAGTCCGACTTCTGCATCACGCCGTCGAGGTCGAACAGCGTCGCTGGGACCTCGATCATCGCGCCGATCCGGATACTCGAAGGACCACTGCCTCCGCGCGCGCGGATCCAGCCCTGCTCCCGCTCCACTATGGCTCTGGCCGCATCGACCTCGGCCGACATCGTCACCATAGGCATCGTGATGCTCAGCTCGCGGCCCGCCGCGGCGGTGAGCAGCGCGCGCAATTGCACGCGCAGCAGTGCGCTGCGGTCGAGCAGCAGGCGGATGGCTCGCCAGCCGAGAGCTGGGTTGTCCTCGGCGGGATGGCGAATGTAGGGCAACGCCTTGTCGCCGCCGACGTCGAGCGCACGAAAGACGACACGCTTGCCGCCGGCGGCATCGAGCACCTGTCGATACTGCGCCACCTGGGCATCGAAGCGCGGCAGCGACGGGGCCACCATGAACTGAAGCTCGGTACGAAAAAGCCCGATGCCATCGGCGCCGGCCTCGTAGATATGAGCGACGTCGACCAGAAGGCCGGCATTGATGCCCAACTCGATGCGGGCGCCATCCCTTGTTACCGCGGGCCGATCGCGCAAGCTCTGGTAGCGCTGCTGGCGCCGGGCCCGGAAGCGCACGCGATCGGAGAACGCCTGGATCACCTCTGGCGGCGGTCGCAGATGGACCTCGCCGGTCTCCGCATCGACGATGGCGGGATCACCGGTCGATACACGCTCGATGATCCGGTGCGCGCCGCCGATCGCAGCGATGCCCAGCGCGCGGGCGACGATCGCGACATGGCTCTGCCCGCTGCCGTCCTCGATAACCAGGCCGCGCAACTTGGCGCGGTCATAGTCGAGGAGTTCGGCGGGGCCCATGGTGCGGGCGACGAGGATGGCGTCGTCTGGCATCGAGGCGAGATCGTCAGCCGCCGACGTGCGGCCGGCGAGAATGCGCAGCAGGCGGTCGGACAGATCGTCGAGATCGCGCAGGCGCTCGCGCCAGAAGGGATCGTTCTGCCGCAACATCTGCGCGCGTGTGACGTTGTGGACGCGCTCGACGGCGGCTTCCGCGGTGAGCCCCTCCTCGACCGCGGCCCGCATCCGACGAACCCAGCCCTTGTCGTTGGCGAACATCTGATAGGCCTCGAGCACCTCGCGGTGCGCGCCGGCGGCAGACATCGCCTCCTGCTTCAGCATGTCGTCGAGCATTCCGTGGAGGCGCTTCTGCGCGACCTCGAGCCGGGACAACTCAGCCTGGGGATCATCCGAGAGCAGATTGGTGACGGCTACGCGCGGCTCATGCAGCACGATATGGCCGAGCGCCAGACCGTCCGAGATGGGCTCGCCCTTGACGACCATCGCCAGCGACTTCGACAGCTCCACCGCACTGCCTACGCCTGCGACAGCGCCAGATACGACCTGCTCGGCAATGACCATCGAGGCCGCCTGGAGGACATCGACGTCCTCCTCGGAATAGACCCGCAGCGTCCTGTTCTGGACGACGATCACCCCCAGTGTGACGCCTCCGCGCTGGATCGGAACCGCCAACAGCGAGTGATAGATCTCCTCGCCAGTTTCCGGCCGGTAGGAGAAGGCCGGGTGCTGCTGGGCATCCGGCTCGTTGATCGGAACACCTATTTCGGCGCAGCGGCCAACAAGGCCTTCGCCACGCTTCAATAGCGTGCGGTGGACTGCGGCAGGGTTCAGGCCCTCGGTCGCGAACAGCTCGAGCGAGCCGTCCTGGCGCTTGAAGTAGATCGAGCACACCTCGGCGACCATCAGGCCGGAGATCTGCCGGACGATCTTGTCGAGGCGGGACTGGCCGTCGCCGGCTTCGTCCAGGATCTCGCGCAGGGTGCGCATGAACACACGAAGCGCCGGCTCGGTCGGCGCAGCCCGCGGGTCACCGCCAGCCCGCCGCTTTGGCGGTGCCGTCCGGCGATCCTTCGTGGGCTCCCGATCCGTCACTTGCACCCTGCCGATCCGGAATGAGCCATGCGAGGCGCCAATCGGTCTCTGCCGACGGCTGCGCTCGATGCTCCATACTCACATGAAAGTGGGGCGGCCCGACCGTCAATCCTTGTCGAGGCCGTAGAGTGTGTGAAGGGTGCGCACGGCAAGCTCGGCATAGGCGGCGTCGATCAACACGCTGATCTTGATCTCCGAGGTGGTGATCGCGTGAATGTTGATACCCTTCTCAGCGAGCGCCTGGAACATAAGGGCTGCGACGCCGGCGTGGCTGCGCATCCCGATGCCGATGACCGATATCTTGACCACGTCGTCCGACGACTTGACGTCGAAGTAGCCGATGTCGGCCTTGGCCCCCTTCAGCACCTCGAGCGCACGGGGCAACTCGGAGGCCTGGACCGTGAAGGTCATGTCCGTCGACTTGCCGTCCGGCGTGACGTTCTGGACGATCATGTCGACGTTGATGTTGGCCTCGGCCAGCGGCCCGAAGATGCGGGCTGCAACACCCGGCTTATCAGCCACCTTCAGAATGGTGACCTTGGCCTCGTCCTTGGCGTAGGCGATTCCACTGACGACCTGGCTCTCCACGATCTCTTCCTCGTCGCAAACGATGGTGCCGATATCCTGCCAACTCTCGCCGCTCACCGGCTCGATCGCCGTCGGGTCCATGAAGCTCGACAGCACACGGGTCCGCATCCGGTAGACCATTGCAAGCTCGACGGAGCGTGTCTGTAGAACCTTGGAGCCGAGAGAAGCCATCTCCAGCATCTCCTCATAGGAGACCTTGGGCAGGCGTCTCGCCTTCGGAACGATGCGCGGGTCGGTGGTGTATACGCCGTCGACATCGGTGTAGATGTCGCAGACGTCGGCTTCGAGCGCGATGGCGAGCGCCACGGCGCTGGTATCCGAGCCGCCGCGCCCCAGCGTCGCTATGCGGTTACGCTCGGGCTCGATGCCCTGGAAACCGGTGACCACCGCGACCTCGCCGGCCGCCACCCGCTGCTTGATCTCCCCTGCCTCGATCCCCGCTATCCGGGCCGAGCCGTGCGCGTTGTTGGTCTTGATGGGAACCTGCCAGCCCTGCCACGAGCGGGCCGAAATCCCCATGGATTGAAGCACGATCGCGGTCAGGCCGGCGGTGACCTGCTCGCCCGAGGCGACGACGGCATCGTACTCCCGCGCATCGTGCAGCAGGGAGGCTTCGCGCACCCAGGCGACGAGTTGGTTGGTCGCACCGGACATAGCCGATACGACGACCGCAACCTGATTGCCCGCATCCACCTCGCGCTTGACGTGCTGCGCGGCGTTGCGAATACGTTCGACATTGGCGACGGAAGTGCCGCCAAACTTCATCACCACGGTCGCCATGCCGCCTTCCCGCCCGAACACCGCGGCATCCGCGCGTGCGCGCTCGTGCGGCGGAAACCTGGAAACTGGATTGTTCAAGCCGGTTCCTGCCCAGCTCTGCGCCACCTCATAGCGGGTCGGCCACGCCACCGCAACTTCGCTCGCAGTTCGCAGCCGCAACGCTACTCCGCCGGCTGAGCAAGTGCTGCCGGGGGTGCTGCGGCAGTAGGGGAGGCCGTAAACCAGGGCAGGACGCACTCCCGCCCCGGGCCGGGGGCGTGCGGAACAAGGAAAGCCAGCATCAGCGACAGGGCAGCGATCAAGGTGCCGAGCCAGAAGATGATGGAGGGATCGCGGTGGCCTAGGGCGCCGAACACGACGGGAATGATCACCGCGGCGATGTGGTTGAAGGTGAACGCCACCGACGTGGTCGACGACATGTCGGCGGGATCGCCGATCTTCTGGATGTAGGTGCGCTGTGCGATCATCAGCGAGGTGGAGGCGCCGTCGACGACGAACAGCAGCGCGGCAACGGTGGCCGACCCGGTGACCGCGTAGCCGGTGAAGACCATGACGAGTATCGTGTTCTCGAGGATCATCGTGCGGCGCTCCCCGAGACGGACGATCAAGCGGCCGATACGCGGCGCGAGAAGCGCGGAGGCGAAAGCCGTCACGAGATAGAGCAGGGCGATCCTGTCGACGCTCAGGCCGAAGCGGTCGACGAGCAGAAAGGCGCCGAATGCCACGAAGATCTGGCGCCTGGCTCCGCTCATGAAGGTCAGCGCGTAGTAGAGCCCGTAACGGCGGCGCAGGACGATTTCCTTGCGCTGGGGAACCGGGGCCTCGTAGCGGGGAAATCGCCGGAAGGCAAACCAGGTCAACGTTAGGCTCGCAGCGCCGATAAGCACGAACATCACAGTATAGGAGGCAAGGCCGGCCCAGGCCGTCAGGCCGAATACGGCGGCGAAGGCCGTGAACTGTGCAGCCGACTGCGCGCCATGGATGCGTCCCATCTCTCCGGCCGCATCGTCGCGGCGGAGCAGTTGGAGTTGCATCGAGTGGCTGGCGGTCTCGAAGTAGTGAAAGCCGATCGACATGATCAGCGTGGTGAGCAGGATACCGCCCAGAGTGGGGAAGAAGCCGACCACTCCGATGCCGAACGCGGCGAGCACGAGGCTCGCATAGGCCAGCATCTGCTCGCGCATCCACAACAGCCAGAAGATCGCGGTGAACGCCAGAAGCCCCGGGATCTCCCGAACCGACTGGTTCAGGCCCGTCTCGAACCAGCCAAAGCCGGCCTGCTCTCGCGCGAAGTTGTTGATCAATGCCTGCCAACCGGCGAACGCGAGCACGTTCACGAAACCCAGCACCATCAAGAACTCGGTCGGCGATGGTGCGCTGCGTGGGGGCTCGCGAAGCCGATCCTCGTCACTTGCCAGATAGTACGGCAGCATGGCTTTGGCCTGCAGTGGTCGGAATGGCGGATACGGTTGTGCCCAGCGCGGGAACGGGATGGGGATCGCGTGGAAGCCGGGCCCTGGACTGCAAGGCAGTGTCGATCGAACCTGCTAGCGCGCTACTTCTCGGGCGACAAGCTCAAACGCTCGCCGTGATCGCTGCGTTGCGCGGGGTGCATGGCGATGCCCCGCGCCGGGCCGATCATCGGCCAAGCCCCTGTCATATTTCCGCATTGTTAAACGATTTCAAGCAAGATTATCGCCTGAAGTTGAGCCGTACCCGCCCTAACTTTGTCGGGCAGTGGCGCAACTCCCCGGCGCCGGGGAGGAGACAGCGCGTTCGACAGGTGGGCTGGAAATGTCGCAAGTGTTCAAGGCCGGGGATCGGATGGTGCTCGAGCTCGGGGAGGACGCCGAGGGCGCGCCACGGGCAGCGATCGACTTCCAGTTGCTGTCGCCATTGCTGCTCGGGCTGCTGCTTCCGTTCATGGCCGCGCAATATTTCGATCCGGAATCTTTGAGGCAGATGAAGTGGCCGATCTGGATCTTCCTGCTGGCAATGTTCCTCTTGTGCACGGCCTTATTCTTCTACACGCATCATTTTCCAGGCAACATCCGAAGCATCGCCATAGATCGCGAGGCGCGGACGATGGAGATCATGTGGCGGAACGACATGGCAACGGCTTCGCAAATCGTACCTTTCAGCGAAATCAGCGCGTTGCGTGTGCGCCACGAGCATCAGGAGAGCGGGCGCCCGAAAGCTGTGCCCGAGCTGATCTTGAAATCGCGCCCGCCGATCACACTGCCCGACAGCATCACCGAGGACCAGCTGCGTCCGCTTAGGGCAGCAATCGGGCTGGGCTGACAGCAAAGATTCGGCTATCTCACTGCGGGTAGCGGTCGATGGCAGTTGTTGCCGCGACCGAGCCTGGAGCCTCGAGCCGAATTGAATTTGCCCGCGACATCCTCCGCAGCGCCGCTATCGACGGGCCCCTGGCCCGAAGGCGTGACGCCGACGGCCGAGTACGAGGCGGCGCTGAAGCATGTCCGGGAGGGCAGCGGCAACCTGTTCATCACAGGCCGCGCCGGCACCGGCAAGTCGACGCTGCTCAGATGCCTCGCGCGGGAGGTCGGAGACCGTTGCGTGGTGCTGGCGCCGACAGGGCTCGCAGCCGTCAACGTCGGTGGCCAGACGATCCATTCCTTCTTCGGGTTCCCGCCGCGTCTCATCCGCCCCGACGACATCCGTCGAAGCCGAAACGGCAAGGTGATGCGCAAGCTCGAGTTGCTCATCATCGACGAGGTGTCGATGGTGCGCTCCGACCTGATGTGGGCGATCGACCATGCGCTGCGCCTCAATCGCGGCCGCGCCCGCGAGCCGTTCGGTGGGCTCAGGCTGCTGTTGTTCGGCGACATGCATCAGCTGCCGCCCGTCGTGCAGGAAGCGGAAATAGAACGGCACCTCGAGGACGTGCACGGGGGAACTTTCTTTTTCAACCACTCGGCGCTGCGGGACGGCGCTGGGACGATGCTGCTCGAGCTGGAGGAGGTGTTCCGGCAGCGCGACCAGCGGCTGTTGTCGCTGCTCAACAGCATTCGCGAGGGCCAAGCCTCCGAGGAGGAGCTGGCCATGCTCAACGACCGCGTGAACCCGGTACGCACACTGCAGGAAGGCGACCCCTACGTCATCCTGACGCCGACCAACGCAGCGGCTAGCCGCATCAATCTAGCCTACCTCGACGCGCTCAAGGGTGCGCCCCAGGCCTACCAGGCCAGCGTCGTCGGCGAGTACTCGACGGGTGCGCATCCGACGGACCAGACGCTGGTGTTGAAGCCCGGCGCCAAGGTGATCCTGCTGCGAAACGATCCCGAACGGCGGTGGGTCAACGGCTCCATCGCACGGATCTCGCGGCTGACCGACAGTCGGGTGTGGATCGACATCGGCGGGCGCGAGCACGAGCTGGAGCCGGCCTCCTGGGAAAGCCGACGCTATGCGTTCGACCAGGCGGAGAACAAGATCGTCGAGACGATCGCTGGATCGTTCAAGCAGTTTCCGCTGCGCCTCGCCTGGGCGCTGACGATCCACAAGAGCCAGGGCTTGACGCTCGACAAGGTGTACGTCGACCTCGGCAGAGGGACCTTCGCGCACGGGCAAACCTACGTCGCGCTGTCGCGCTGCCGGACGCTGGAGGGGCTGGCTCTGGCCCGTCCGATGCGCGTCTCCGACCTCAATTTCGACCAGAATGCGACCGAGTACAGATCGCTACTCGATCGCCTCAACGTCTAGCTTAAGTTTTACATTATTAAATCAATGCGCTAACATCGTTTTCTGCGGTCGGAGCCGCGTCCTGCCGGCTGAGCTGTGCCGGTCATGAGCATTGCGATGCACAAATAATGTTGCACCGCACCATTCGTTGCTGTATAAGCACAGCACCTGTTTCGCAATTCAGCTTATTCGGGACGG
>CAMAYR010000168.1 GCA_945862355.1 Devosia equisanguinis | reverse complement strand
TCGTGTCGGTGTCCGACTGCACGATCTCGAAGCTTCGCATCCCATCACCTGCCGAGTGAGCCGCCCTCGACAAGAGAAATAGCTGATTCGCAAACCAACCCAGACCCTTACGCCATCACCACCGGATCGGAGTTACGGAAGCAGGTATTATAAAGCATTGGAGCCTCATTCTTTCGGCGACGGTTGCAAGGAACGGGGGTATCGGTGACCATTTCGTCCGACTTTCACCAAGTAGACTCCAGAATGGCTCGAGACTCACCGGCCGGCCGGGTGTCTGCAACAGACATGGCAGCGTTGTAGGCTTCTGCCGGCGCTTACGCATTGTTGTCCCAGACATTTGGGAGGGGTGCAGCGGGCTCCAGACACGCCTCGACCTTCTTTCCCAGCGCACCCGGGCAGCGTGGAACCATCGAGGTTGCGCCGGTGAGCTCGGTTGCCAATGACGACATCGAGAAAGCTGATCAGGTCGGCGCCGCCGACGGGCAAATTGGGGCAGCCACCATTCAATCCCGCCCCAAGAACGCCTCCATATGTTCCATTTTCGCTGTTACATCGCCCCATCCAACCGGCTGCCGATCGTGGATGCCACGCACGGCTCGCAGCGTCGCTCCAGACATCGCCCACCGCGTGCCCCCCCCTGACAACTGGCGTCACCAGACGTTTTCCGAAAGCGCCGAATACGTTCTCTGAACGGATCTGTTGGCCAGCGGTTGCCGGGAAGGGGCTTACGCGCACACGGACGCCCGGGGAATTGCCTCGAAACGCACGCGCTTGCACACACACCGCGATCATGCACGGCGAACGAAAATCGTGGCTGTCCCCAATTACCTGCCTACCCAGTTACCTGGGTCCCCAAATTGCCCTGGGGAATGTCGGTTGCTCTTCTGCTTCGTTTGCTGGACATTGTCGGGCACTGCGTCAACTCTCCGCCCCGGAGTCGCCATGAACAACATATTGACGAACCAACAACTGGGACAATGGAAATCCGCAGGCGCACTCTGGCCGGTCGACCTCCTCAGTCAGGAGGAGACGATCAGGTTCAGGGACAAGTATCTCGCGCTCGAGGCGGCCACGAATGGCGGTGCCCAGGGACGATTCCGGATGAAGGCGCATCTGCCGGTGCCATGGATGTGGGAGCTGATCCGTCTGCCCCGTCTCGCTGATGCGATCGAGGATCTCGTGGGCCCGGACATCGTCTGTTGGGGCTCCTCGTTCTTCGCCAAAAGCGCTCATGATCCCCGTTTCATCTCGTGGCACCAGGATTCGGTCTACTACGGGATCGATCCACCGGACTCGATCACGGCCTGGATCGCCCTGACAGACGCCACCACCCTGTCTGGCTGCATGCGCATCATACCCGGCTCACACATCAGCACGCAGTTCGTGCAGCACGAGGAGACACGCGCACCGAACAACATGCTGTCGCGTGGCCAGACTATTCGCGACGTCAACGAGAGCCTGGCTGTCGAGATGCCCCTCGTGGCCGGCCAGATGTCGATCCATCACAACAAGACGTTCCATGCCTCGGAACCGAACCAGGCCGACTGGCCGCGCATCGGCGTCGCGATCCATTTCGCGGCTTCCCACCTTCGGCAAGTCAACTTCGATGGCGCGACGGCGATCCCGGTTCGCGGAAACCCCAGGCACTGGCTGCCCGAGCCATATCCGGATTCCGAGATGTCACCGGCGAGCTTGAAGGCGCTCGAAGATTTCCTCGCCGCGTATAGATCGTCGGGTCGCAAACAACATTGAATGCGCAGCAACTGGCCGATGGCAGTAGCCATCCGCTGCCTATTTCTTTCGCGCAACACTATCACCGCCGCACACTTTTTCCGCCGCACATGCAGCCTACCCTGGGCTACTCTAGCCTTCTGTCCAGTTGATCTTTGGTTAGGGAGCTTTCCCGTATGGGTTTAATCGCAAAGTCGTTTCTCTCCGCTATGTGCGGGCTGCTCTTCACCTTGCAATTCACCCTGCCGGCTGCTGCCACCGACGCAGTCGCAAACTTCTACAAGGGGCGAAACCTCACGGTGCTGATTGGTTTCAGCGTCGGCGGTGGAGTGGACACGTACGGCCGCTTGCTCGGGCGGCACCTTGTGAAGCATTTGCCCGGCAATCCGAGCTTTGTTCCCCAGAACATGCCGGGAGGCGGGGGGCTCACCGCGCTCAACTATCTCTACAATGTGTCTCCGAAGGACGGCAGTCACATCATCATCGTGCTCCCCTCCCACGCATTGGAGCCCGCGATGGGAAATGCAAGTGCCCGGTGGGATCCACTCAAGCTGAATTGGCTCGGCAACGCTTCAAAGGACGTGCCCTCCTGCATTGCCTCCGATAGGTCGGGGATACGCAGCATTCAGGATGCGAAAGCGCGGGAGATCACCGTCGGCGCGACCGGCCCGAGCTCGGGGACATTCCAGCACCCGGCAGCACTTGCCAACATTCTCGGCTACCGCCTGAAGATCATCAGCGGCTACCAGGGAACGGCACAAGTGCGCCTGGCAATGGAGAGTGGCGAGTTGGACGCTATGTGCGAACTGTATTCGTCCGTGGCGATGGGGCCGCACCGGCAGGAGATCGAGTCGGGCAAGTACGTGCCGATCGTGCAGATGGGGGTGGCGAAACATCCTGCGTTCGGCAATGCGCCCGTGGTCTACGACCTCGCAAGCAACGATAAGCAGCGCAAGATCATTGGCTTCATCTTCGGGGCCAGCGAGATTACGCGCCCCTTCGCTGCACCACCGGGCGTGCCAGCGGAACGGGTGGCCGCTCTGCGCAAAGCGTTCTGGGCGGCCGTTGCCTCTCCTGAGCTGAAGGCTGAAGCCGATCGCATGAAGCTGATCCTGGACCCGATGACCGGCGAGCAGACCGAGGGAGCATTTCGCTCCATCATCAGCACACCGCAGGAGATCATCGAAGAAGCGAAGATCGCGATCCGCAAATAGAGTTCGCCTACGAAAATCGTCGGCGATCGGGAACAGTCCGCGGTCGAACATCCAGTGCTGCGTGCGGGACGGCGCGATGCTGTTGCGCACCGAAACCAGCCCCTCGCTGGCCACGGGCTTGATGTGCGCCGCCTGCACAGTGCTTCGGGCGCTGTCCCCAATTCCTCTCACTCGCCTTCCGACCCAAGTCGTAAAATGCGCGCGGTCTGGCGGGTGTCCCGCCAGCGGGGTTGGGGGCTGGACCCGATCGCGGCCTCGCCGCGAACTCGCCACCTACCCCTTCGCACACACCCTCTTATGCTCGCTCATAGCAAACCGGTCGGTCATGCCGGCGACGAAGTCGGCAAAGAGGCGGGCGCGGCGGCGGTCGTCGAGGGCGCGGGCGTCCTCGGCCCAGGCCCGCGGCATCGTGCCGGGATCGGCCATGTAACAGGCCATGAGATCACGCAACACGGCCTGCGCGCGGGCCATGTCACGCTCCACCGAGGGATGCCGGTAGAGCCGCTCGAACAGGAAACGACGCAGCACCCCGAGTTCGGCCGCCATGCTGCTGGAAAAACCCACGACATCGCCTGTGGCTCCGCGAATGTCGTCGGCCGTGACGGGATCGAGCACTGTGAGCCGCGCCCTCGATTCCCCCACGACGTCGCGCACGAGCACGGTGATGAGCCGGCGCACCACCTCGTAGATGCGGCGCGCATCGTCCTCGCCGCGAACCACCGGCACGCCCGCCAGCACCTCGACCACCAGGGGAACGCCCGCCAGGTCCTCCGCCTTGACGAGACCGGCGCGAAGACCGTCGTCGATGTCGTGGGTCATCCACGCGATGTCGTCGGCGACAGCGGCGACCTGCGCCTCGCCCGAGGCGCGGCGATCCAGATCGAGGCGCATGGCCGCCTCGAAGTGACGGATGGCGTGGAGCAGTTGCTTGTTCGCCTGCGCCTGGGGCGCGGCCAGCGGCGGCCCGTTGTGCTTGATCAGCCCTTCCAAAGTCTCCCAGCACAGGTTGAGACCATCGAAAGCGCCGTATTTGCGCTCGAGCCGCGTCACGATGCGGAAGCTCTGCACATTGTGGTCGAATCCGCCCCACGGTTGCAGGATCGCATCGAGCTCGCGCTCGCCGGCATGGCCGAACGGGGGGTGCCCGAGGTCGTGGGCCAGCGCCAGGGCCTCGGCCAGGTCCTCGTCGAGGCGCAACTGGCGGGCGATCGTGCGGGCAATCTGGGCCACCTCCAAGCTGTGGGTCAGTCGCGTGCGATAGTGGTCGCCCTCGTGATAGAGGAACACCTGTGTCTTGTGCATCAGGCGGCGGAAGGCCGTCGAATGCAGTACCCGGTCGCGGTCTCGCTGGACAGGGTTACGGGTGGGACAGGCAGGCTCGTCGATCAGGCGCCCGCGGCTCGGAAGGCGGCTTGCTGCATAGCTCGCAAGCGAGCGGTCGCCGGTGGCGAGCTCGGCTCCGTAGGCCGGTAGGGCTCCATCCGCCTGCGGCATGACATGACCTCGTCGGATGCCTTCGACAAATGCACGAACGAATTTCGCACACTAATTTTGCATACTGGGGGCCGAATGCAGCGTGCCTTACGTCGCTGCTGCCTGCAAAGGCCACGCACCCGGCCCTTGGCCCCACTCGAATCCGCACCTATGTTGGGGATATAGCTTAAGAAGACAGCTCGCAACGGGAACCCCTCCCCGCCAAGCTGTCTTTTCCCTCGCACCGGTGATGCCCATGCCCCAGTCCCACGTAAGCGAGCCCAGTGTCGATCCCAGTGTCGATCCCAGCGTCGGTACCATTCCCGTCGGACTCACCCAACGGGCCGCTCTCCGCATCAACCAGATTGCGGCAAAGGAAAGCCAGAACAAGCTGTTCCGCGTCAGCGTGGAAGGCGGCGGCTGCTCGGGCTTTCAATATAAGTTCGACCTTGTCGGCGCGGCGGAAGCCGACGACCTGGTGATCGAGCGGGAGGGCGCGCGCCTTCTCATCGACCCAGTCTCTCTAGACTATCTCAAGGGGTCGGAGATCGATTTCGTCGACGATCTGATGGGCGCGACGTTCCGGGTGCAGAACCCCAACGCGCAAAGCTCGTGCGGCTGCGGCACGAGCTTCTCGCTGTGAGAGCGACATATCGATCGCGGCCGACGACGACCTAATGCCAGTGGGACGGCGCAAGATTGTACCAGCTTATCATCAAAGCCAGCATCACAGTCGGATAGCCGCCTACGATGCGCGCGACGGCTTCCTGCCTCAACTGCATCGCCGCCCAGCCGATCATCATGCAGACGAGGGGCATCGACCACAACAGCATGTAGGGGAACTCGAGCAGCTGCGGCTGCGGGCTCAGGCTGTCGCGCATCGCCCACCGGAAGGGCTCGCCGACCGAAACCGCGAACACCGTCCAATACAAGCTCATCGCACATGCCAGAACGACGTTCGCGCATATCCAGAGGCGTGCGAGGAACAGCCTCGGCTTGCGTCCCGTGTCGTAGTACGAAAGACTCATCTCTCGATCCTGGTGCGGAGTTGTTGCCAGAGATGCTTGGTACCGACGCTACACCCAACACAACTAAGACGACGTTAACGAGACGAGCATCCGGACCCCACACGACGGTCTTTGCGCACCATGTTCGAGCCCGAAAGTTGCTCGAAGGTTTCGCTCGGTGGCGTGCAAGCAAGAGCCGCGCCGTTGCCAGTGTGCCCAGCGTAGATGGACGAACGACGAAGGCCCCGAATGAAGATCGCGACATGGAATATCAACGGGGTAAAGGCACGGATAGCGCAACTGGAGGGTTGGCTTGCGGCCCAGCGGCCCGATGTCGTGTGCCTGCAGGAGATCAAGTCGGTCGACGAGGGCTTTCCCGCCGCGCCGATCGAGGCCTTGGGCTATAACGTCGCCGTTCATGGGCAAAAGGGCTTCAACGGCGTCGCCATCCTTTCACTGCGGCCGCTGGAGGACGTGCGGCGCGGCCTGCCGGGAGACCCCACGGACGAGCAGGCGCGCTACATCGAGGCGCTTGTGCCAGCCGGCGATCGCATGGTTCGGGTCGCCTCGATTTACCTACCCAACGGCAATCCGATCGGCACCGACAAGTTCGCCTACAAGTGCCGCTGGATGGATCGGCTCGAAGCGCACATGAGCGAGTTGCTTACGCTCGAGGAACCGCTCGTGCTGGCGGGCGACTACAACATCATCCCCGAGCCGGCCGACGCCAAGGCCCCTCAGCAGTGGAGCGAAGACGCGCTGTTCCAACCCGAGAGCCGCGCTGCCTGGCGGCGGTACCTTGCGCTCGGCATGACGGATGCGATCCGGACGTGCCATCCCGAGCCGGACGTCTACTCGTTCTGGGACTATCAGGCCGGCGCCTGGCAGAGGAACAACGGCATCCGCATCGATCATCTGCTGCTCTCGCCGCAGGCAGCCGACCTGCTGGTGGCCGCCGACGTGGACAAAGGACCTCGCGGAGCGGAGAAGCCGTCCGACCATACACCGGTGTGGATCGAGCTCGAGCTCGGCTGAAGGCCGCCGCCATGCGGCAGCGATGAGCGAAGGATCGCTTCCACGTTGCCCCGGCGTATCGAGAGAATTCCGCGCTGGAAAAACCGGGCTCATTTCGCGGAGCAGGCGACGCGCTGATAATCTGATCACCGATTCGGAGGCGTTTCGGGACGGGCGGAGCGCCTGGCTGCCGACGAGCCGGGAGATGGGGACATGGTCGACTTCAGGACATCGGTGGTTGCCGCCTGCAGCATGCTTCTCGCGGCGTGCGCGCAGGACGGCGGGTCCATCGACGTGACGACAGGCACGATCCTGCCGTCGTTGAACGCCCTACCCGCGTTGCCTGCCGCCGCCGCCATCGTTCCGGCACTGGCGCCCGCATCGGACCCGCGAGCGCCGGAGCGGATCAGCGGCAACCTTTATCGCATCGATGCCTCCGACAAGCGGATCGAAGACAGCGTCCAGCGCGAGAACTACACGCTGCTGCGCGCAGCGGAGAGCGCCCGTCAGCTAGGGGCTTCACACTTTATCGTCGTCGATGCGGCGCAGAGCGCAGTAACGCGGACCATCGGCAATCCCGATAGAGGACAGAGTGCACGGATCCGCGTGCTGGAGCTTGCTCCGGGAGCCGAGCCGCCGATGGGCGCGATCTCGGCCTACGAGATCATCCACTTCTTCGGCCCATCCTTCGGCCGAGGCACTTCAGGGGCCGCCGCCGATCCGGCCAGCACGCCAGGATGAAGAACGCGCGGCCAGCCGACGTCGGGAAGGACTGATGGTCTCCAAGCCGCTCCGCGCGTGGTAGAAGCGGTCGTCCAGCCGGCGCGCCGGCCCAGCAAAACGGGCAGATCGATGGTGTCCATGCAGCTTCCCCGCCAGCAGCGTCGTAAGCTCCGCCGCGATCTTCTCGAGCGCGGACGTAAGGCGCTCGCGCGCCCACTCCCCCAACCGATACCGGATGACGAAGCGATCGCGATCGTACTCGCCCTGCACGACATCCTGGCCGACGCCAGCCGCGACAATCCCGCCTCACGGCTCGCCGACAGCGCCGAGGCTCTGCTCGACAAAACAATGTCGCGCGACGTGAAGGGTCTCGACTATGCCTGCCGCAAGGGCTGCGGCTGGTGCTGCTGGCAACGGGTCGCCTGCACCGCGCCGGAGGTGTTCCGCGTGGCCGAATGGATGCGGGCCAACGCCGGACGGCAGGGCGTGCCGACGCTGGCCACGATCGAGGCGGCGGAGGCCGCAGGGGCATCCGGAACCGGTCCGAGGCTGCCTGGCTCGGCGGGCGTCGGCGCCGAGCGGCAGCCGTGCGCACTGCTCATCGACAACGCCTGCTCGATCCATCCCGGACGGCCCCTCGGCTGCCGGGCCGTATTGTCGATGTCGGCGGAGGCTTGCCGCAAGGCGATGGTCGATCCAGCCACGGCCGAACCCGTTCCGCTGATCGTCACGGGCACGAACGCGGCAGAGGTCGTGCGCACGTTGATGTGTGCGGCACTGGCGGCGCGCGGCCTGTCGGACGTGGGGTACGACCTGCAGCAAGCGCTCGTCGTCGTGCTGCCCGACCCAACGGCTGAAGCCCGCTGGCTGGCCGGCGAAGACGTGCTGGCGGGCGTGCGCAAAGGTGAGCGCCCGCCGGTGGCTCGTGCCGCCCAGCAGGGGCTGGTCGATCTCGTCCGCGCGCTGGCGGACGCTTGAAATCGCCTATGTGCCCAGCGCTTCCACCAGGGTCTGCAACGCTTTGGCCGTGAAGGCGCGCATGTTCTCCGCACGGTCGGCGTTGCCGGTCTCCAGAGTGACGACGACCTCGCGCGGGCCTGAAACCGCAATGCAGCAATGGCCCGCAGCATCTCCGTATCGGTTGCCTGTCGGACCAGTCGCGCCGGTCTCGCCTAGTCCCCAAACAGTGCCCTGCCGCTGCCTGATCCGGCGTGCCAGAAGCATGGCGTATGCCTCGGTGGACGGCCGAAAGCCTGCCAGGTCCGCGTCGGTGATGCCGACCAGCCCGCGCCGGGCGGCTCTCGTGTAGACCACCACCCCGCCGACGAAATAGGCCGACGCTCCGGGCACAGCCAGTAGCGAAGACGCGATCAGGCCTCCCGCCGCAGACTCGGCGATTGAGATCGTCTCGCCACGCATCTTCAGTCGTGCGCCTGCTTCGTCCGCCAGGCCACCAAGGTTGTACATCTGCCTACTCTTGCCTCTCCTCACCTCACTGGCGTCGTATCGAGACCAGTTACTCCCTGAAAATAGCCCCCGCCGGCGGTGGTATGCAAATTGCTCCTGTTCCTTCCGCCATCCCAAGTTGTTCCACCGACAGGCCATCGGCCGGGCTCGACACGCCATGAACGCATCCCCGCATGCCGCCTTTCTTGGAACGCCACGGATCGTGGAGCGACCGGCTGTGTACCTCTCCCCGGCGGCAGGACGCCTCGATGCCTGTCCGGCGGCCTCCGCAGGGAGCTTGCATCTCGAGATCGTCGACACGATCGAAGGGCTGCACCGGCTTGGCCCGGAATGGGACAATCTCTTTCAGCGGTCGGGTAAAGCCCATCACGTCTTCCAGCAGCACGCTTTCGTGGAGCTGTTCGCCCGCGCGTATCACCTGGACGAGGTGGGCCAGGCGAAACCGGGAAAGCTTGCCATCGTCACCGGACGCCGCGCGGGGCGTCTCGTTCTGGTCTGGCCACTCGTCGAGCAGCGCTGCATGGGCGGCACTGCCGTGAGCTGGATCGGAGAGCCGGTCGCCCAGTACGGCGACGTGCTCCTCGACGCGGCCGAACCCGCATTGCCTTCACTCCAGAAGGCCTACGCGCATATCCTGACCACACTGCGGCCAGACATCGTCCGGCTTAGACGGGTCCGAGCAGACGCGACGATCGGCCCACTCATCGTTCACCTCGGGGCGCGCGCCCGATGCGAGCAAGGAGCGCCCTGTATCACGCTGGCGAAGGGGGGCTCCGGTTTCGAGCAGCGACAGAGTGGCAAGGCCAAGAAGAACCGCCGCAGGCAGATGCGACGACTGGAAGAGCGCGGAACGATCTCCTTCGAGGAAGTTCGAGATGCTGCCTCGATAGCCAAGGCGATCACTGCGGGCCTTTCCGACAAGCGCGAATGGTGCGGGCAGCGCGGCCTGTTGTCTGCGGCACTGTCGGACCCGCGCTTCGATACCTTCCTGCAAAGTGCGGCTTGCGCACCTGGCAACCCGGCGGGATGCGTCGTGTTCTCGTTGCGCCTCGACGACCGGCAGATCGCCTTCGCGCTCGCCTTCCGCTGCAAGCAGCGTCTGATGCTGCATGTCATAAGCTATGCCCCGGACATCGAGAAGCACGGTCCGGGCGTGCTCAACGTGGAGGCCATTCTGCGACACGCGGAGGCCCTAGGGCTCGAAGCGGTCGACATGCTGCCACCCAGCGCCGACTACAAGCTCGATTGGGCCGATACTTCGATCGAGGTCTGCGACTACAGCTGGGGCGTGAACGCGCGCGGTCGCATGTGGGCTGCTTTGTCCGATGGCATCATGCGGCCAGTCGTGAAGAGCGCCCTCAGCCGGTTGCCGCACAACATGCGGAAACGGCTGGCACAACGCCAGCTACCTAAGCACGAGTAGAAGCACCGCGCCGCGCTGGAGCGGGCCGGCGGTCTCGCTCAGATCAGTTTAAGGGCGCGCAGGCTCGCATGGCCCTGGCGGCCGACGATGATGTGATCGTGCACGGCGATACCCAGCGGGCGGCCAGCCTCGATGATCAGGCGGGTCATCTCGACATCCGCGCGTGAAGGCGCTGGATCGCCGGAGGGGTGGTTGTGAACCAGGATGATCGCAGTCGAGGACAGCTCGAGGGCACGCTTGACCACCTCGCGGACATAGACGGGCGTGTGATCGACGGTGCCTTCACCCTGAACCTCGTCCGCCATAAGCCGGTTCTTCTTATCGAGAAAAAGAATGCGAAACAATTCGCGGGCCTCGTAGGCCATAGACGCGCGGCAGTAGTCGAGCACCTGCGACCAGGAGCCCAGCACTGGCTTTTGCAGAACTTGGCGCTGCATCAGACGAAGGGCTGCCGCACGGACGATCTTCAGCTCCTGAACGACACGGGCGCCAGCGCCATGCACCTCGCCGATAAGCACGTCCGGAGCGTTGATGACCTCGGCGAACGACCCGAAACGGGCGATCAGGCGTTTGGCGAGATCCTTGGTGTCGCCGCGCGGATAGGCCTTGAACAGGACGAGCTCGAGCAACTCGTAGTCCGGCATCGCGTCCGGCCCGCCGTCCATCAGTCGGCGGCGCAGGCGATCGCGGTGCCCGTGATAGCTCGGCGCAGGCGCTATCGGGGCCTCGAACAGACCAGGTTGCTCCGACGTGCCGTCCCCTGTAGCGCCAGCCTCCTGCGCGGGCAAAGCTCTTCGAGCCTTGTCGCCTGCCGCCGTCATGCCTGCCCCCTGCTCCCCGTCAACCCGCCAACGTATACGGCGGTTTGTGATGGCCGGCCGAGGAGTAGGTGAACACCTCGCACCCCGTTTCCGTGATACCCACAGTATGCTCGAACTGGGCGGACAGCTCGCGATCGCGCGTCACCGCCGTCCAACCATCAGACAACACCTTTACAGTCGATTTGCCCAGATTGATCATCGGCTCGATCGTGAAAAGCATTCCCGGTTTCAACTCGGCGCCTTCACCCGCCAC
>CAMAYR010000167.1 GCA_945862355.1 Devosia equisanguinis | reverse complement strand
AGGCCCGTTTCGAACGTCACCGCGGCCGGGCCGGCCGGCTCGCCATTACCCCGACATCTCCGCTCGACCCTCGGTGCTCCCAATCTCGACGTCACGGCCACCCCGGATCGGGGTTTGGTTCGGGCCACGACGGGAGCTGAATTGAGAATGCCGAGGTGGCGGAGCCATCGGGGCAATAAAGTGCCGGCTTGGGGCGCGACCAACTCGAAAGCATAGACGAAGGATGGACGAAGGATTGACGCCCATGCGCTCCACGCGTGAACTGGAGCAAATCGACGGGCTGCAACAGGGAGAGCGCCATGACACGCCAGACGAGACGCGTAATCACCGGACACGACGCTTCGGGCAAGGCCGTGGTCGTCGCCGACGGACCAGCGCCCAACGCCAAGGTGCGGCAGGTGACAGGGCTCACCTCGACGCTGGTGTGGGTGACAGATGCGACGCCGGCCGACATCTCCAGCCCTGCCGACCCGACGATGCGCGAAATTGGCGTGGCACCACCACTGGGTGGGTCCATCCTGCGCATCGTCGATTTTCCGCCCGAGCCAAAGGGCGGCGCGGGCGTAGACAACACCGCGATGAAGAAAGAGATGGGCCTCGATCACGGCAACACGCCGGCGCGGCACCCCTATATGCATCGCACGAAGAGCATCGACTACGCGCTCGTGCTCGAAGGCGAGATCGACATGCTGCTCGACGATAGCGAGGTGCACCTGAAGGCCGGCGACGTGCTGATCCAGCTCGGCACCAATCACGCCTGGATCAACAACTCCGACAAGCCGTGCCGCATCGCGTTCGTGCTGATCGACGCGAAGGAACCCCCGGCATGGAAGGTAGGCGTGGAATAGCCCAGCCGCGCTCAGCCAACACCGTCACGTCAGGATCTCCAGGCCATCGGCGCCGACCCGCTCGGCGGCAGCGCGGGCATTGCCGGATGACTTGGTGTCGGCGACAAAACGGGAAACCGTGGCGAGCCACTCCGCATCGCCCTTCCTCACCGCAAGGCCGATGACGTTTGCGCCGTAGGCATCCGGCAGTACGCGGGATCCCGGCGCCTTGGCGCAGTATCTGACGAGACCTGGGCGGATGCCGGCGAGCACGTCCACCTGCCCCTCGACGAACAGTGAAAAGGCCGCATCCGGCGTGTCGGCATAGCCGCGCTCGGCCTGGAGGAGCTTTCCCGCCAATGCGCCGTCCATCGCATGGTTGCGGACGACACCGATGCGCAGGCCCGGCACGTCGAGGTCGGCCATGCTTCGTGCGGTGGAGCCTGCCGGCACGAGAAACGTGAACTCGCCCTTGGCCCAAGGAGGCGTGAACTCGACCTCGCCGGCGCGGGCGGGCGAGATCCCCATGAAGGCGAGGTCGCAGCCGCCCGAGCTCAGAGCTTCGACCACGGCGGGCGGGCTGTCACACTCCACGAGTTGCAGCTCGGCGCCGAGGCGCGCGGCCAGATCGCGCGCCATCTCGATGCCCCAGCCGGAGAACTCGCCAGCGGCGGAGCGCGAATAGAAGAACGAGGGGAAAAGGCCGACGCGCAGGACGCCGGAACGGGCGATGGTGTCCAACTGCGGGGAGGCGGACGAGCGCGCGTTGTTCATAGTCGGACCTGCGGCAAGTGGGCGGGCGGCATCGCATCCATTGGTGATCCAGTAAACTGGCCTTAGATTGGTCCCATGACAACACAAGACCAGAACAACGCCGGCGCTGCCGGCACCACCTCGTTCGGCTTTCGCGACGTGGCGACAGACAAGCGCCAGGGCCTCGTCAACGAGGTGTTCTCGGCCGTGGCCGAGCGCTACGACCTTATGAACGACCTGATGTCGGGCGGCATGCACCGGCTCTGGAAGGACGATTTCGTCGCTGCACTCAACCCGCCGCGCGGGGCACAGGCATGGCGGCTGATCGACGTGGCGGGCGGCACCGGCGACATCGTGCTGAGGGCGCTCGACCGTGGCGGGCCCGGCTGCTCGGCGGTGCTGTGCGACATCAGCCCGGAGATGCTCGGCGTCGGCCGGCGACGGGTGGCCAAGGCCGGCCGCGGGCCACAAGTCGACGTCGTGCAGGGCAACGCGGAGGTGCTGCCGTTTCCCGACCGGCAGTTCGACGCCTACACGATCGCGTTCGGCATCCGCAACGTGACGCAGATCGACAAGGCGCTCGCCGAGGCTTTCCGCGTGCTCAAGATCGGCGGTCGGTTCATGTGCCTGGAATTCTCGCAGGTGGAGGTGCCGATCCTCGACAAGCTCTACGACCTTCATTCCTTCAACGTCATTCCGCGGCTCGGGCAGCTCACCGCGGGGGCGGCTCAACCCTACGAGTATCTGGTGGAGAGCATCCGCAAGTTCCCGAAGCAGGAGGCGTTCGCTGCCATGATCCGCGAGGCCGGCTTCGAGCGGGTGTCATATCGCAACCTTACTGGAGGCGTGGCGGCAATACATAGCGGGTGGAAGATTTGAGATTATCGGAGGGACAACTGGAGGGGGCGGTGGCAATCAAAATCTCAGTGTTTCTGTCGGCGCCGACAATGATCAATGCGCATCAGCAGGAAGTCTACGACTTCGTCTGCTCCGCGTTGAACGAAGAGAACCTTCAGCCGCGCGCGCTCGGGCGTAGCGACTTTCCGCAGTCCGATCCGACCACTGAGGTCTACTATCTCGCACGTGCCTGCTACGGCGGGATCATATTAGGCTTCTCTCAAGTGGAGACGATCGGCGCCATCGTCAAGCGCGGCACGCCAGTGGAGAAGCATGTCGAGATGCCGATCGTCATTCCCACTCCCTGGAACCAGATCGAGGCCGGAATTCTCATTGCCTTGCGCAAGCCGCTACTCGTCTTCGCGCAAGCCGGCGTGTCGGGGGGAGTGTTCGACCAAGGTGCTTTCCCCGGTTTCTTGCAGGTGTTCGATCCCGGCAGCATGAGCGATGTCGACTGGGAGAATATGCGCGAGCGGATTCGCCTGTGGTCGGCCGACGTCAGAAAGCAGTTTCGAGCCTGATTCGGCACCCTCGGCCACATCTCGATAACGTGGATTTCCGCGTCGGTGCTTCTTCTTGTGGCCGCAGGGCAATGCTAGCCTCCGGGCGATTCACGCATTGGACGTGGACGTGCCGGGCCCGCAGGGTCTGACACCTCCGCGAAGGAGAACACATGAACCGCATCACTGCCCGCATCGCGACGGAGCTGGGCTGCCGGAACGAGCAGGTCGAGGCAGCCGTGGCGCTGATCGACGAGGGCGCGACCGTGCCGTTCATCGCGCGCTACCGCAAGGAGCGGACGGGCGGGCTCGACGACACGCAGTTGCGCACGCTCGAAAGCAGGCTCTCATCGCTGCGTGATCTGGAGGACAGGCGCACGACCGTTATCCGGTCGATCGACGAGCAGGGCAAGCTCTCGCCGGAGCTGGCCAAGCAGATCCACGACGCGGAGACGCGCACGGTGCTCGAGGATCTCTACGCGCCCTACAAGCCGAAGCGGCGCACCAGGGCGATGATCGCGCGCGAGGCGGGCCTCGAGCCATTGGCCGACGCGCTGCTCGCATCCCCGGCACTCGATCCGGAGGCGGAAGCGGCCAGGTTCATCGACGCAGGCAAAGGCGTCGCCGATGTGAAGGCGGCGCTCGAAGGCGCGCGCTCCATCGTCATCGAGCGCATCACGGAGACGCCGAAGCTCGTCGGCGATCTGCGCGAGTTGCTGTGGGCGGACGGCATCATCGTTTCCAAGGTGGTGAAGGGCAAGGAGGCGGAGGGCGCCAAGTTCTCCGACTATTTCGACTTCACACAGCGCATCAAGGATCTGCCCTCGCACCGCGCGCTCGCGCTCATGCGCGGCCGCAACGAGGGCATTCTAGACCTCGAGATCGATCTCGTGCGCGAAGAAGGCAAGGCGCATCCCGCCGAGGGGCGCATCGCGCGATCTTTCGGCATCGAGGCGCGCGGCCGCCCCGCCGACAAATGGCTGATGGAGGCCGTGCGGCTTTCCTGGAAGGCGCGGCTGCACATCTCGCTCTCCGGCGACTGCTCGACGCGCGCCAAGGACCATGCCGACGGCGAGGCGATCTCGGTGTTCGCGAAGAACCTCAAGGACCTGCTGCTCTCCGCGCCGGCCGGCCACAAGATCACGATGGGCGTCGATCCCGGCATCCGCACAGGCTGCAAGATCGCCGTGGTCGACGCCACGGGCAAGGTGCTCGATACCTCGACGATCTATCCACACGAGCCGCGCCGCGACTGGAACGGGTCGCTGGCGACGCTGGCCTCACTGTGCGCCAAGCACAAGGTTCAAATTGTTGCCATCGGCAACGGAACGGCCTCGCGCGAGACCGACAAGCTCGTGGCCGAGCTCAGCAAGAAGATGCCGCAGCTCGGGCTGACGAAGGTGATGGTGTCGGAGGCAGGCGCGTCGATCTACTCGGCGTCGGAGCTGGCGGCGAAAGAGTTCCCGGACCTCGACGTGTCCCTGCGCGGCGCGGTGTCGATCGCGCGACGGTTGCAGGACCCGCTCGCCGAGTTGGTCAAGATCGAACCGAAATCGATCGGTGTCGGCCAATACCAGCACGATGTGGACCAGGGTGCGCTTGCCAAGTCGCTCGACGCGGTGGTGGAGGATTGCGTGAACTCCGTCGGCGTCGACGTAAATACTGCATCGGCGCCACTGCTCGCACGAGTGGCCGGCCTCAACGCGACGATCGCGAGCAACATCGTCGCCTTCCGCGACGAGAACGGCGCATTCAAGTCGCGCGCCTCGCTCAAGAAGGTGCCGCGGCTCGGGCCGAAAGCGTTCGAGCAGGCAGCCGGTTTCCTGCGCATCATGGATGGGAAGAACCCTCTCGATGCCTCGGCCGTCCATCCCGAGGCCTACGATCTCGTGGAGCGCATCGCGGAGGCGACGAAGCGGCCGGTGAAGTCGATGATCGGCGACCGCGCGTTCCTGAAGTCGGTCAAGCCTCAGCAATTCGCGGACGCGCAGTTCGGCGTGCCGACAATCACTGACATTCTGTCCGAGCTGGAAAAGCCCGGACGCGATCCCCGGCCCGAGTTCAAGACAGCGGAGTTCCTGGAGGGTGTCGAGCGGATCGAGGATCTGAAGCCGGGGATGGCGCTAGAGGGCGTCGTCACGAACGTCACGAATTTCGGCGCCTTCGTGGACATCGGCGTCCACCAGGATGGGCTCGTTCACATCTCGGAAATGGCCGACAGGTTCGTGAAGGACCCTCGCGAGGTGGTGAAGGCGGGCGACGTGGTGAAAGTGCGTGTCAAAGAGGTCGACGCTCCGCGCAAGCGGATCGCACTGACGATGAAATCCGGCACCATCGACACACGCAGCGCCGACGGTGGGGCACGTGATACCCGGAGCGGACCGCCCGCCGGCGCGCAGCGTTCGGCGACACCTCCGCGTCCCGTTGCGGGGGGAACGACCCAATCAGCAGGAGAGTCAGCGCTCGCCGCGGCGCTGCGCCGCGCGCAAGAAGGGCGGTAGAGGGGCACTTCCGGAAAGGGTCTGCCCAACCTGCCCAATGGGCGGGACTTTGCCCCCCCGCTCTACGGTCTCGCCGCGAGCAGGGTTTTGCAGCGACTATCGTTGCCGCATCATTTACGGCTTGCTGCAGCTATGGCCGCTGGAAGCGATGGAGGTCCATGCCGTAGACGCGCAGCCAGGCGCGCGCCTCCTCCATCTGCGGCATGGTCTTGGCCACGAGGGCCCAGAACTTCGGGCCGTGATTCATCTGCGAGAGATGGGCCACCTCGTGTGCGGCGACGTAGTCGAGGACGAGCGGCGGCGCCAGGATCAGGCGCCAGGAAAACGACAGCACCCGCGTCGTCGAGCACGAGCCCCAGCGGCTCGACTGGTCCCGCAACACGATGCGCTTGGGGCGAACGCCGAGCCGCCCGGCATGATGGCGAACGCGCGCGTCCAGATCCTCGGTGGCGCGCTGCGTCAGCCAGCTCGAAAGTCTGCGTGGGGCGCTCTCTCGTGTGCCGAAGACAGCCAACCGCGGCGCTCCAGGCAAAGTCGAATCCACCTGCACCAGGAAATCCGCGCTGCGCTCGCCGGTGAACACGATGCGATGGGGAACGCCTCGGAAGGGAATGGTCTCGCCGTGGGCGAGCATGACCGGCTGCGGTACCGCCTTGAGATGTCGGCGCACCCAATCCAGGTGCGTATGAAGGAAGTTTCCGGCGTCTGCGAGATTGCACTGCATCGGCACAGTCATGATGACAGCGTGCTTCGTACGGCTGACGCGCAAGGTCATGCGGCGTGCCGTCGGGTGACGGCGCACCTCCACCGGTCCCGGCAGCCCATCCACCTCGAGGGCTTCGACGCGCTTAGAACGAGTCTTGCTCGACCGTCCCATGGCTGACCCTTGATTGTTGCAACAAACGCCGGCCCGCTCCCGCGAGCACTCGGCCTATCGGCTGACGAGTAGGGCTTTTTGAGCTGCCCGCTCGCCGAACCACTATCAGTGTCCGGCATGAGCGAATCAGTCGCTCACGACGCTTGCCGACCCGACAACGGTAGCAAGGTGCAAGAGCACAGCACCACGACGAAGTCATCCTGAACGGACATAGGCGGCCACACTGTGGCAGGCTGGCTTCACATTGCGCGCTCTGAAGAACGAGCGGCTTGCGTCGGGCCGCATCAATCGCGCCAACTACGGATGCGCGTTCTGCGCGACGGGAAAGAAAACGTCGCAGTGCCCGGAAGCGGCGCTGCGACGTCGTAGAGGTTCGGAAGGAGCGGACAACAGCATCCGGAGCGAGGTCAGCCCTTGAAAAGCCCCTCGAAGCGCTTGTTGAACTTCGACAGGCGGCCGCCGCGATCCGTCAGACGCTGGTCGCCGCCGGTCCAGGCTGGATGCGTCGTTGGATCGATGTCGAGCGCCAGCGTGTCGCCTTCCTTGCCGTAGGTCGAGTAGGTCATGAACTCGGTGCCGTCGGTCATCACCACTTTGATCTGGTGGTAGTCGGGATGCAGATCAGGATCCTTTTTCATGCTCGGCTCTCGGAGGCAAAGGGCCCGCGCGGGATCAGCTGACCTGAACCGGACGTCGGGCGGGTTGTAGGGAATGGATTGGCGGTCGTTTTAGAGGAACATCCGGGCGGATACAAGATGGATCGTAGCATGATGCCGCAGCAAGACGAAGGGAACACCTGGACTTCGCCAAGCGGCTCGCCTAGATGCGGGAATTCTCTTAAATCAGTGGCACAATCAGGCGGAGGAGAAGCACATGTCCGATGAACCCGTGATCGCCCAGAAAGGGCCCTATCAGGTCTCGCTCGAGAAGGGGCGAACCTACTCCTGGTGCACCTGCGGCAGGTCCAACAAGCAACCCTTCTGCGACGGCAGCCACAAAGGCACCAGCTTCACGCCGATGCGATTCACCGCCGAGAACGACGGTGTCCAGAACTTGTGCGGCTGCAAGGCAACCGACGGCACGCCGTTCTGCGACGGCAGCCACAACATGCTGTAGCAAGGCTCCTACACGAGCGGTGAAATGGTCTCGCCTCGGTGTGCGTCAGGCGGCGCGCAGCGGGGCGTTTGCTTTTCTGGCCGGTGGCGCGCGAGTGGATGGGCAGGGGCGGGACCTAGGCAAGGCATCCGACCTCGCTGGCGACGGCCCGGCGGCTGACAGTGGGCGAGCCGCGTCCCCCCATATCGACCAGCGGCTATTTTTCTACTGGACGATATATTTTAATGGTTTTATTCTCACATTGTCTTCTGGAAAGGAAAATATATGCACATCGGCGTCCCTAGAGAGATCAAAGTTCGCGAGTATCGCGTGGGCCTTACACCCACCAGCGTCCGCGAGATCACCGCGCAGGGTAACAGAGTTCTGGTCGAGACGGGGGCCGGGGAAGGCATCGGAAACACCGACGACGACTACATCCGGGCGGGCGCGGAGATCGCCGGCACGGCGGCAGAGATCTTCGCCAAGGCCGAAATGATCGTGAAGGTGAAGGAGCCGCAAGCCGTCGAGCGCGCGATGCTGCGCCCCGAGCAGGTGCTGTTCACCTATCTGCATCTGGCGCCCGATCCCGATCAGACCAAGGACCTGATGAAATCGGGCGCGACCTGCATCGCCTATGAGACGGTGACATCGTCGAGCGGCTCTTTGCCGCTGCTTGCCCCGATGTCGGAGGTGGCGGGGCGCATGGCCGTGCAGGCGGGCGCGTATTTTCTCGAGAAGGCCCACGGTGGCCATGGCGTCCTGATCGGCGGCGTGCCCGGTGTCGACCCTGCCAAGGTGGTGGTGATCGGCGGCGGCGTGGTGGGCACTCATGCGGTCGATGTCGCGCTGGGGCTCGGCGGCAACGTCTGGGTGCTCGACCGCAACGTCGACGTGCTGCGGCGGCTGTGGGCGCAGTTCGGCCGCGAGCTCAACACGGCCACGTCTACCCGCGATGCCCTCGACCGGCACCTGCGCGGCGCGGATCTCGTCGTCTGCGGCGTTCTCATTCCAGGTGCTGCCGCCCCCAAGCTGATCACGCGCGAGCACGTGCGCAACATGAAGAAGGGCTCGGTCATCGTCGACGTTGCGATCGACCAGGGAGGATGCGCGGAGACATCGCGGCCGACCACACACGACGATCCGACATTCATGGTCGATGGCGTCATCCACTACTGCGTCGCCAACATGCCGGGCGGCGTGCCGAAGACCTCCGCGCACGCGCTGAACAATGCCACACTGCCTTTCGTGATGGCGCTTGCCGCCAAGGGCTGGAAGCGTGCGCTGGCGGAGGACCGCCATCTCCTCAACGGGCTCAACGTGTGGGACGGCAAGGTCACATGCGAGCCAGTCGCACAGGCGCTCGGGCTGCCCTATACGCCGGCTGCGGCGGCAATCGCGTGAGCGAAGCCGGGGGCGCTTTCCCCAGACAGCGGCAGCGCCTCGTCATCGCTCAATCCGGAACCTTCCCGGGCTCGGCCTTGGCCGTCGCGCAGATCGAGCGCAGGGCCTTCCAATCCTCGGTGCTCATCGCGGGCGTGGACGGCCAGCGGGGCCGAGCTGCGGCCGCGTTGGCGCGCTCCTCGGACTGTGGGTGGGTACGGAACAGGCCGAAATCGCTCTTGCCGGCCTTGCGTTCGATCTCGCCCATGCGACGGAAGAAGTCGACCAGCCCCGATGGAGATACCTGCGCTTTTTCGAGCAGCGCCAGGCCCCGCGCGTCGGCCTCGCGCTCGGCCACGCGGGTGTAGCTGAGCTGGGTGAGGCCGAGCCCGACGTTCGCAATCGTGCCGCCGCCGCCGGTGATCAATTCAAGCGCCGCCGTGAGCCCGATGATCCGCACGATGGCGGTCTCGGGATGCAACTCGAGGCCGTGGCCCATCTCGTGGGCGAGCACGCCTGCGACCTCCTCAGGCGTTTTCGACTGGGTGATGATCTGCCGGGTCAACACGATCTGCTCGCCGGGCACGGCGAAAGCGTTGAGCAGCCCCCAATCGATGACGCGCACATTGAAGCGGGCCTTGGCGCCCGATGCATCGGAAAGCCGCGCCACCAGCCTGTCGAGAGCTGCGCGGCCAGCCGGCTCGACGCATTCCTTGCGTGCGCCGACCATAGACTTCATCACCTGCTCGCCGACGGCGGCGCGTGCCCGGTCGGGGAGCATCGCGGCGACCCAGCGTGCGGGCGACAGGTTGGCTGCCCACAAGACCGCGAAGACGAGCGCGATGCTCGCTGCCGCGATGATCCAGGGCCGGGCCGATCGCCAACCGTAGGCGCGCGAGGTGATCTGAGGGGCGAGCTTCGACAATGCCGCAGCGAATTTTCGGTCACCGACGAATAGTGAGGCGCCCGGCATGAACTCATACGTGATAAGCGCGTCCGGCGACTTGGCAGTGAGCGGCGTCGGCGTGCCGAGCGCGCCGTAGGGCCAGACGAGGGCCTGGGGCGCGCCCGGAAAGCCGATCTCGATGCCGCGCTCGCCCAGACGGACATCGGCGGGCACCGATCGGGCCGTCTTGCCGTCGCTGTAGCGGCCGGAGAATGCGGTCGTCGTCTCAGAATGCATCGATGTCGAACGCCTGTGCGAGACCTTCGCCGCGGCCGTCATGGGCCGCACCTTGCAGAATCTGATCCAGCGGCGCCGAGCCGCTCATCCGCAGCCGCTCCACGAAGTAGCGCGCGGCGCGGGCCTGCGCGACGGGCGAGAGCAGGCCCAGCGTGCAGATCACCATCAGCATGTTGGTCACAGACAGCCAAACGAGGCTCGGGCCGGTGGCGGTGGCGGTGAAGCTCACGCTCTCGAATGTCGTGTGGGCGGCGAAGTGATTCATCATGCGAGCGCGATACCACGCGCTGACGGCTGCGAACATCAAGAAGCCGACAAAGAAGGCGCCGTAGACGAGCACAATCACCTTGATGAGCAGGGCCATGTTCGCCGGTTGACCGGGCGTGACGCCCTGCAGAATTCCCATGTCGCGAAAAGCGAAAAAGAACACCGCGCCGATGATCGCGAGGATCACCAGGCCACTAAGCCAGAGCACGAGGAAGGGACCATTAAGCGGACCTGCCGACGCGGCGAAGCGGAACGGCCGATCGCCAAACCTCAACCCATTGGCGATCAGCCCTTGCAGCTTGACGGCTCGCCAAGGCGAGGCCCAGCCGAGCGTCAGCAAGAGCACGATGCCAGTCCAGAAATAGGTCCAGCCATAATTCCAGGAGCTGCCTTCGAGACCACCGCGAATGCCGCGCCACTGCGTTCGGGACATGCGATAGCGAACTGCGCGGTGCATTCCGACGCCGATCAGGAAGAAGAACGCGATGGTCAGAACGGCCTGGATCACATCGGCGCCGCGTGGGCCGAACAGCAGGAAGCCCGCGAGGGTCAGCAGCAGGGTCGGGACGGTGAGCACCGCCAGCACGAGCGTGAAGCCCAGGAACATCTCCTTGCCAGTACCGGTGTATTGCAACGGCTCCCCGTTGATCCGAATGGCCGACCAGATTCGCTTCCTGACCTCGGTCTTGCCCCAGAAGTTGTAAATGCCCAACGTGGCTATTCGATAGAGGAAGTCCTGAATCGGTGACTTTGCGCACCGTTCGGCTGGCTGCTTTGCAAGTGGCTGGATCGGGGTGGCCGGTGGCAGAAGGGCGAAAGCGCGCAGGCTTCGCACTTCGCGGGGGCGACACGCCCCGGCGGCTGGCACTGCGACGCTGGCGA
>CAMAYR010000166.1 GCA_945862355.1 Devosia equisanguinis | reverse complement strand
CGCCAGCGTCGCAGTGCCAGCCGCCGGGGCGTGTCGCCCCCGCGAAGTGCGAAGCCTGCGCGCTTTCGCCCTTCTGCCACCGGCCACCCCGATCCAGCCACTTGCAAAGCAGCCAGCCGAACGGTGCGCAAAGTCACCGATTCAGGCTATACATTTGCGCCGACATCTGGAGGTACCTACCAGATCTTGACTCGCGCCGTCGATGACAGCGTCAACGTCGAGTCTCCCAGCACCGGCTTCACGCTTTCGATCGACCAGCCCCTCACCCGCAAGCTGTTCGTCGGCAACGAGGTCCCATCCATTCCTTCCGACACCGATACGGTAGACGTGAGCCTCGGCGTGAAATTCACGTCGGCGCAAGACGGCACCATCGTCGGCATCAAATACTACCGCGGCGTCGGCGACGCTATTGGCCCTCACAAGGGATCGCTGTGGACCAGCTCGGGCACGCTGCTCGCCGAGACGACGTTCGTCAACGAGACCGTGAGCGGCTGGCAGACGATCACCTTCTCCAATCCTGTCGCCATCACTGCCGGCACGTCCTATGTGGCGAGCTATCACAGCAGCGGCCACTACGCCTCGAGCGTGGGCTTCTTCAATGATGGCTACACCAATGGTCCTCTTTCCGTTGCGAGCAACGCAAGCGGACTTGGCAACTCCTACTTCCAGTACGGCACCAACGCCTTTCCAACGGTGTCCGCCAACGGCCAGAACTTCTGGATCGACGTCCTGTTCGTGCCCACGAGCTCGATCACGAACAACATCCCTGACACCACCGACGACACCGCCTTCACTCAGCAGAATAGCGTGCTGAACATCGCCAGCGCACAGCTGCTGCTCAATGACACCGACGCCGACAACGATCGCCTGCTCATCACCGGGGTCGGCAACGCGGTGAACGGCACCGTCACCTACAACGCCGCCACCAACAACATCGCATTCACACCCACCCCCGGCTTCACCGGCACGGCGAGCTTCACCTATGCCGTCTCCGACACTGTCGACACGGCGTCCGCCACGGTGACGGTCGACGTCGTCAACCGACGCGCTCGGCAACGTATCGATCGCATCGCCGACATTCGGCTTGACCATCGACACGACGCCGCCCGCCGCACCCAGCGTAAATGCACTGCTCACCAACTCGCTGGCGCCATCTGTCACCGGGTCTGCTGTTCTCGAGGCCGGTGACACGCTCACCGTCGCCGTCGACGGTCAGACCTATATCCTCGGCGCCGACACCAACCTGATCTACGATCAGAACCTCGACGCATGGTCGCTGCTGCTCGCCAGCTTGTCCGCGCCCGCTGACGTCGTCACGGCGTTCTCGGTCGATGCCACCGTCACCGACGCCGCGGGCCAGGCAACTGCCGACGCTACGGCGAGCGAGATCGTCATCGACCGCATCGTTCCAACCATCACGAGCTTCACGTCGACCGCACCGGATGGCACCTACCGGGCCGGCGCCCAGATCGATATCCGCGCCACCACGAGTGAGGCCGTTCGCGCCGGCTCGGCCATCATCGCAACCTTGAGCACGGGTGATGCGATCATCCTCACCGCTGCGGCCAACGGCACGACACTTCAGGGCACCTACACCGTCGGCGCAGCCGACGTCTCCGCCGACCTCGACGTCGTGGCTTTCGCTGTCGGCACCGCCGCAGCAACTCCGCTCGATCTGTCCGGCAACGCGATCACCTCGACGGCAATGCCCATCGGAAGCGCCAACCTCGCCGGCAACAAGGCGCTCGTCGTCAACGGCAACACCAACGCCACGCTCGCGGCCACGGCGGCCTCGATCACCGAAGGGCAGGCAGGCGTCACGCCGACGCTGACGTTCACGGTCAACCTCGACACAGCCGCGGCGAGCCCGTTGTCCCTCGCCTGGCGCGTCGAGAGCTTCGGCGATTTCGCCGCGAACGGCACTGACTTCGTCGGCGGCGCGCTGCCGACCGGCACGCTCGATTTCGCCTCCGGTGCAACCAGCGCCACGATATCCATACCGATCAATGGCGACACGAGCATCGAGGCCAACGAAACTTTCCGCCTGGTGCTCGACACACCTTCGACAGGCCTGCTGATCACGACGTCGACGGCCACCGGCACGATCATCACCGACGATGCAGGACCGCGCGTCCTGTCGAACTCGACTTTGTTCCCCGACAATGTCACAGCGACGAATGCTCAGCCTTGGGTTCAGGCTCGCGCCGGCAACGACACGGTCAATGGCTCGGCCGTGACCGTGAGCCTCGCCCTCGACGGCGGCAACGGCACCGACACGCTGACTGGCGGAACCGCCTCCGACCAGCTCGTCGGCGGCAACGGCAACGACAACCTCAATGGCGGCGACGGTGACGACTTCCTGTCGGGCGGCGCCAACAACGACGTACTCAACGGCGGGCTCGGCTCAGACATCCTCACCGGCGGTGCCAACAACGACTTCTTCGTCTTCAACACCACTCTCGGCTCGACGAACATCGACACGATCACCGACTTCTCGGTTGTCGATGACACGATCCGCCTCGAGAACAACGGCGTCTTCACCGCCCTTACCTCTACGGGCACCCTCGCCGCAGCGGCCTTCAACACCGGCGCCGCCGCCTCGGACGCCTCCGACCGGATCATCTATGATCCCTCGACGGGTGCCCTCATTTACGATCCCGACGGTACCGGCGCCACCGCCGCTATCCAGTTCGCCATCCTGCAACCGAGCCTCACTCTGCAGAACAACGACTTCGTCGTCATTTGACCCGAAAATGCCGGCACCGCTGGAAAAGCGGTGTCTTCATCGCCCTGGCACGAGGTTTGCTACCCTCCGTATCGGAACAGCACTGGACTCGATTATTGAAGCACGGAGCCAGTGGCCCCCGCGATATCGAGCGGCCACGACACCCCGCGCGCTATCCTTGTCCCGCTTTGATACGCAGATAATCAGCCTGCGCCTAAACTAGCGCCCCGGAGCAACCAAATGCACAATGAAGTCTAAGCCGACGGAATCGGCGAGATCACCGTCACCGGCCACATCGTCCGCATCGATCTGGTCAGCCTTTCCCCCACCGAGCGGGACGCCAACAACAAACCCAAGCCCGTGCTTCGCCAACGCATCGTCATGCCGATCGATGCATTCGCCAATTCCACCGAGCTCATGAAAAGCGCGCTCGCCGGACTGGTTGAGGCGGGCGCGATCAAGATGACGGCGGCCCCGCAGACCAAGAAGACGCAATGATGGGCGCAAGCGCGGATACTTGATCGATCCGGGTACGATCTTCCCCATTTCCGCCCGGCGCATGCGGGATACCATCGCTGATATCCGCTGCAGGAAATGCCCATCATGTAAGATCTCGTGATCCTCGGCACCGCTGGCAACAGCCTAGAGATACTGGACGCAGTGCTGGCGGGAGCCGACGGCGGCAGGCAGCCGGATTACCGCGTCGTCGGATTTCTCGATGACGACGCCGAGACGTGGGGCAAGACGGTTCATGGCGTGCCCGTTCTCGGCAGCCTCGCGCGGTTGCGCGAACTCGACCGCGTCGCCGTGATCAACGGCATCGGCAGTACACGCACTCACAAGCGCAAGCCGCAGATCATCGAGGCGCTCGAAATTCCCGATACAAGGTTCGCGGTCGTTCGCCACCCCACTGCCGTGGTGTCGACGTTCGCCACGATCGGCGCTGGAACAGTCCTGCTGCACAATACAGTCGTATGCTCTCGCGCAAAAGTTGGACGCCACGTGCAGATCCTGCCGCTCTCGATCGTAAGCCACGATGTCCGCATCGAGGACTACGCGACCATCGCAGGCGGCGTCTGTCTTTCAGGACACGTCCATATCGGTCGCGCGAGCTACATCGGCTCGAACACCGGCGTTCGCGAGGGCGTGTCGATAGGTGACGAAGCACTCGTCGGTCTCGGCTCGGTGGTACTGCGCGACGTACCCGCAGGCGCCACAGTCGCCGGCGTGCCCGCAGCGGCAATTCAACGCCGCACCACCTGACACCAGCGAACTGAGGTTCTGGAACCCAGACAAAACTGGATAGCGTCGTGCGCGCCCTGTCTTCTTTACAGGATTGCCGTGCATCAGGCTGTATCAGCCCGCATCTCCCACCGGCAGCCTCCGTCCATCGAAAGCTGGTCAATAAGCGTTCCGGGGCCGCACGACCTCCACGACCGTTTTTGCCAGGATCTGCAGATCGAGCCAGAAGCTCCAGTTCGCGATGTACCAGAGGTCTGCATCGACCCTTCTCGCCATCATCTCCAGCCGCGGTGTGGCCCCCCGCAATCCGTTGACCTGGGCCCAGCCCATGATGCCTGGCTTGACGTGGTGGCGGTGGGCATATTTCGCGATGGCCTTTTCGTACTCGTTGTGATGCGCGATGGCATGCGGACGGGGCCCGACAAACGCCATCTCACCGCGGAGCACATTGATCAGTTGAGGCAGCTCGTCGAGGCTGCTCCGCCGTAGAAAGCGGCCGAACCGCGTGACACGCACATCGCCATCACACGCCTGCCGGACATCCGGCCCGTTCTCCATCACCGTCATCGTCCGAAAATTGTAGATGGAGAAGGGCTTGCCGTTGAAGCCGACGCGATCCTGCCGAAACAGAACGGGACCAGTTGAAGTCAGTTTGATCACTGCCGCAATCAACGCCCCGACCGGCAGCACCACGACCCCCAGCGCTCCCACGACCGCGAGATCGAGCATTCTCTTCATTGCCTGCTCGACCCGCGTCAGTGGTGCGCGGCTGATCTCGACCACCAGATTGCTGCCGTCACTAAGCAGCGACGCAGACCGAATGCTCTGGGCCACCCGGTCGGGCAAGAGCATGACACTGACCGGCAACACCTGCAGCTGCGCGCTGATCTCCCCCAGCCGCTCCGTGTCGCGCCATGGCAGCGCCAGAACGATCCGCTCGACCTCGTTCACCCGGGCGAATTCGATCGCCTGCTGGAGGACACTGCGATCGCCGTCCGAAGTCTCGGCACTCTCGCTGTCGCTCAACTGGAACCGTCCAACGAGCCGCGTGCCATGAGTAGCAAGCAACTGCCGCGGCATGACCCGATCCAGCTCCTGCGCGGTACCGATAACCACACCCTCGTATCCGGCGACGACGCCATCGCTCAATCGAGCGACGATAGCTCTGTTGACCGAAAGCCGCACGGCCACCAGTAGCGCGGGTGCGATCAATCCCAATGTGACGATGGCCCCACGCGATTGCTGCTCCCCGAGCTTGAGCAGGAACAACACCACCGCCAAGACGAGAAACGCCGTCAGCCAGCTCACGAGCACGCCTTGAACCCTTCCGGCTCCGGCGATCAATCGCGAGACCTTGTATTGCCCGAACCCCTGCCCCACGAGCACATGGATCAAGCCCGCGGCAACCCCAACGCCCCATAGAGCACCCGCTTCTGGAAGGGCTTTGCCGGATGCGAAGTGGTAAGCCACACCTGCGAAGTAGCCCGCGAACGCGACGGCGAGAAAGTCCAGCAACGCCGAGGCAGGGCCGAAGGTCCGATGGGACATTCTGCCGAACGAACGCACCGAACCAGCAAGGTCGCCCCCGCTTCCTGCGAGCGCGACTGGCCCTGACCGCATATCTCTCATGATGAAATGCCCACCGCATAAATTGCTTTCTAAACATACAATGAGCGACGTTTTTTTCGCAGCTGGCGAACACCAAACTGGTAAATATCGGCGCGACTGATCCCAGGCGTGCCACCGAGCTGCCCCCAGCGGCAAGTGTGGTGCGCGATCCGTCGTGGGTGGCAGCAGCGCAGGGCTGATACTTCCCGGCCCACATAAGGAATGACTCGAGCGTCGAGGCGGTGGGCCGGTATCACACTTTTGCTTGCGCGCAGCCGCGACACCAACCCTGCGCGCGCATACCTCCAAACCAACTGCCCGACGAAGGCACGAGCATCTGGTTTTCCGGTATGACTTGCCGCTCGCTGGGAATGGAGCCGACAATCAGCGCTTCGCGTCCCGTAGAGCAACGCATTCGCCCCGGCCCCATCAGCTTAACCAAGCAGCGGCTCCGGCTTTGACTGCGCATACCATTCACCGCTTATGAGGCAGTGGATGCCGCACTGCATTCGATCGCCGAAAACCCAGGCAATCGACTGTTGGTTCCGCGCCAAGTGCAACAACCCATTATTTTTTGGCGACAGTACTGCCGACCCCCATTGCGTGTTTGCACTCACAACAGTCGGTAGCTTCGCAAATCGCCCCACGACCGCTGCTGGCTCTCAGCCCTCCAACATGCCCACGATGCAGACACGATGCCGTCCGACCGATACCGACTTCGGGCACTTCGGCAGCAACCAGCGGGTGCGCAGGTACCAACCGTCCGAGGCCCCGCTTTCCACTGGTTCCAGACTTTCAGTGCGATGCGCGAAGCCAATGCGGCTCGACACGGAGTGCTAGCGTGAAAATCCTAACCTACCCGCACTCGATGGAAATCGGTGGCTCGCAACTCAACGCGATCGAGTTGGCTGCTGCAGTGCGCGACCGAGGCCATGAAGTCGTACTGCTGTCCGGGTCAGGTCCTCTCGTGCAGACGGTTCGTGACCTGAAGCTCGACCACATCCTGCTGGATGAGCCCTGCCGCCCTCTGTCGCCCCGATTTCTGGGCCAGCTCACCCGCTTGGTCGCGAAACATCGTATCGACGTCCTGCACGGGTACGAGTGGCCACCCGCCATGGCGCTCCACCTGGGTCCGCAGCTCTGGCAGCGCACGCCTGTGGTCTGCACGGTCATGTCCATGGCCGTTCCCCCGTTCCTGCCCCATACCATGCCGCTCATCGTCTGTACCGAGACCTTGAAGCTCCACGCAACCGCCTCCGGCCACGCCTCCGTCACGCTCATCGAGCCGCCGGTCGATACGAACGCAAATTCTCCCGACTACGACCCATCGCTATTCCGCCAGGAGCATGGTCTCGCGAACGACAGCCTGCTCGTCGTCGTCGTCGGCCGTCTCGCCAATGAGCTGAAACTCGAGGGCCTTCTATCCGCCTGCGATGCGATCGGGGCTATGCAGGCCGATGGTCTCCCCGTCCAGTTGGCGATCGTCGGCGATGGACCAGCGCGGGATCGCGTTTCGCAGCGAGCCGCGATGGCCAATGCGCGCACTGGCTCCAACACCGTCGTCTTGACGGGAGAGAAATCCGATCCGCGCCCAGCCTATGCAGCCGCCGATGTGCTATTGGGCATGGGCGGCTCTGCGCTGCGCTCTCTCGCTTTTGGAAAGCCTCTGATCGTTCAGGGCGAGCTTGGATTTTGGCGCCTGGCATCGCCTGCTTCTGCAAGCCATTTCCTCAGGTCCGGTTGGTACGGTATCGGCGATCTCAATCATCCGATCGACGAAGATGGCCTCGCAGCCGCTGCAGCCAGGCTGCGCCTCGAGCTGCAGCCACTGCTGGACAACGTCGATGCGCGGCGCACGCTGGGAGCATTCGGACGCAAGCTCGTCCTCGAGCGGTTCAGCTTGCACAAGGCCGCCGAGACCCAGGAACTCGTATATCGCCAGACCTTGGCGCAAAAACCGGGTTTTCACGGGCTTGAGACGACGCAATCGGCCGCTGGCGTGATCCTGCACCGTCTTCGTCGCAAGATGCAGGCCTTGCTTGGAAACTCCAGAGCCGACGACTTCAACGACCTTGCACGGATAAAGGCAACTGTTACAGGCAACAGCACACATCATCAGCGCTGACGCCCCCCATCGGGCTCTGCCGACACACATCCTGACCCTTACAATGCCCAGGGTGTCGAATTCAGGCTCTCGATTAAACCCACTCAGCCAGCGCACTCCAGCCGATTACCATTCGAAGACGGCTCCGCGAACCGCATGCCCGCCAGGCATCCTGAGTTGCCGAAAAGGCTCATGAAACGGATCGAGATCGTCTGAAGCGCCGTAGCTTGTCCAGAACGCCGCCCCGCCGCATTCCTTCGAGCTGCCATTCCTTCGAGCTGCCATTCCTTCGAGCTGCCAGTCCTTCGAGCTGCCAGTCGTCGCCTGCAAAAATCTCACAGTCGGTCGAGAGGCCGGGCAGCCCGTCGCCCGAAGGCGGCCTGCCGGCAGCCAAATTTCGCCGAAGGCGGCCTGCTGCCACTTGTATCCGTGGCCCTCGGTGACTTTATTACAGATATATTCGCTTCGCTGAATGTATGCGTCGCGACGTACTTGATGGAGACAGCGATGACAGAAACAACGCCAGCCACCGCCTCGACTGGCATGCCGCCCGTCGAGACCACGATCAATCCGAACGTGACGGCGTTCTTCGACGAGGCGACCAACACCATCAGCTACGTCGTGCAGGACCCCGGCTCACGGGCATGCGCCATCGTCGACAGCGTGATGGACATCGACTACGCCGCCGGCCGGATCACATCGTCGTCCGCCGACGAGATCATCGCGCACGTGCTGGAGAAGAACTTGAAGCTCGAGTGGCTGATCGAGACACACATACACGCCGACCATCTGTCCGCTGCCCCCTATATCCAGCAGAAGCTCGGCGGCAAGCTCATGATCGGCAGCCAGATCACCACAGTGCAGAACGTGTTCGGCAAGGTGTTCAACGAGGGCACGCAGTTCCAGCGCGACGGCAGCCAGTTCGACCGTCTGCTCGACGAGGGGGACACCTACCGCATCGGCACCATGCCAGCTTTCGTGATGCATACGCCCGGGCACACGCCCGCTTGCATGACGCATGTGATCGGCGATGCCGCCTTCGTTGGGGACACACTGTTCATGCCCGATGGCGGCACCGCGCGGGCGGACTTCCCCGGCGGCGATGCTCGACAACTCTACCGCTCCATCCGCCGCGTTCTGGCATTGCCGCGCGCCATGCGCCTCTTCATGTGCCACGATTACGGTCCGGGCGGGCGCGAGATCCGATGGCAAACCACCGTCGGCGAGGAGCGCGACAACAACATCCATGTCCGCAACGGCATCGACGAGGAAGCGTTCGTGCGCATGCGCACCGAGCGTGACGCGACTCTGGCCTTGCCGCGTCTCATCATTCCTTCGATACAGGTCAACATGCGTGGTGGCCGGCTGCCCGAGCCCGACGCGGACGGCCAGCACTTCCTGAAGGTGCCCGTCAATGTCCTTTGATACCCTGCTCACTGCCTTCCGTGCCGCAGCGGGCATTTTCAAACGTGAGGACCGGATGACGATCAGAAAGCTCTCTAACGACTTCGCAGCCAGCGGCCAGATCGCGCCCGCTGACATGGCGCGCATCGCCTCGCTCGGGTTCAAGTCCGTGATGTGCAACCGACCCGATGGCGAATCGTTCGGCCAGCCGGGCCATGAGGAAATCTCGAAGGCCGCCGCTGAGCATGGCCTCGAATTCCGACATTTTCCAGTTGTCAGCGGCCGGGTCGGTGAAGCCGATCTCGAAGCGTTCGGCAAGGTGGCCAGTGAATTGCCCAAGCCCGTCCTGGCCTATTGCCGCAGCGGGGCACGATCCGCACAATTGTGGACGTTGTGGCAAAACGACTGAACCGACAGCATCGCGCGTCGGGTCGGCGCGTTGGGCCAGCACAGCAGGCCAATAAATCAGGCCGATAAATCAGGCCAGAGCCTGTAGTTCCTCGAGCTTCATGTTGCCCGGCACGATGGTGATCGGGATCGGGAAACTGCCCGCCATCTTGGTCGCCAGCGCGGTGACGAGAGGTCCGGGTCCACGGCTATCGACCGCGGCCCCCAGCACCAGGATGGCGATATCGCTGTCCTCCTGGATCAGCTCGACGATCGCCTCGGAGATCCGGCCGTCCCGGATGACCTCATGCGTGGCCACGTTCTCGTATCCGGCCGCGTTGAGCTTCGTCCGCCACAGGCGAAACAGCGCCTTGGCCTTGTTGCGCTGCTCTTCGGCATGGACCTCGCGCACGCCGATGAAGCCTTCCACGGGCAGCGGCTCGACGATGTACAGCATGACGATATCGCCGGTGGAGTGGACGATACGGCTGGCGCAGAAATAGAGGGCGGCCTGGGACTCCGGGCTTTCGTCGACGATGACGAGCATCTTGCGCCGGTGACCCGGCTCGTAGGAGGTGCGGATTGGTGCGTTCGGCATACTGCCACCTCTCGCCTGTTGCGGGACACGCCCGCGGATAAAGACAACTGCGCGACGGGAGACGCCGTCACACGTGATCGCCGCCGTATGGCTCAGCGGGCATGACCGAGTCTCAATGCCCCCCGCGCGGGAATAGCGCGCTGGCGGCGAGCCCTGCGCCAACCGCCGTCAGCACGGTCAGAAGACCATAGAGGAACGACTGCTGGAGCGCGAAGTTGTGTAAGGCCAAACCGACGCCTTCCCGCTGCAGCACGACCTGGGAGCGGAATGTATCGAGCAGGCGGCCTTCGCGGAACAGATGGATGCGGGCTGTGAGCGGACCTACGGGGACGTTGGCGGGCAGGTCGATCGAGGCCCGGAACAGGCTAGGTCCGATGAAAGCCACACCGTAGGGAGATTCGAGGTAGAGATCCTTGTCGCCCTTCAACCGCGTCACCGAAGTCTTGAAAGCGGCGATCTCTTTCTCGGAATGCAATTTCTCGGTGCCGGGCAGCAGGCTCATGCTGACGTGGTCGAAGCCGATCCGCGCTCCGCTGAGAACCGCAGCCTCCGCAATCTCGTCGGAGGGACGCGTCGCGACGATGGCGTAGAACGAGGGCACATCGGTGAAAGTGATCGCGTCGGTGTTACGCCAGATGCCCACGGACCGGCTCTTCTTGCGCACCACCATCTCGCCCGGTACGCCTTCCAACACGATGACGAGGTCGTAGTAGCCCGACGCCGCGCTCTGCTGGCGGCTGTCGACGACTGTTCCGAACACGACGATCCGCGTACCGGTGTAGGCGGAAGTGACAGCGATGCTGCGCGTGGAAACGTCAGCCTCGATGCGCTCGCGCGGTCGTGTGTCGACGATCTCGGGGGCGGCTGGAGGCGCAGCGACCACGGGCGCCGGCACAGCAGCCTTCGGCCGCGGCTTCGATGGGCCGACGCGGCGCTGCGCCTCGCTCGGCGCGACGCTGACGAGCAACATCGCGAATGCCGCCAGGATGCTCGCCAGTGGTGCGGCCTTTACCAGGGCGCGGATCACTCGTCCCATCGTCAATGTCCTCCGCTGCCGATGGAGAAGAGTTCGCCGGGGTTGGCGAAGAGGGTGTAGGCCATGCGCAGGGCGACGAGGAGGACGAGGGCGGCCATCAGGAAGCGGAGCTGCTCGCCGTTGAGGCGTGCACCGGCGGCCGCGCCGAGCT
>CAMAYR010000165.1 GCA_945862355.1 Devosia equisanguinis | reverse complement strand
CGAGGGCGATCGTGGCGGCCAGGATGCGCAGGCTCGAAGAGGTCTTGGACATTGGGGCTCTCCCGGGGCTCGGCGCCGTTGGGCGTCGTCGTTTCGATGAGCCGACAATGCCCCGATCCGCCCGCCCGCGCTGTCCCGCCGGTGACAGGCCCAAAGTTGACTTGCATCAGCTACGCGGAAGGGCGCCGCTGGGAGGCGGGCGGGACCGTCCGCTGGGCTCGCTTCGCCTGCCGTTCAGATGCCGCGTCGGCGGGGCGCGCTGGCAGCGGATTCGCGCACTGGCGGCACGAACACGCGCGGGGCCGAGCACAGCCGGCGCTGGTTCTCGTTACCGCCGCAGGCGCGGAAAGCCCCGTCCTGCGAGAAGCAGACGCGCACCTCGCGCAAGCGATTGCCGGGACCGCCGCAGACGACGGCCAGCATGTCGGGCCGCAGGCCGGGATTGGCAACCACGAACTCCTGCACGAGTGTGCTCGTGTCCACCATCTGTTCCTGCTCGGGGGATATGAAGCGCTGCGGGACCTTGACCTTCTGGAAAAGCGCGCGCGACAGGTTGAAGTAGCCATCCGGATCGAGCCCGGAGCAGACGCCGTGCTTGCGGTACTGGTGGATGATCAGGCCGCGGCTCGGCATGATGTCGCCCATTCGCTCGATGGTTCGCTGGGGCACGAAGGGACGGTCTCGCGTGGGACAGAACTCGGGATAGCCGCGCTCGTGCTGCGGCCACAACCCATGCAACACGAAGGCGAAGCGGCGACCGTCGCGGGGGTTGCACTGCTGCTCGTCCCGGCGGTCGGTGGTGGCGCAGTGCGTCGGGCTCCAGGACATGGCGAGCGCGTAGTAGTCGAAGCGGCTCGGTAAACCGCCGCGAATCCGGGGCTCGCTGCCGGGACGCGGAGCGAACTGGGCCTGCTCCAGAATGGGTGCCTGGGCGGCCGATGGCCATGCGCCGATGAGCAGCGCGGTCAGGGCGAGCCAGCCGGTGGCGATGATCCGTCGTGCGGTCATGTCGTCGCTTTCCTTGGTGTGTTCAGGCCGCGGACCATATCTCATACTCGCGGGCCGTTGGAAATATGGGCTGCACTTTCCGCCTGTCTGCCGTTAGGGATGGGTTTGCGTGTGGCGGGGGCTGTGCTATCGGCAAAAAATGTCCTTCAACGGATCGCGATCCAATCCGCGATCCAGTCCGGGAGTAAACGCCATGACTTCCACTTCCGGCACCAACCCTGGCCGGGGCGGCAACGCCTTCTGGGACTTCTCGCTTCGGATTTATTCCAGTCCTGAGGTGCAACAGGCGTGCGTCGAGCTGCAGGACGCCTCCGGGGTGGATGTCAACGTGCTGCTCTACATGCTCTGGCATGCCAGCCAGGGCCGCCGGCTCGCCGACGCGGACGCCAAGGCCGTGCTCGATGCCGTCGAGGCGTGGCGCGTCGAGGTGGTGGTGCCGCTGCGAACGGCGCGGCGCAACCTGAAAACGCCGGGGCCAGCGCTCGATCCGCAGGGGGCTGAGGCGCTGCGGGCCATCGTCAAGAAGGCGGAGCTCGAATCCGAGCGGCTGCAGCAGTCCGCGCTGTATGCCTTGAAGCTGCCGTCAGAGGCTCAATCCGGATCGTCGCCGGTACACGCGGCGGCGGAGGCCAACGTTGCGGCATATGCAAATGCGCTCGGAAGACCGTTGGCGGGAGCGCCCTTGAGTGTCATGCTGGAAGCCTTGGGCCTGCTCGCCGGGAGCTAGCCGCGAGCCGGCAGATCCAGGCGAGGCCCGCCGACGTAGGCCAAACGAGAACAAACATCTTTTCTCTAGAGCAGGACACGATCGCCCCCGTGAGCGGACCCAGGAAACAGCGCATCATCGTCGGCATCAGCGGCGCATCCGGCATCATCTACGGCATTCGAGCGCTCGAGCTGCTCAAGAAGCTCGGCATCGAGACGCATCTCGTGATGAGCAAGGCGGCCGAGATGACGCTCGCATACGAGACCGACTACAAGGCCAAGGACGTTCGCGAGATGGCGACCGAGTTCCACCCGATCGGCGACATCGGCGCTTCGATCTCGTCGGGTTCGTTCCACACGGTCGGGATGTTGATCGCGCCGTGCTCCATCCGGACGATGAGCGAGATTGCAACCGGCATCACGGGCACACTTTTGTCCCGCGCGGCCGACGTGGTGCTGAAGGAGCGCCGCCGGCTTGTGCTCGGCATCCGCGAGACGCCGCTGCACACGGGCCACTTGCGCACGCTAACTCACCTGTCCGAGATGGGCGCGGTGATCTGCCCGGTGGTGCCGGCGTTCTACAACCGCCCCGAGTCGCTCGACGACATCGTCAACCACTCGGTCGGCCGCATGCTGGACCTGTTCGAGATCGACACCGGCGTCGTCAAGCGCTGGAAGGATGAGGGGGAGGAGTAGCTGTCAGCAGGGCGGCGGGCGCAGTCCTCTTCAACGTATCGCCTGCATCACCTTCCACAGCGCGCTCTTGGTCTCGAAGCCGATGCCGGGGGCGTCGGGCATCCGAATGCGGCCGTTCTCGACCGGCGTGGCGTCGGCGAAGCCCCCGAAGGGCGCGAATACGTCCGGATAGCTCTCGTTGCCGCCGAGGCCCAGCCCCACTGCGATGTTTAGCGCGAACTGATGCCCGCCATGCGGCACGCAGCGCCGCGACGACCAGCCGTGCCGGCGCAGCATCTCGAGGGTGCGCAGATACTCGACGAGGCCGTAGGACAGCGCGGGGTCGAACTGCAGGATGTCGCGATCCGCGCGCAGTCCGCCGTAGCGGATCAGGTTGCGCGCGTCCTGCATCGAGAACAGGTTCTCGCCAGTTGCCAGCACGCCGTCGTATTCGCTCGCGAGCATGGCGTGCGGCAGGTAGTCGAGCGGATCGAACGGCTCCTCGTACCACCTGAGGCCGAGCCCCTGGAGCGCACGGCCATAGGCGAGGCCCGTGTCGAGATCGAAACGGCCGTTTGCGTCGACTGCCAGGCGCTCGCCATTGCCGCCGAGTAGCTTCAGGACGGCCTCGATGCGCTTCATGTCGTCGGCGAGAGAGACCGCGCCGATCTTCATCTTCACGGTGTCGTAGCCGCGGTCGAGATAGCTTTTCATCTCGTCGACGTGGGCGTCGTCGCCTTTGCCGGGATAGTAGTAGCCGCCGGCCGCGTAGACCCAGGCCGTCGCGTCGGCGTCGCCGTCGTTGTAGCGGTCGGCGAGAAGGCGCCACAGCGGCACGCGAACGGCTTTCGCAACTGCGTCCCACAAGGCCATGTCGAGCACGCCGACGGCGACCGAGCGCTCGCCGTGCCCGCCCGGCTTTTCGTTGCGCATCATCGCGGCCCAGGCCTTGGCGGGGTCGATCAGGCCGCTGCCGTCGATGAGTGAATCGGGTGCGGCCCCCGACAGGCGCGGAATAAAGCGCTCACGCAGCAGACCCGCCTGGGCGTAGCGGCCATTCGAGTTGAATCCGAAGCCGACCACGGGCCTGCCGTCCACCATCACGTCGGTCTCGATCGCCACGACGGAGGCGGTCATGGCAGAAAAGTCGATGTAGGCGTTGGCGATGTCGGAGGCGATGGGAGCAACGATGTCGCGGATGGCTGTAATGCGCATGGGGCGGCCTTTCCTGCCGGCGCGGGCGGTGCTCGTTAGGCGCCCATGGGTAGGGGGCATGGCCGGCGCGGTCAAGATCGGCCACGCCGGGGAAAGTCGCGCCGGTATTTGCTGCCGAAACGGCATTTCATTCCGGCGCGATCTCGATTAGGCTGAGACCATATGGCGCCGTAACGAACGCCGGTCGAGGGAGGCTATTATGGACGGACCTGCCGCAAATGCACCTTATCGGGCGATCACGGTCGAGCGCTGCAGCCCGACGATCGGGGCAGTGATCGGCAACATCGATCTGACGCGGCCGCTCTCCGACCTCGAGATCGTAGAGGTGAAGCGGGCCTTCACAGAGAACCTCGTCATCTTTTTCCGCGACCAGAAGATCAGCTTCGAGGATCATGTGCGTCTGGCGGAGTATTTCGGGCCAACCGGCCAGCACGTCGGCAAGAAGACGCATAGCCAGGAAAGTACCGACCCGCGCGTCCGGAAATTCCACTTCGACAAGGACAGCAAGGGCATCTCCGGCAACGCTTGGCACACCGACCAGTCCTGCGCGCCGATTCCGCCGCTCGGCAGCATCCTTTATATGCACACCATTCCGCCGGACGGTGGCGGCGACACGATGTTCGTGAGCATGTATGCCGCCTACGATGCGCTTTCGGATCGCATGAAGAAATACCTCGAGGGCATGACGGCGCTGCACGACGGCGTTCTGATCTTCGGGGACGGCACGCCGCGCGCGTCGCATCCGGTGGTGATCCGGCATCCCGATAGCGGGCGCAAGGGGCTGTTCATCAACGGCTCGGCCGTGCGGTTCCTGAATGGCGTGTCGCGCACCGAGGGCGAGGGCGTCGCGCGCACGCTCATCGAGCACTGTCGCAGGCCGGAGTTCCAGTACCGCTTCCGCTGGGAGCCGCACTCGATCGCGTTCTGGGACAACCGATGCTGCCACCACTACGCGATCGCGGATTACTTCCCGCACACGCGTTCTGGCTACCGCGTACAGATCGAGGGCATCGTGCCGCCCGTGGCTGCCTGATCACTGGCTTTCCCGTAGCGCCGGCTTCGTGGCACCCCAGGGTGCTGACATTATCCCGCTTGGTTTGGGGGGCAGCATGACGAGCATCCGTAGATGTGCAGTCGCACTGGCGCTGGTGGTTTGTGCAGCCCCCGCCGGGGCGGACGAAATCGCCGAATTCTACAAGGGCCGAACGATCACGTTCATGGCAGCCAGCGGCGCGGGCGGTGGCTATGGCGTTTATGCGCAGCTCCTCAGCGAGCACATCGGCAAATACATTCCCGGCCGGCCGAACGTCATCGTCAGCTACAACCCGGGTGGCGGTGGCGCGATCGCTGCCGACTACGCCTACAACGTCGCGCCAAAGGACGGCTCGTTCGTGCTCGCGCCGTTGCAGAGCCTCTCGACGGTGCAACTCGCCGGCAAGAAGGGCATTCGTTTCGACGCGGCGCGCTTCGAGTGGATCGGGCGGGCCGCGGATACGACGAGCGGTTTTGTCGTCGCCTCGGCAGTCGCGAAGGACCGCGCCGCGCTCATGGCGCGGGACACGGAAACCCTCGTCGGCATAACGCAGGTGGGCGCTCCCAATCACATCCTGCCGGCCGTGCTGCGGTACTGTCCCGGCATCAAGATGAAGCTCGTCTCGGGCTACAAGGGCTCGCCTCCTCTCGCGCTCGCGTTCCAACGTAACGAGGTTGAGGGCATGGCGCTGCCGCTCGACTCGTTGCGGGTGGTGTATCCGGACATCCTCAAGCAGACGATGATCGCGCAAAGCGGCTTCAAGCGCTCGCGCTACCTGCCGGACGTGCCGCTCGCGACCGAGTTGTGCAAGGACCCTCAGCGACTGAAGGTCGTGGAGTTCTTCCAGGTGCAGGAGGAAATGGGCAGGGCGTATGCGTTGCCGCCGGGCACGCCGGCCGCCCGGGTCGCCGCGCTGCGCACTGCGTTCGATGCAGCGATCAATGACCCCGCGCTTCTGGCGACAGCCCGGCAGCGCCGCCTCGACATCAATCCGATGTCAGGTGCCGAAGTCCAGAAGCTCGTGCAAGGCCATATCGCCACGACCCGCACCGAAGTCGAGGCCGCGAAGAAGGCCGCTGGGCTTTAGGCTGCCGGGCGGCGCCCGCCCTTCCCGCAGTCGTGCTGCACTGCCGCTCGGGCTGCAAGTACTCGGGATTGAAGGCGATGCCCGCGGCCATCATATGTCGGCGGGTGTCGCCGGGTATGGCAGCGCATGATCGAGCCGGCATTGGTCCAGCGGGCAACTATCGGCTGGCGTAGGCTGGTCTTTATCGTGACCGGATTGTCGCCGAAGTTCAGTGTATACGTGTCTCGGCAGCACCGCTAAGGCAGGTGCATGAGCCGCTCGTCGGTGCGACTTGTGAATTGGGAGAAGTCGAATGAAAGTGAGTGCGAATCTCGGCCGTTCTCTGGCGGCGGCCGGTGGTCTCGTCCTGATGCTCGTGGCCAGTGCCGGCCAGGCACAGCAGCCGGCCAAGAAGTTCGAGCCGTTCTCCGGCCAGCCAGGCAAGGACGTGGTTTGGGTTCCGACCCCGCAGACACTCGTCGACAAGATGATGCAGGTCGGTAAGGTGACGCCTGCCGACATTCTTTATGACCTGGGCTCCGGCGATGGCCGCACCGTGATAACGGCCGCCAAGCGCGGCGTCACGGCCTTCGGCATCGAGTACAATCCGGACATGGTCGCGCTGTCGCGGCGCAATGCCGAGAAGGAAGGCGTCAAGGCAAAGGCGACGTTCACTCAAGGCGACATTTTCAAGTCGGACTTCTCGAAGGCGACCGTCATAACGCTTTTTCTGCTGCCGGAGCTGAACCTGCGCCTGCGTCCCATCATTCTCGAGATGAAACCTGGAACTCGCGTGATGTCCAACTCGTTCGACATGGGGGATTGGGACGCGGACGAGAAGTTCGAGGTCGGGACCGAGAATTGCTCGTCCTGGTGCCGCGGCCATTTCTGGATCGTGCCCGCCAAGGTGGAGGGCACCTGGAAGATGGGCGACAGCGAGATCACGTTCAAGCAGGCGTTCCAGAAGGTGTCCGGCACCGTCAAGACGGGCAACGTCGTGGCTCCGATCACCGCTGGCAAGCTGACGGGAGACAGCATCACCTTCACTGCTGGCGCAACGACCTACACCGGCAAGGTGTCAGGCGACCGGATCGAAGGCATGGCCGGCTCTGCCAAGTTCGAGGCCCGGAAGGGCTGAGTTCCAACGCGTCGATGTGAGAGTTTGGCGGGGCCGGGGGCAACTCCGGCCCTGATCGCATGGGGCTGCAGGTTGCGATGGCCCCACCATGCGCAGCTGTAGATCGGCCCTGCCATTCGTGTCTGGACAGGGCTAAAGCCACCGACGAAATTCCGGCCGTCACCGCTACCCGCGATAGTGCGAGAACTGGCCCTTCGGCCGGAAGCGCTCGAGATAAAGCGGTACGACCGCGCCCATCATCTGCGGGTGGGCAACACCGAGGCCGGCGAGCGTGCGGCCTTCCTGCTCGGCCGCCTCGCTCACGACATTGTCGAGCTGCAGCAGCCGAACCTGATCGTAGGTGAGCGGCCGGATCGAATTGGGCAGCGGCCAGCTCAGGATTGCGCCGAGCTTGGCAAGCCAGAACGGCATCGGGAAATACGGCCGGCTGCGGCCTGACCATTCCTGCGTGCGATCGAGCAGCTGCCGAAAGCTCGCAACCTCCGGACCGCCCAGCTCGTAGACCGTGCCGGGCTTGCCGGCGCCCGAGAGCGCACGGGTGATAGAGGACGCCACGTCGCCGACGAACACTGGCTGGAATTTCGTCCTGCCGCCTCCGATGAGCGGCAACATCGGCGCGATCTGCGCCATAGCAGCGAAGCGGTTGAAGAACTCGTCCTCGGGGCCGAACACGATCGAAGGCCGAACGACGATGCTGCTCGGGCATTCCTCCAGCACGGCCATTTCGCCTTCGGCCTTGGTACGGGCGTACCGGGACGGCGATCTTGCATCCGCGCCGATGGCGGAGACGTGGACGAGGCGACTGACGCCTGCCGCGCGGGCAGCCTTTGCCACCGCGCGCGCCCCTCCGGCATGGAGAGCGTCGAACGACTGCCGGCCGGATGGAGCGAGAATGCCGACGCAGCAGACGACGGCGTCGGCGCCCTCGACGGCGCGGGCGACAGAATCCGCATAGCGTAGGTTCGCCTGCACCGGCATGATCTGGCCGACGCCGCCCATCGGCTGCAGGTGGCCGGCGAGATCCGGCCGGCGGCTCGCGGCGCGAATACGCCAGCCGTCCTTCGCGAGCGCGCGAACCGTGTGTCGCCCGACGAAACCAGAGCCACCGAACACCGTGACGAGCTTGCCCGTGCCGCCGCTTGTCATGGGATATCCTCTTGCTGCAAGGCCGATGCTGCCGCTCATACACGGCTTGGCGCCGGCTTGTGAAGCCTGAGGCCTCGACGCAGGCGGAAGAACCGCGCGCCTAGGTCGGTAAGCCGTCCGTAGCCGAGCAGGCTTGCCCGTGCCGCAGCGTAGGCCTAGTTTGGACGACGGCACGATAGGCGGATCAGGAAGGGTCGATCCAATCATGAAGACGGTTCGCAAGCATTCCTACGGGATGGCGTTATGTGTGACGATTGGGGCTGGCATGGCTCTGGCTACACCGGTAGCCGCACAAGATAGCTTCTATGCCGGCAAGACGGTCACCGTCGTCGTCGGCTTCTCGGCTGGTGGCGGCTACGATCAGTACGCCCGCACCTTCGGGCGATATGTAGGGAGCCACATTCCAGGCAAGCCCAATGTCATCGTGCAGAACATGCCTGGCGCCGGCAGCCTGACCGCGGTGCGGTATCTGGACGGTCCCGCAGTCAAGGACGGCTCGATCATCGTTGCTTTCAATCCTGGAGTGATCACGGATTCGCTCACTAATCCGGAAAAGATCAAGTTGAAGTTCACCGACGTCTCCTGGCTCGGGAGCATCACGCGGGACGTGCGCGTCTGCTACGCGTGGAACTCGGCGCCGACGAAGAGCATGAAAGAGTTGCTCGACGGCAAGGAATTCATCATGGGGGCCACCGGGCTCAACACGTCGAACTACGTCAACGGCGCGGTGCTGCGCAACCTGTTCGCTCTGAAGATCAAGCAGATAACCGGGTTCCCGGGCTCCAATGAGATACGCCTCGCCATCGAGCGCGGTGAGCTTTACGGGGACTGCGGCTCGTGGAGCAGCATTCCGGACGATTGGATCAAGAGCAAACGCGTCGTGCCGTTCGTGTCCTTCACCACGCGCCGGCTGCCCGAGATGCCGAAGGATCTGCCTTTCATCGGCGATTTCGCCAAGACCGAGGAGCAGAAAGAGGTGCTCAACATCGTCATCGCGGCCGGCGAGCTGGGGCGTCCTTACATCGTTTCCAAGCAGGTTCCTGCCGATCGCGTGGCGGTGCTGCGCAAGGCGTTCGAGGCGACGATGAAGGATCAGGCCTTCCTCGCCGAGGCGTCGAAGCAAGGCCTGCCCGTCGATCCGGCCACCGGCGACGAGGCCCAGAAGATCCTCTCCCGTATCTATGGAGCTAAGCCGGAGTATGTGGCCAAGGCCAAGGCAGTCATGAAGTAGCCGCGCGCACTCGGCCCCTTCGCAGATAAAGTCGGAAACACGCGGATCTGCGCGCGGGCGGCTGGGGCAGCGGGACCGTATCGAGCCACGCCTTGGCTCCCGCTGACCTGCCCCCGCGGGATGCCCCCGCGGGATGCTTTGCAGGTCCGATCAGTCTGTGGCATCCTGCGGCAATGAGGATGCTCCGTGCGAGTTGCGCGTTGGCTTTCGCCCTGGCGGTGCTGGGCGGCTGGGGCGCGCGGAGCGCGGCCCAGGTGGAAGCTGTAGATCTCCACCTCGTGCTTGCCGTCGATGTTTCGTGGTCGATGGACCCGGAGGAGCAGCGGCTGCAGCGCGACGGCTATGTCGATGCATTCCGCGATACCGCCGTGATCAAGGCGATCCAGTCCGGCCCCGCGGGCCGCATCGCGGTGACCTACTTCGAATGGGCCGGCGCGGACATTCAGTTCATGGTCGTGCCGTGGATGCTCGTCGATGGCCAGGAAGGCGCGCATCGGTTAGCCGATCAGCTGGCCGAGCGGCGCATCGGCCGGCATCGCATGACGTCGATCTCGAGCGCGCTGGAGTACGCTCGTCGGTTGCTGGCAGAAGCTCCCGGCATAGCTGACCGGCGCGTCGTCGACGTGTCCGGTGATGGACCCAACAACAGTGGGGTAGCCCCGGTCACGCTCGTGCGGGATGCCCTGCTCGCCGACGGCGTCGTCATCAATGGCCTGCCGATCATGCTGAAGGTCGGACGCGAAGGGGGGCAAGGCTTCGGTTTCGGACAGGACATCGCCGAGCTGGACGAGTACTACGCTCGACGCGTGATCGGCGGGCCAGGCAGCTTCGTCATTCCTGTTCGGACACGCGGCGAGTTCGCAACCGCCACACGCCAGAAGCTGCTGCAGGAGATCTCGTGGCTGCCGGCGCCTCGGGTGGTGCGCGTGCAGCGATTGCTCGAAGCGCCAGCACCGCTTGTTGACAGCTACGATTGCCTCGTCGGGGAACGCAATTGGCAGCGGTATTTCCTCGATCGCGGCCGATTTTGAGCGCCTGGCGCTTTTTCGCCGCGGTGCCTTCCCAATTGAGCCGCAACGGCAGGCTATGAAAATTTGCGGGGCATGATCTCGGGGCTTAACCGTTCGTTTACGACAACAGGCTTAAGCCATCATTCATGTATGTCCCGCGTATCGTTCCACTCGCTGCCGTCGTCCTGCTCGGTTTCACCCTATGGGGGTGCAGCCGCTCGCCGTCGTTCGTTGCCAGCCACGAGCCTTGGCGGGCACAAGAGGAACGGGCTTGTCTGGTGTCAGGGCACGTGCGCGAGCAGCCTTGGCTGCGAGGCAGAACGGCGCTCGGCGGCCCAACGGGCGCCTGCGGTGCGAAGCAGCCGTTCGACATGTCCGCGGCAGCCGACGGCCGTGTCGCCTTGCGCCCGGCGGCCGTGCTTCGCTGCAACATGATCCCGTCCGTCGAGCGCTGGATACGCAATTTCGTGCTGCCAGAGGCGCAGCGCCACTATCGTATGCCCGTCGTCGAGTTGAAGGTGGCTGCATCCTACTCGTGTCGACCACGCAACGGGCAGTGGGGCGCCAAGCTTTCCGAGCACGGCCATGCCAATGCGCTCGACGTTTCAGGCTTCGTCCTGGCGGACGGCCGGACGGTCACGGTCAAGCAGGGCTGGCACGGCGATGGGCGCGACCGGTCGTTCCTGCGCGCAGTTCATGCGGGAGCCTGCCGAGAGTTCACCACCATCCTCGGCCCGGCAGCCGATGCTTTCCATCGCGATCACTTCCACTTCGACCTGGCCCGTCACGGCAGGAGTGGGCGGGAGGTCGTTTGCCGCTGAAGTGTCGCGAGCGGGAGAAGCGCTCATGCTATGAGAGCGGCGGATCGAGTTTCAACCGGATGCATCCCATGGCAGTCACACCGCCACTCCTCTTGTATCATACGCCCAACACGCGCTCGACGGCGACGCGCATCCTGCTCGAGGAGCTTGGTGCGGTCTACGAGTTGCGCGTTCTGGACGGTAAAAAAGGCGAGCAGCGCCAGCCCGCCTATCTCGCGGTCAATCCGATGGGCAAGGTGCCCGCGAGCGTCCACGATGGACAACTCGTCAC
>CAMAYR010000164.1 GCA_945862355.1 Devosia equisanguinis | reverse complement strand
TTGGTCCCCGGTTGTTGCAGGGTGGTCTGCCAAGCGTCAGTGACAACTGCAACACTAGAATCTTAGTGTTGCCAGTGTTCCTGATGTCTCAGACATTTGCCCGGAACCCAGACGCAGGGGGTAGCAAATGTCTGAGACGGAACACTAGGGGCGCGCCGGGGGAAGTGGGAGCGGCGGAAGGCTCTAGTCACTGATTTATCGTGCGCTTCGCGCCCTCGGTGGTTGCATCTCGGACGATCGCGCTCTAGGTCCGATGGAACGCGGACGATTGCACGCGAAGCGCTGGTCGCGGCTTCATGGGTGCTCGACGTCTTTGGTGGTCAGGTGATCGAGGCGCGGTGTTCGAATTGTCATTCGCGGGTTCTGTAGTGGGCGGTTGCTTTTTTCGCAGGACGACGAGCGGCTCGGGCGCTAAATGAATTGTCAGTTGCGGGGCGGGCGTCGCGCGGTTCACGGTTGCTTCGAGCGGCCTGAGGGATGGTCCGTGTGGGCTTGGTTCGTGGCTGCCCGGCTTTCGTTTCGGTGGGCGCGGGCCGGAGTTGGCTGGTGGTCTCGACTGGCAGGACTTGGCGGATTTTCCTCGCACTGCTTGTTGGGCGGGCGCGTGCGTGGACGCGCAAGGAGATTTCATCTGATGGAGCATCCTGGCTTCTTCGAGCGTGCCGGTCCTTTTCGTCTCGATGAGGTCGCCAAGGTGGCGGGCGCGGAATTGCCTTTGGATCGCGACACGGCGTTGATGCTGAGTGACGTGCGGCCGCTGTCCGAGGCCGGTCCGGGGCATTTGAGCTTCGTCGACAACAAGAAGTATCTCTCGCAGTTGGCGGAGTGCAGGGCTGGGGCTTGCCTCATCGCACCAGCGTATGTGGAGCGCTTGCCCACGCGGGTCGTTCCGCTTGTGACGGGGGCGGTCTATCGCGGGTTTGCGCAAGTGCTGCAACTTTTCTACGCCGATGCATTGCGACCCAAGGTTGCCCGGGCGGGTGGCCACGAAATGGTGGATGCGTCGGCGCGGCTGGAGCCCGGTGTCGAAATCGAGCCGGGGGCCGTGGTCGGGCCGGAAGCGGAGATCGGTCGGGGAACGCGCGTGGCGGCAGGCGCTGTAATCGGCTACCGCTGCACGATCGGTCGGGACTGCTATATCGGTCCGGGCGCGAGCGTGACGCATGCAATGCTCGGCAACCGCGTGGTGCTGCATGGGGGGGTGCGCATCGGCCAGGATGGCTTCGGCTTTGCCATGAGTGGTCGGGGCCACCTCAAAGTTCCGCAGATCGGGCGCGTGATCATCCAGGATGACGTCGAGATCGGGGCAAACGCCTGCATCGATCGGGGGGCGCTGAAGGATACGGTCATCGGCGAGGGATCGAAGATCGACAACCTCGTTCAGATTGGACACAACGCCATGCTCGGGCGGCATTGCGTCATCGTGGGGCAGGTCGGCATCGCGGGTTCGGCAGTTCTCGAGGATTTCGTGGTCATGGGGGGCCAGTCGGGCGTGGTCGGCCACGTCAGGCTGGCGCAGGGCACGCATGTGGCCGGTGGCTCGCACGTCAAGGACGACACCAAGCCGGGCGCGCGGATGGTCGGGACGCCTGCCAAACCGATGCGGGATTGGATGCGTGATATCCTCGCCGTCGAGCGTCTGGCCCTGTCGGCGAAGCAGCAGGCACCCGGCGGCAAGGACGGGGACGGTACGGAGTAGGCAGGTTTCGGCCATTCACGGCGCGCGTGCGGGCTCTGCCGAGCGGAGAGGCGGCCGCGGTGGGGGCCCAGGGTTGATCTGGTGCTGATCTGGCGCGGGCCTGGTGCTGGTCCGTGGGGGCTGGAGCAGGTGCTTCCCACGGGGGATGTTGTCTGGTAGTTGAGCTTTGCGGAAAGCATGCGCGGCACATCCGATTGTCGAGGAGCCACAGCGCGTCTAGACATTTCAGCAATACATGGCTGCAAAGTTGCTTGAACCCGGCAGGGGCTGGGTCTCTTGCGTCCGGAAAGGGCTGGCCTGTCACTCGTGGCGGCGCCATGCTTGGTCAGGGCGTGTCTCCCGGGGGCCGATTGTGCCTTCTCGGGCCGGAGGCGCAGCAATGGGCCGGGCGGGGCTGATTGGGAGAATGGCTTAAGATGGACGATACAACTCCGCACAAGAAGCTGGCGAGCGCCGACGTCACGCGGGTCATGAAGCTGCTGCCGCACCGCTATCCTTTCCTTCTGGTCGATCGCATCGACGAGATGGACGGCGACAAAAGCGCCATCGGGTTGAAGAACGTCACCATCAACGAGCCCTTCTTCCCTGGACATTTCCCAGATTTCCCGGTGATGCCGGGAGTGCTGATCATCGAGGGACTCGCACAGACCGCGGGCGCGCTGTGCGTGCACAGCCTAGGCGAGACCTACACGCCGCAGGTCGTGTATTTCATGGGGATCGACAAGGCGAAATTCCGCCGGCCGGTGCGTCCAGGTGATACACTTCATTATCATGTGCGGAAGGTTCGTAGCCGGGGGCGCACGTGGCGGTTCTTCGGCGAGGCTAAGGTGGACGGTCAGGTGGTGGCCGAGGCGGAGGTCAGTGCAATGCTCGTGGACACGCCCGAAACGCAGGCGATCGCGAGTAAGAATGTCTGACATCACAATCCATCCATCGGCCATCGTCGAAGCCGGAGCGCGGCTCGGGGAAGGTGTGCGTGTCGGTCCATTCTGCATGGTCGGCAGCGACGTCGAACTCGGCGCGCGGTGCGAGCTGGTGAGCCACGTCGTAGTGTCGGGGCGAACGTCGATCGGGCCGGGAACGCGGATCTATCCGTTCGCGTCGATCGGTCATCAGCCGCAGGATCTCAAGTACACCGGCGAGCCCTCGACGCTGTCGATCGGGGCCAACTGCATCCTGCGCGAGGGGGTAACGATGAACCCCGGCACGCAAGGCGGCGGCATGCTGACGAAAGTCGGCGATAACTGCGCGTTCTTGGCCAACAGTCACGTTGGCCACGACTGCATCGTCGGCAATAACGTGATCTTCTCCAACAACTTGATGCTGGCCGGTCATTGCACAGTGGGCGATTTCGCGATCCTGGGTGGGGGCGCGGCGGTGATCCAGTTCGCCAGGATCGGCACGCATTCGTTCCTTGGTGGCATGTCGGCCCTGGAGAACGATCTCATTCCCTACGGCATGGCACTCGGCAACCGGGCGCATCTGTCCGGTCTCAATATCATCGGTCTGCAGCGCCGCGGCTTCTCGCGTGAGGACATCCACAAGCTTCGCCGTGCCTATCGGCTGCTGTTCGCGGCTGAGGGCACGTTGATGGAGCGGGTGGAGGACGTCGCCGCCGAATACAGCGATCATGCTATCGTGCAGGAAATTGTCGCGTTCATACGCGTGGGCGGAAAGCGCTCTCTTTGCACCCCGCGCAGCGCCAGCGAGGACTAGACGCAATTGGTTGCTGCCGCGACGAGGACCGGTGCGGCCCATGATGCCGCGCCGCTCGGCATTCTTGCAGGCGGGTCGGGCGTGCCGTGCGAAATCGCGGCCATCGTCACGGGGCGGGGGCGCGGCGTCCACATCGTCGGCCTGGACGGCGAGGCAGAGCCCGAGATTGCGCGCTTCCCCCACACCTGGGTGAACATCGGCGGGATCGGCGCCATGATCCGGGCTTTCCAGCTACATGGCTGCCGCGAGATCGTGATCGTCGGCCGTGTGCGTCGGCCGAACCTGCTGGCGATCCGGCCCGATTTCGGCTTCTGGCGCAGTCTGCCCGTGTTGCTGCCGTTTCTGCGGGGCGGTGACGACGCGATTTTGCGGATGGTCGTCGGATTTTTCGAGCGGCATGGCCTTGGCGTGGTGGGGGTGCACGAGGCAGCCCCCGAGCTGATTGCGCCGGTCGGCGTGCTTGGCCGGCACGCGCCGGCAGCGCCGCAACATCGCGCGATCGGACATTGCACGGCGGCGTTGGCAGCGCTCGGTCCATTCGATGCCGCGCAGGCGGCGGTGGCGACGGCGGCGGGGCTCGCCGCCGTCGAGGGGGCTGACGGCACCGATGCCATGCTGCGGCGGCTCGCCGATCCTGCCGCGCGTGTCCGGCGGGGGGAGGCGCAGTCGGCAGTTGGCAAGGGTGGCAAGGGCGTGCTGGTCAAGATGCCCAAGCCCGGACAGGAGCACCGCATCGACCTGCCGGCGATCGGACCCGATACGATGCGGCGTGCGGCGGAAGCGGGACTTGCCGGCGTTGCGGTGCTGAGCGGACAGACGCTGTTCGCCGAGCGGCAGGCAGCGATCGAGATCGCGGACGATGCGGGGCTGTTCGTGCTCGGGCTGGAGCGGGGTGCAGTTGAGATTGGTGCGGAGGTCGCCGGGGATCGGGCCGGGGATGGGGCCGGGGATGGGGCGGTCGACCTCGGCTCTCTGAAGCCGCTTGCCGCGCGGCAGCCGGGAGCAGCGCATCTCGAGGATGCGGATCTCGGCTGCAAGGTGCTGGGTGCATTGGACGGCTTCTGGCCGTGTGCTTCGGTGGTGGTGTCGCGCAACTACGTGCTCGCCACGGAAGGACCAGGTGGCGCGATGGCGGCGGCGGAACGCGCAGGGAGGTTGAAGCCTTGGGGTATGCGGTTGCTGCGGCGTCGGTCTGGAGTGCTCGTCATGACGGATATCGTGGGCGAAGTGGGGTACGATCCAGGTGAACTCGTGCGGCGCGCCCGTGCGAGCGGGCTCGCCGGCCTTGTCATCCTGCGCTCGACCAGAGACGAGGCGGCGCTGGCCGCGCTGCGCGCGGAGGCCGACCGAACGCGACTGTTCCTGCTCGCGCCGGGAGATGCGCGATGAGCAGCACTATGGATACCCGCCAACACGAACGCTTGCTGCGCATCTTCGTGGTGGCTGGCGAGCATTCCGGCGACGCGCTCGGTGCCAAGCTGATGATCGCTCTGGGGGACCTCAGCCAGGGGCCGATCGTATTCGGCGGCGTAGGCGGGGAGCTGATGGAGGCAGAGGGCCTCGTCAGCCTGTTTGCGATGTCGGATGTCGCGGTGATGGGGCCCGGCGCCATCCTCCGGCGTATCGGACCCATCGTGCGGCGGGTCTATCGCACGATCGACGCTGCGCTGTCGTTCGAGCCCGATGTCGTCGTCATCATCGACGCGCCGGAGTTCACGCACGCCATCGCCAAGCGCATCCGCAAGCGCCGGCCGGCAATTCCCGTCGTGGACTATGTCAGCCCGACGGTGTGGGCATGGCGTCCAGGCCGGGCGCGCGCGATGAAGCCGTATGTCGATCATCTGCTGGCGCTGTTGCCGTTCGAGCCGGATGCGCACGCGCGACTGGGCGGTCCACCGTGCAGCTACGTCGGTCATCCTTTGGCGGAGCGGTTGGAGGCCATCCGCGCGCTCGATCCCCAGCCGTTGGCGGAGCGCCTCGGGATCGACCGCTCCCGGCCGGTGCTGGTGGTGCTGCCGGGCAGCCGTCGCTCCGAGGTCGGGCGATTGATCGAGGTGTTCGGCGAGACGGTGGGACTGTTGGCTCGGTCTCAGCCCGGACTGCAGGTGGTGATGCCGGTGGTGTCGTCGGTGCGCGGGATGATCGAGGAGAGTGTCGGCGGTTGGGCGGTGCGGCCGCATCTGGTGGCTGGAGACGGTGACAAGTGGGCGGCGTTCCGCTTGGCGGATGCTGCGCTCGCGGCCTCGGGCACGGTGACGCTCGAGCTGGCGGTGGCCGGCACACCGATGGTGATCGCCTACAAGGTCGAGCGCTGGATCGTGCCGCTGCTGCGCCGTATGATCAAAATCGACATGGCCGGGCTGCCGAACCTGATCCTGGGTGAGAAGGTTTTCGCCGAGCTGATCCAGGAGGCGTGCACGGGGGAGGCGCTTGCCCGCGAGGTGGGCCGGGTGCTGGCCGATACGCCCGAACGCAGGCGGCAGGTCGACGGGCTTGCCGAGATTCCGCGACGGCTCGCGGTGCCACACGGCAGCCCGAGCAGGGAAGCAGCAAGGATTGTGCTCGAGGTTGCGTGGCGGGCAAGAGCAAGTGGCGCGTGAGGCTGCAATGAAGGCAACGGCTATTCTGGAGACTGTCCTCTACGCCGTCGATCTCGACGCGGCGCGGGCATTCTATGCCGATGTCATGGGGCTGGCGCTCTATTCGGAGGTGAAGGGCCGGCATGTGTTCTTCCGGCTCGATCGTCAGATGGTGCTGATCTTCAATCCGGACGCGACCGAGGTGCCCCCGAAGCCCGGCGTACTGCCGGTGCCGCCGCACGGTGCGCGCGGGCCGGGACATCTCTGCTTCACCGCTACGGCGGCAGAGATCGATGGCTGGAAGGCGCATCTGGCGGCGAAGGGTATCGCGATCGAGACGGAGTTCACCTGGCCGAACCGCGACGCGGCAAAGCAAGGGCACTCGATCTATTTCCGCGATCCCGCCGGCAACAGCGTGGAGATCGCCGAGGCGCGGATCTGGGGACTTTGAGCGCGCGTGCCGGCGTTCGTGGGTTGGTGACAGTCGGCAGTGGTTATCAGGATCAGGAGAAAAAATGCCGCGAGATCTGTCCAAGGGCACTCGGGTCGTCGTTGCCAGTCACAACCAAGGCAAGGTCCGCGAGTTCGGCGACCTGCTGGCCCCGTTCGGGCTCGATGTCGTTTCGGCCGGCGAGCTTGCCTTGCCCGAGCCGGAGGAGACGGAGAGCACGTTCATCGGCAATGCGCGTCTGAAGGCGGTGGCGGCGGCGACGGCATCAGGATTGCCGGCGATCTCCGACGACAGCGGGCTGGAGGTCGAAGCGCTCGATGGCGCGCCGGGGATCTACTCGGCCCGCTGGGCGGGTGCGACGAAGGACTTCACGATCGCGATGGCCCGCGTGCACGACGAGCTCGTCGCTAAAGGCGCGTGGACGACGTCGCCCGGCCCGCGTGCGAATTTCACCGCCGCATTGTGTCTCGCGTTTCCAGACGGAGAGAGCGAATGCTTCGAAGGCAAGGTGTTCGGCTCGCTGGTCTGGCCGCCGCGAGGCGCGCGCGGCTTCGGCTACGACCCGATGTTCTTGGCGGAGGGTGGAGTGGAGACCTTCGGTGAGATGGAGGCGCAAGCCAAGCACGCCATCTCCCATCGCGCGCGGGCTTTCCAGATGCTGAAGGGGCGGCTGGGGGGCGGGTGAGGAGGAGGTTACGGACCTTTCACCCCGCCTTAAAGCCCTCCGTGTAGCCTCGAGCGAGGCTTTCCCGGGGGAGTTGTCATGCGTCGGTTGCCGTGGTCGCTGAGCTGGTTCGCGCTGACCGGCGTCGTCTTTTTGCTGCAACTCTTCCCGTTCACCGGCATCTTCCTGATGCTGGTGGCGGCGCCGTACTGGTCCATTCTCACGGTGAACGCGGGCTTCGTGTCGCTGGCTTTCGAGGCGGGGCTGGGCAGCATCTCGCGGGTTTGGTTGCTGGTGCCAGCCGTCTGGTTCGGCGGCTATGCGATCGCCGCGGAGATGAGCACACGGGCGTTCGACCGTCTCGACGCGGAGGTGCGCGCAGAGAACGCACTACGGTCCATGCCGTTCGATCCCTCGCGCGCTGACCTGGTCATCGCGGCGAACGCCGACGATCTGGGTGGAGCTGCAGCGCGGCTGGTTGCGAACTATCGGCTTCCCGTCGTCTACACGGAGCACAACAGGGGCAGGCGGACGCCGCGCGCCAACGAGTTGCCGAGCCTGGAGGCCCAATTCACGGCTCAGCGCATCGCAGGGGCCGACGTCTGCAAGCGGCTGCGGAGCGGTTCGCGCTACAGGGCTGCTCGGGCCAGCGGCTCGGCAGTTCGGGAAGGCGCCAACTATCGGACAGCCGTGGACACCGGGCTGTGTTCCTACTCGATGCCCGAGGCTCCGTCGCGGGCTTTCGTCCGTGTCGAGGCCAAGGGCCAGCGGCTCGCCTCCTTCATGCTCTCGGGCAAGGTCGTCGGGATCACGATCACCGCGCCCGACGGTGAGCACATCGCGTTGCGCTCGGGCCAGGTCGCGCCGCTGATGCGATGGCCGATGCCGGTGATGGGCTGCGCGCTGAACTCGGGGGCGCCGTCCTGGCAGTGTAGCGCCGGCTTCATGAAGCAGCGGCCGAAAGGGCTCGGCGGATCGGGGGCATGGGGTGCAGCCACCATCGAGGTCGTGGCGCGGGCCTTGGGGCTCGAGGGGAGCCCGGCAGTCGATCGCCGCGACGAGCTGGCCGGCGCCGACACGTCCGCTGTCGACGGCCTGCTCGAGCGTCACGAAGGGGCCGCACTCGCCAATCTCCAGCGCGTGCTGGAGGACCCGACGCTTCGCGCGACAGTCCACGACCTCGCCGGTCTTGCCGAGCGGCCTGAGTTGCTCGCGCCGCGCGCCGACGCGATGCTCGCGGCGATGTCGGCCGCACTCGTGCATGGCAAGGGCAGCAGCGAGACGGCGCGCAATCTGCAAAGGCTGATCGCGGCGCTGCCCGCGGCCGTGTTCAGCCGCGTCGGCGAGGATGTGATCCGGCGGCTGGAGGATGGGCGGCCGCAGACAGCTGCGAAGTCGCGCCGTCCTGTGCGGGAGCGGATCGACGGCGCGTTGGCGACGCGGCTCGGCGACCTGGGGGCCGATGCGCTGCCATTGCTCGAGCGCCTGGCCTTCGAGCATCGCGGTGAGAGCGCCGCCTACGCCATCCTCGGTCTGTGCCGGATGGGGGCGCCGGCTGCCAACCTGGCGGACCGGCTCGCGGCCCACGCCGGGGCGGATGGCAACACACGTAGCGACGTGCGAGCGGCGGCCTATGTAACGCTCGTGCGGTGGGGGCGAACTGATCTCGCCGAGGCGTTGTCGGGTCCGGAGGACGCTTCCAATAGAAGGAACTACGCCCGTCGCTGGCCGGGTCTGTCGCCGGCCAGCGGTCCCCAGATCTGCACGCTGCGCTATCGGGCTTGAAGCGGGACGAGGCGGTTCAATCCGGGGTGTGCTTGGGCGGCAACTGGCCGGCACAATCGAATGGTGGGAGGCGTGAAAGGCCGCCGATGACAGCCACGTTTTGCGATAGTGCAGCGCGCTGGATCGGCACATTGGACCAACAACGCTACCCTGGAGACATCCCATGAAGACCAAGATCATGCTGGCGGGCCTCGCCGTGCTCGCCCTCGGCGCCACGGCGCTCGCGATGCCGGCTGCCGCGCAGTCGAAGTGCGCCATGTACGGCGGCGAGGCGACGATGGTGACGGAGGACCTCGCCAAGTTCATGGCGAATGCCGCCCTCGGCAACTCGATCAAGGGCGCCAGCGCCAAGTCATCGGGCGCCGTCAAGATGACCTGCAAGTCGCAGGGGCTCGGCACCTACTGCATCGCTCGCCAGAAGGCGTGCAAGTAGTCCTCGAAGCATCGGCTGAAATGAGTAAAGCCTGCCTTCGAGTGCGATCGTCCAAGGTGCAAACACCGAGGGCGTGAAACGGGCGACTAGTGTTGCCAGTGTTCCTGATGTTTCAGACATTTGCCCGGAACCCAGACGCAGGGGGTAGCAAATGTCTGAGACGGAACACTAGAGTCGTGACCGCGAAATTCGTTTCATTCTGCAGCAAGCACCGAACGAATTTCGCGATATGAACGATACTAGCTAAATCAATGAGCTAGTGTGATGATCGAGAAGTCCGCCTCCGACCCGTGCCGAAAAGTATGCAGCGGACTTCTCGGTCATCACACTAGTTTGGCGTCGCGCCTTAGTTGACCGACGGAGCGGCGAGGCAGGTGTCGACTAAGGCGCGGTGAACGCCACACTAAGCCAATATTGATTCTAGTGGCCCTCGTGTCGCGCCAAAATCGGAAGGCGGTTGCGGCGATGGTGCGATTTTGGTGCGACGGGCCACTAGCCGCAATGCCCGCCCTTGGCCCATCTTCTCACCGCGCAGACGCAGTGGAGCCGCACAGGCTCTGCTCAACCCATGACCGGGGCGGGGCGCGATCACGTCAGGCAGCTTCCACGTCAGGCGGCTTCGGGCGGCGTCCGGCCGTGCGTCGGGGCGGTGGCGGCGCTATGCAGGCCTCCCGTCGAGCTGCCCATCTTCCAAAATGGCGACGGCCGTTGGATGATCGAGCGGCAGAAGCGACGTCAACCCTTCTTGGTCGAACTCGTCGTCAGGTTGCGCCACTGGCGCGAGATCCAGTTGGCGTTGTCCTCGCGCGGGGCAAGGCCGCTCGACTGCAGCAGCACGTAGGCGTCCTTGTACCAGCGGGAATTGGGGAAGTTGTGGCCGAGCACGGCGGCGGCGTTCTGCGCCTCGTTCACGATGCCGAGCGCCATGTTGACCTCGACGAGGCGCATCAGCGCCTCCTCGACGTGGGCCGTGGTCTGATACTCGCGGACGACCACCTCGAAGCGGTTCTTGGAGCCGAGCCACTGCTTGTTCTTGAGGTACTGCATCCCGACGTGCATCTCGTGTGCGGCGAGCGAGTCCTCGCAGATGCGGATCTTGTTCTCGGCGGCCTTGGCGTAGTTCGAATCGGGATACCGCGTCGTGAGGGTCTTGAACTCCTCCAGCGCCTTGCGCGTGTTGCCCTGGTCGCGGTTCGGCCCTTTGATGTCGTCGAAGTAGGCCGAGGCGATAATGTGGTGGGCGAAGGGGGCTTCCTTCGTGCCGGGGTGCATCGTCGTGTAGCGCCGCGCGGTGGCGATCGCCTCCGGAAATTTGCCCGCTTTATAATAGGCGTAAGCCGACATCACGATCGAGCGGCGGGCTTCCGTCGAGTAGGGGTGATCGCGGTCGAGATCCTCGAACTTCGCGGCCGCGTCCTCATAGCGTCCGCGCGTCAGAAGCGCGTCGGCGATGAGGTACATCTTGTCAGGCGGATCCGGATTGAGCAGCTTCTCCGCGCTCTTGGACGAGCCGCAGGCGGCCAGAAGCCCGGCTAGCAGACAGACCGCAACGCTGGGCAGCGCTCTCCGCAGGTGCTGCGTGAGCCCGAACCAATTGCTGGCTTTGGCAAGATCCATATCCGGACCTGCTCCCCTCGGCGCAAACACAGGTGCGCGCTGCGAATCGTTGATCCAACCGTCCAGTGACGCGCGGACGGTGCCCCAGTCGTCGCCCCAAATCAAGTGCGGGGCCGAGCATGATCCGGATAGACACGGGAGAATTGTGGTTTGGATGAGGCGCGGGCTCCGTGCGTCATGCCGGAATATTGTCGATCAGGCGGGTCTTACCGAGCCAGACGGCGGCGAGAATGCGGCGCGGGCGCGAGGCGTCGGGGAAAAGTGGCGCCAGAGTCGAGGCGTCGCGGACGGCGATGTAGTCGATCCTGGCGAAGCCTGCCGCGAGCAGCGCGCCGGCGGTTTCAGCGGCCATAGCTTCGGCCTGCTCGCGGGTGAGCGAGGCGCCCATGCGAGCGATGCGTGC
>CAMAYR010000163.1 GCA_945862355.1 Devosia equisanguinis | reverse complement strand
GCCGACGAGGCCGAGGAAGCCGACGAGGCCGACGAGGCCGACGAGGCCGACGAGGCCGACGAGGCCGAAGAGCAGGAGAATTCGGACGATCGGAAGTCGTGATACGATCGTTCGGGCGGAGCCACTTGCCTCCGCCCGGATGTTGGGGCTGCCCTGCTCTCAAGCTACCTTCGCCGCAATGGCGTTCTGCAGCCAACCCTTGATGCGTTCGATGTCGGGTGGGTTGCCGTCGCGCAGGACACGTTGTCCTTCAGGCGAGATCGCGAAGGAAAGCACCGCCGCGCACAGCTTGTCCTCGGCGGCGTCGGTGATGGCATCGCGAGTGCGATAGCCGGCGCCGACGAGTAGCTGGGCGTGCGTTCCGCGCAGACCCGGCACCATGCACACCAGCCGCGCCTGATCTTGCCAGTCGGCGATCGTCTCGTCGTAGACGTTCCGCTGGTCGAGCGCTGAGGAAAGCTTCTCGGGATCGGCAGCGAACAGGTCCGCCACCGTCTTGATGCCCAGGGCGTAAAGACGCTCGGCCATCCTGGGGCCGATCGAAGGTGCGCGCTCGACATCGTCGGATGCCTGCAGATAGAGGCGTGGCGCCGCGCCTTCCCGCTCTCCGAAGTTGGCATGGATGACAGCGGCCGCCTGCCCAGGGGTGGGCTCCTCCGCGGCAGGCTCCACCGCGGTTGACTGGACAGCCGGACTTGCCGGCAGTGCTGGGGGAACGGATGGCGCGGCTGGCGCAGTCGCCTGGTGCTTGCCGACATCGACGGCGAGTGCAGGCGGCACCACGGCGTGAGCGTGCTCCTCGGCATTCGTCCAGTAGCCGCGATTGTACCGCGACGGCATGGCGACCACGTTCCCGCGGTCCTTTTCGCGCTCTGCCAGATCTTTGGCCATGACGTCGCGTGCATAGGCCTCGCGCAAGACCCGCTCGTCTTCCGGCAGGTTCTGCTCGACGCTGCCAGTCGCTTTGAGCTCGTCGTACATGGCCTCGACAGCGCGCCGTTCGGCACTGTCCTGCGCGCGCGCCTCGAGCCAGCTCCGCGGCATCAGCAGCAGGGCGGCAGTCACGTCGAGCGCCAGGCTCACCTGCGGCGGCGAAACGCGAGCCTCCGCGATGGCGCGGTCGAGCACGGCCGCGAAGCCTCGTGTCGCGTAGCCGATCAATTCGGCGACAACGCGCCGGCCGACCACGTCGAGACCTTCCGGCGGATCGACCACGCCGCGCGTGATGTCGTAGTGCGCGATCAGCTTCTCGTACTGTTGATTGGATTTCTCCGCTCCTTCCACCACGAACGCGCGCAGCCAGGCCGGCCCCTCGCCGGGGACCGCCTTGATCTCGCCGAGCTCCTCGCGGGCCATGCGGGCAAGCGCATCGTATGACCGCGAGATCGACCACTCGCAGGCGCGATGGATGTTGTTCTCGGCCTCCGACTGCGCCGTGTGAAAGGGATGGATCGGGTCCGTGTAGTAATGGCTGAGGATACCCGCCGCCCATGCCGCCTCGCTCCAGCGCTCGCCCGCCAGCGCCTTGACGAGGTGGTGATACCAGTTGTCGACCTTGTCCGTCGCGCCACCCCAATAGCCATCGCGCACGTGTAGTACGTGGTTCTTGAAGTCCTTGAACTCGTTGTCGGGCGCCTTCGATCCCTGCACATATACCGCTGCGTGCTTCATGAAGAGGCGCTGCCACGCCTCTCCGTCCGGCGCCTTCAGATAGGCCAGTGCGTCGAGTGCGAGTTTGTGGTGCGTGCCGCGCGCGTGCGCAGCGTAGATGATGTCGAGAACCAGGCTCATGGGATGGGTTGCCTTCGCCGTTCCGCCAGGATGGATCGATTTTGGCACCAAGCTAGTGGCCCTTCGCGCCTAAATCGTAACATAGCCGCAACCACCGTTCGATTTAGGCGCGACATGAGGGCCACTAGAATCGACAATGGCTTAGTGAGGCGTTCATCGCGCCTTAGTTGACACAACCTTCGCCGCACCGTCGGTCAACTAAGGCGCGACGCCTCACTAGACCGAGTCGGCATCTGCGCGAGAGACCGTTGGGCTGAAAGTGTTGTGGGTGACGATACGATTGCGGCCGGAGCGAATCGCGCAGGCACTTCCACTTCAGCTACGCGGCTGCATCGTCCGAGTGCTCTCGTCCCGGCTCAGGCGTTGAGCCGGCGACGAACCACGCTTCGCATTCGCCGATACCTGCGATGGTGACCGTCCCCATGCACTCGAACGGGAAGCTGTCGAGCAGCCGCGCCCTGGTATCCGGGCACACCAGCACGCGCCCCGGCGTGCCGATGCTTTCAAGGCGCGCGGCGAGGTTCACTGTGTCGCCCCAGACGTCATAGCTGAACTTGTTGGTTCCGATCACGCCAGCCATGACCGGCCCGCTCGAGATGCCGACGCGCATCTGAACCTCGAGCCCGGTGTCGGCGCGCACCTGTGCGACCGTCTCGAGCATATCGAGGCCCATGCGGACGAGGCGTTCGGCGTGATCGTGCGAGCGAACCGGAAGGCCACCGGCTGCCATGTAGGCGTCGCCGATCGTCTTGATTTTTTCCACACCGTGCCGGACCGCCAGCGCATCGAACTCGCTGACCATCCGGTTGAGCAATTCGACCACCCCTCGCGCACCGAGCCGACGGGCCAGCGGCACGAAGCCGGAGATGTCCGCGAACATCACCGAGGCGTCCTCGTAGGTGTCCGCGATCGCTTCGTCCGGCCGCGCCTTGAGGCGCTCGACGATGCTGCCCGGCAGGATGTGGCGCAATAGCGCCTCGGTCTCCCCGCGCGCCTGCTCGACCAGGCTGAATGCGTACCAGACGGTTCCCGTGATCATCGCCATCGTGACGATTGCGGCCTGGAGATAGAGGCTATCGACCAGGTCCTGCTCCGCCGCGATCAGCGCTGCCTCAGGCGGAAAGTTGAACCACACAGCCAGATGTAGCACGGCGCCTGCGGCGATGATGACAAGCACCAGCCGCAGCCGCTCTGGCCCCAGTACGACGAAGGTTGCGGCTGCGGCGATGAAATATTGCAGATGAAGGCCCGTGCTGCGCCCGAGCAGAGCCGTCAGCGCCGCCAGTGCCGCATACTCGCACAACACCAGCGTGAGACCCGCCGTGATCGGTCCGAACCGGTGCAGAATCGGCAGGCACATCGCCATGACGAGCAATCCGCTGTTGATCAGGATCACCGGCCAGTACTTGGCGAAGTCCATGAACGCGTTCTGGACGGCATAGGAGCCCGTCGCCACGATCACGAACGCGGCGAACATATTGAGAATTTTGAGGCGGCGCTGCACCTCGTCGGGGTAGCCGGCCGTTCCCAGGTCGGTCCAGCGCGTGAACAGCGCCGCGAGGGCGCGAATGAACGCCAGCCGGCCGACTGCCGCCACGGCCTGCCGCAGCCTGGAGAGTGCGCGCCGATCAGCCCTTCCCGTCATCGGCGAAGCTCCGCTCTTCTCCCATCGTCCAGCCGCAGCCTTACAGATTGCCGCCGGCCGACGCGTTCGACGCATTGGCCGCAGCGCGAATTCGGCTTAGTTGTTATCCAATACACAATTCAATGGAAAACGCCGCCATGCCACGCATCGACGAGAGCCGCCCCTTCATTGCCGTCAACATTGCTGTGCTGACGGTCTCCGACACGCGTGACCTCGCCTCCGACAAATCGGGCTCGGCACTAGCCGAGATGATCGCGGCGGACGGCCACGTGCTGGCTGACCGGGCCATAGTTCGCGACGACGTCGCCGCGATCCGCGCGAAGGTGCAGGGCTGGATCGACGATCCAGGCATCGACGTCGTCATCTCTACGGGCGGCACGGGCTTCACTGGACGCGACGTCACGCCCGAGGCGATAAAGCCACTGTTCGAAAAGGAGATCGACGGCTTCTCTATCGTCTTCCACATGATCTCGTATCAAAAGATCGAGACCTCCACGATCCAGAGCCGGGCCTGTGGCGGCGTCGCCCACGGCACCTACATCTTTTGCCTGCCGGGCTCGCCGGGCGCTTGCAAGGATGCCTGGGGCGGAATCCTGAAATGGCAGCTCGACAACCGCCACCGCCCCTGCAACTTCGTCGAGATCATGCCCCGCCTCGAGGAGCACCGCCGGGAGACGTGAGCGGCGACGTCAATCGCTGCCCCACACTTCCCGCGCGGTCTCTACGACGAGGGCGAGCTTCGCCTTCTGGACTTCGGGCGTCATCGTCTCGCCGCCGATGCCCGAGGAGAAGCCGCATTGCGGCGACAGCGCGAGCTGGTCGAGCGGCACGAACTTGGTTGCCGCCTCGATGCGCCGCTTGAGCTCGTCCTTGGTCTCCATCACCGGGCTTTTCGTCGTCACGAGGCCGAGTACGGCAACCTTGCCCTTGGGCAGGAACCGCAGCGGCTCGAATCCGCCCGCACGCTCGCTGTCATACTCGAGGAAATAGCCGTCGACGTTCATGGTGTTGAAGAGCACTTCCGCCACCGGATCGTAGCCACCTTCAGCGATCCAGTTGCCGGCGAAGTTGCCGCGGCACAGATGCATGCACACGGCCATGCCGGGCGCCCGCGTCGCGGTCGCGTCGTTGATCAGCCGCGCGTAGGTTTGGGGCAGCTTTGCGGGATCCTCGCCCAATGCAGAGACATGGCGGCGCAGCTCCGGGTCGCACAGGTAGGCGAGGTTCACCTCGTCGAGCTGGATATAGCGGCAGCCGGCAGCCGCCAGATCCGAGATTTCCTCCTGATAGATCCGGGCGAGATCGGCGTAGAAGGCATCCATCTCCGGATAGGCCTTGGCGTCGATCATCTCGCGCCCGCCGCGGAAATGTACCACGGTCGGCGACGGGACGGTCACCTTCGGGGTCACCTTCGCGCGGTCGGCCACCGCGTGCAGGAACTTGTAGTCCTCCACGAACATGCCGCCATTCGGACGGGCGAGCTTGCCCGCGACCCGCATCGTGGGCGGTGCATGCTCGCGCACGCCCGCGGCGGAATGGAACTTGATCGGCACCTTGGACGGCGCATCGACGATGTTCTCGATCTTGAGCAGGAAATCGCGCTGCCAGCTCGTTCGGTTATATTCGCCGTCCGTCACGACATCGAGACCGAGCTCCTCCTGCATTCGGACGACGTCACGGATCGCGGCGTGCTGTATCCCCATCAGCTCCGCTTTCGCCTCGGCGGTGAGCTTGGCTTCCGAGACCGGCCTGTCCTTGGCCACTGCACGGGCCTTCACGAGGTCTGGCGGGCGGATCAGGCTGCCGACGTGATCGGCGCGGAAAGGTGGCGTCGTCCGCTGGGTCATCTTCGAGCACTCCTGGCGATGTTCTGACGTTGGGCCGGCCTCGACTGCTCAGTCGGTCCCGGACCGAACGCAGTATTGGCCGAATTCGGGGCTGATGCGCCTCGCACGGCGCGATGCCGAGCGCACCGGGACATGATGGCACGCCACCGGCGTGGCATGCATCCCACGCCGCCGTCCAGCCGGTGATAGAAGTGGCAACCTTTCGTAAACCATGTTTCGGTCACAGTGTCGGCCAAACTCTGCGACACAGATCGTTCCGCAGACTTCACCGTAGTGATTTTGCCGCCGGCTGCAGCGCAGGCTGCGAGCCGTCAGGCGTAACCCGCAAAGGGGCGAGTTGTGCGTCTACGCCGTCTGCTGGCACTCTCTGCCTCGATCGTTCTGCTTTCGCTTTCGCATGGCATCAGCCCGGCAGTCGCCGATCCGCGTCTCGTCGAGCGGCTGAGCGAGGAGCAGTTGCAGATCTGGCGTCAGTGGCGCACGGCACGCGCCGCCTACGACCGGCAGAACGAGACGTATTGGGCAGCCGTCAGCGCCCGGCGTGCCGAGCGTCGACGTAAGTCCGCAGCCGGCGCCGCCGTTTCTCCGACCGACTTCGTCATGAAACAACCGCCGAAATACAATGGCCCGCCGCTTCGTGCCGACATCGCGCGGATGATGGCACAGTTGGTGCCGCCGACGCCGGGCACCGAGATCACCACGCTTCCCGAGATGATCGCCGCTGCCCGGCAGCACTATCGCTTCCAGCCCAGCCTCGTTCCCGAGCGCGAGTTCAAGCGGCGCTACGCTGCCGAGGCGCTGGCTGTCGGCCTCACCAAGGAGGAGGTGACGCGCATCTTCGCTTTCGAGACCGGCGGTCGCGGCACGTTCGACATGCAGGCCGGCATCAATCCGGACACCAGGCAGGGCACCGCCATCTCCACCGCGCTCGGCTACGCTCAATTGCTCGCCGCCAACTCGATCAGTGAACTCGCCCAGTACGGCGATGGCTTCATCGCCCGGCTTTCGATGCTGGCGGCGCGGCCGGGCACACCGCCGGAACGGGCGCGCGAGCTGTCCACCAAGATCGACGCTGTCAAAGCCATGCTGCGCTTTGCCCGATCCGTTCCGCGTGAATGGAGCCGTCATGTCGCCCTCGCGCGCACCCCGCAGGGCTACGCGCTCCACACACTGAACCTCGACGGCGACATCGGTCCCTGGCTGCAGGTGATCAAGCTGAAGGGGATCAGGGACATCGCGATGCAGGCAGGTCGCGGCGTGCTGTCGCCGGCCGAGCTCGAGCTCATGAACCTCGCGGGACCGCGCACGGGTCTCGACATGATGGAGACCGTCGGTCGCATGGCCCCGACCGCCAACTTCTTCAGCAAAGCCGCCTACTATCGCAACACGATCGTGCGCGAGAAAACGGCAGCCGAGCTGCTGGCGGCCATCGACGATCGCATGAACGGCAACATGTTGCGCGCCGGTTCGGTGGAGTTCGCCACCGTCTTCGACGAGCTTATGAGCCGAGGTCGCACACTTGCGCGCGATGAGCAGCGCCAGCTTCTACCGGCCAGCTCTGTGCGCGCTGTGTCGAGTGCGGCGTCGAGCGTCGGCCAGGCGGCGCGACCGAACTCGATCGCGCCCCCCGTGCCGGCCATAGCACCGTCGCATCCCGTCCCGCCGCTGCCGGTCCGCGCCGCGCCTGTGCAGCCAACGCCGGCCGCGCCAGCTCCCGCCCGCGCGGTGCGGCCAGCCCCCGCCGAGCCGGAGCCTCCTTTGCGGCTGCAGTGGGCGCCGCGTGATCTCGGTGCGAGCAGCCGACTGCCACTGGGCTTTCAGGACTGAAGCAGGCTTACGCCGCCGCGGGCATGGCATCGCCCGCTGCTGCATTCTCCATCAAGGGATGGGGTTGCCCGTCGCGCCAGCGGATCAGCGAGATCTGGCCGCCATGGTCCTCGACCAGTGCCGTGCAGCTTTCCACCCAGTCGCCGCAGTTGAGATAGCGCACGCCGTTGATCATGCGGTCGGCCGCGTGATGGATGTGACCGCAGACGACGCCGTCCACGTCGCTGCGCTGCGCTTCCTGTGCGAGGGCGTGCTCGAATTCGCCGATGAAATTCACCGCCTGCTTCAAGCGCAACTTCAGATAGGCCGACAACGACCAGTAGCCGAACCCCAGGCGGCGTCGGACCCAGTTGAGAGGCGCGTTGCAGGACAGCGCCAGCTCGTAGGAGTGATCGCCGAGCAGCGCGAGCCATCGCGCATAGCGAACGACGACGTCGAATTCGTCGCCGTGCATCACCAGCAGACGCTTGCCGTCGGCCGTCTCGTGGATGCAGCGGCGATGCAGCTCGATGCCGCCGAAATGCGTTCCGCAGTAGTCGCGCAGTCCTTCGTCGTGATTGCCTGGAACGTAGACGATCCGGCTCCCCTTGCGCACCTTGCGCATCAGCTTCTGCAACACGTCGTTGTGCGCTTGCGGCCAGACCGGGCCGCGTTTTACCCGCCAGAAATCGACGATGTCGCCGACGAGATAGATCGTATCGGCGTCGTTGACCTTCAGGAACTCCAACAGCTGATGTGCCTGCGATGCCCGGGTGCCGAGGTGAATGTCCGAAATGAACATCGCGCGATGCCGTGTCGTCGGACCGTCCGACGATTCATCTAGCGTCCATAGAGCCGTATCCAGCATGTTGCCCTCCAGGGTTCAGCAAATTCCCTGCATAAATCGGAGTCGGCTATCAGGTGTATGACAGCGCTGACAGTGGACCCGAATTTGCGTCCAGTTGGTCATCGAACGGTGGGCGGCCGGCGCGTTGCAGATATTGGCGTCCAAAGCAGGCGGCGCACGTTGTAGAAGCGCGGGACCAGCGCAGCGTATGCGGCATAGTCCTCGCCATAGGCCGCCTCGAGCCAAGGCTCCTCGCTCAGTGCCATCAGCAGGAACACTGCGACCAGCATGGCGGCGAGGATTGCCAGTGGCAGCGAATGGGCCGCAACCGCGAGCGCGACGTATGTGGGCATGGCCAGCGCGTACTGCGGGTTTCTCGACCAGGCATATATGCCGTCTGTGACGAGGCCGGCCCGGCCGCCGTAGAGATTGACCTTGCCCAGATGGATGCAGGCGGTCAGGTAGAGTACCCCGCCGGCAAGGGCCACCAGCGCGCTGGCGCCTCGAGCGGCATCCTCCCCGCTCATGGGCTGCCAACCCAATGCCGCCACCGTCAGCGCGGTGACGTTGAGCGTCCGGAACAGGCTCCAGAATACGATGCTCTGCCAACTTCCGGCCGGCGCCGGCGGCCACAGCCCCAGCGTTCTGGTTCGCCAATTGAGCAAGAGCAACGCGATGAGCAAGGCTCCCGCGACCGCGCCGAGCGCACCAATCAGATGGATCATGAGTGGACCGATTGTTCAGTGGACCGGTCGCGTGTCGTAGATCGCCGCCATGACAGGCTCGTGAAGCCGCCGACGGGAAATGGATCGTCGGCCATCACGATGCTGCAATGGATCTGTCACGGGATCGCAGTGAAATTGAGCTACCTGTCCGGATCTTGGTTTGCTTTGCGCCTCGATCGTGTCCGGAATCGATTTCAGCGCATCACTCATGAGCGCTGGCTCGTTGCGTGTTCCACGGCGCGTCCAACGTAGTCGTCGAAGAAGTGGTGGCCGGGTGTCCTTGTCACTCGAGTGAGGGGGGCGGGAAGCTATCCGGCCTCGGTCGATTATCATTTTGGCTTTGCGGACGGGCTTTTCTCATGCCTCAGCGCGTCATGATCGTCGAGGACGACCAGCACATTGCGCTCCTTCTGCGCTACAATTTGGAGGCGGCCGGTTTCGAGGTCGAGCACCACGCTTGCGGCAGTCAGGTGGAGCGCCGCATAGGAGAGCAGCCGCCGGATCTCGTCGTGCTCGACTGGATGCTGCCCGGCATCTCCGGTATAGAGCTTTGCCGTCGCATCCGCAGGCTCGAGGACGCTGCTCATATTCCCATCATCATTCTGACGGCCCGCACAGCCAAGGGGGACCGGGAATTCGCCAGACTGGTCGGCGCCAACGACTTCTTGACGAAGCCGTTCGAGATCAGTGAGGTGCTGATGAAGGCGCGCGGTCTTATCAATGCGTGAGGGTTGCTATAGTCGTCGCCACGCTGCCGGTGATCGCGCGGTCATTGCGCAGTCATTGCGCAGTCATTGGGCCTGGATAATGCTCGCCGGGGCGCAGCGAGGTGCAATGCCCGAGAGGCGGGGGCCGTGATGAGCCAGGATACGATCAAGTCGAGGTCGCAGCAGTTCGAGGACGCCGAGGATGTCGGCTCCAGTCCTGCCACCGGCGATACTATGGGCGACGTGATAGCCGCGCGCCTGTCGCGGCGTGATCTGATGGGCGGCCTTCTGGCTGTCGGCGCAGTGGCATCCATCCTGCCTGGCGAGGCCGAAGCCCAGACCGAGGCACAGATCCAGACTGTGATCCGGGGCGGGACCGATGCGGCGGCGGCCGACACGACACCGAGCTTTCGCTTCAAGGAGGTTGCAGCCGGCTCTGACGACAGGATGCACGTTGCCGAAGGCTACGACGGGGACGTGCTGATCCGTTGGGGCGACAAGGTCGCTGCCGATGCACCAGCTTTCGATTCGCAGAAGCAGACGCCAGCGGCCCAGTCCAGGCAGTTCGGCTACAACAATGATTTCCTGGGTTACCTGCCTCTGGAGGGCTCCTCGACGCGGGGGCTACTCGTCGTCAACCACGAGTACACCAACGAGGAGCTGATGTTCCCCGGCGTCGGCCGTCAGGACAGCTCCAGGTTCGACAAGATCACGAGGGAGCTCGTCGACATCGAGATGATGGCCCACGGTGGTTCCGTGATCGAGCTACGCAGGCAGTCCGGCAAATGGTCCGTGGTCGATACCAGCCCCTATAATCGGCGCATCACGGCATCCACCGAGATGATGATCTCGGGGCCGGCGGCGGGGCATCCGCTGCTGCGCACGAAGGCAGACCCGACGGGCACGCGCGTGCTCGGGATGCTCAACAATTGCGCGGGCGGAATGACGCCGTGGGGGACGTGGCTGACCTGCGAGGAGAACTTCAACGGCTACTTCTGGGGCACTGCGAGCGGCCACCCACACGAGAAGGCTTTCAAGCGCTACGGCTTGCCGGCGAACTGGTACAACTGGGGCGTCCACTACGACCGTTTCGACATCGCCAAGGAGCCCAACGAGCCCAATCGATTCGGCTGGGTGGTCGAGATCGACCCGCTCGATCCGAAGTCCATCCCCGTCAAGCGCACTGCGCTCGGTCGCTTCAAGCACGAGGGCGCAGGCGGCATCGTCAACCGGGACGGCCGCTACGTGGTCTACTCCGGCGACGACGAGCGCTTCGACTACGTCTACAAGTTCGTCACCGATGGCCGCGTCGACCTGCGCGACCGCGCTGCGAACCGCGATCTGCTCGACAAGGGCACGCTCTACGTCGCCAGATACGACGCGGACGGCACGGGCCAATGGCTTCCCCTGGTCCACGGTCAGGGCCGGCTCACCGCCGAAAACGGCTTCCGCGACCAGGGCGAGGTGCTCATCAACGTGCGGCTCGCCGCTGATCTACTCGGCGCTACCCGGATGGATCGTCCCGAGGATATCGACGTCAATCCGCTCAACAACAAGACCTATCTGATGTTGACCAACAACAGCCGCAGAACGGCTGCCCTGGTCGACGCCGCCAACCCGCGTGCCAACAATCGCTTTGGCCATATCGTCGAGATGATGCCCGAAGGCGGCGATCATGCCGCGACGCGGTTCCGCTGGGACATCCTCGTCAGGTGCGGGGATCACACTGATCCGGCGGTGGGCGCCACCTTCAATCCGGCGACGACCAAGGACGGTTGGTTCGCGATGCCGGACAATTGTGTGATCGACGCGCGCGGCAGGCTGTGGATCGCCACCGACGGCAACTCGCCGCGCGCGACAGGTCGCAATGATGGCGTGTGGGGGATCGAGACCGAGGGCAAGGCGCGGGGCACGGCGAAACACTTCTTTCGCGCGCCGATCGGCGCTGAGCTTTGCGGTCCCGTCATGACGCCCGACATGACCACGATGTTCGTTGCGGTCCAGCATCCCGGCGACGGCGTC
>CAMAYR010000162.1 GCA_945862355.1 Devosia equisanguinis | reverse complement strand
CAGGGCCAGACATTAAACACGCCCGGCGGCGAGCCGCGCTCCGCGGAGGCGCAGGCCTCGTGAGCGGCCGATCCGCGCCGCGAGCGCCTAAAGCGGGATATTATCGTGTTTTTTCCAGGGGTTTTCTAGCTTTTTGCCGCGCAGCATGTTGAGGGCGCGGCACAGCCGACGGCGGGTGCCGTGGGGCAGGATCACCTCGTCGATGTAGCCGCGCTCTGCAGCGACGAACGGATTGGCGAAGCGGCGCTGGTATTCGTCGATCCGCGACTTGATCTTCTCGGGGTCGCCGAGCTCGGCGCGGTAGAGGATCTCGACGGCGCCTTTGGGGCCCATGACGGCGATCTCTGCCGTCGGCCAAGCGTAGTTCAGGTCGCCCCGGATGTGCTTTGAGCTCATCACGTCGTAGGCGCCACCGTAAGCCTTGCGGGTGATCACGGTGACTTTCGGTACAGTCGCCTCGGCGTAGGCGAAGAGCAGCTTGGCGCCGTGCTTGATGAGGCCCCCGTACTCCTGTGCCGTGCCTGGAAGGAAGCCCGGAACGTCGACGAAGGTGACGATGGGAATATCGAAGCAGTCGCAGAAGCGCACGAAGCGGGCAGCCTTGCGGGAAGCATCGCTGTCGAGCACGCCGGCGAGCACCATCGGCTGGTTCGCCACGATGCCGACGGTGCGGCCCTCCATGCGCGCGAAACCGACGACGATGTTGCGCGCGAAGGCCTCCTGGATCTCGAAGAAATCCGCCTCGTCGACGACCTTCCCGATCAGCTCCTTGATGTCGTAGGGCTTGTTGGGATTGTCGGGGATCAAGGTGTCGAGCGAGGCCTCTAAGCGATCGGCGGGATCGCGCGTGGGCAGCACCGGCACGCCGGACTGGTTGTGGCTCGGCAGAAAATCCATCAGCCGGCGCATCTGCAGCAACGCCTCGACGTCGTTCTCGTAGGCGCGGTCGGCGACGGAGGAGCGCGAGGTGTGCACTTTCGCGCCACCCAACTCCTCGGCGGTGACGGTCTCGTTGGTCACGGTCTTGACGACGTCGGGGCCCGTCACGAACATATAGCTCGTGTCGCGCACCATGAAGATGAAGTCGGTCATCGCGGGCGAGTAGACGTCGCCGCCGGCGCACGGTCCCATGATGACACTGACCTGGGGGATGACGCCGGAGGCCAGCGTATTGCGCAAGAATACGTCGCCATAGCCGCCCAGGGCCGCCACGCCTTCCTGGATGCGGGCGCCGCCGGCATCGAACAGGCCGATGATCGGCGCGCGGTTCAGCAGCGCCATGTCCTGGATCTTGGTGATCTTCCTGGCATGGGCCTCGGAGAGCGAGCCGCCGAACACGGTGAAGTCCTTGGCGAACACGTAGACCACCCGGCCGTTGATGGTGCCCCAGCCGGTCACCACGCCGTCGCCGGGGATCTTGGTCTTCTCCATGCCGAAGTCGGTGGAGCGATGCTCGACGAACATGTCGAGCTCCTCGAAGCTGCCCTCGTCCATGAGAAGATCGATGCGTTCGCGCGCCGTCAGCTTGCCGCGTTTGTGCTGAGCGTCGATGCGGACCTGCCCGCCGCCGAGGCGAGCCTCTGCGCGTCGGCGTTCCAACTCGTCGATCACATGCTGCATGTATTGGCGCCTCGCCCCTATTTGCCTCTTGGAGTTCGTGTCGCCTTTAGCACGGAGGGCGGCCGAAGCTCAAAACCGGCCTTCGACCGCCACCCGCTGGACGAGCTGGCGCCTCGAACCCGCTACCCCTCGGTGCCGCCCCGGCGAAACTGGACGATTGCCCGCCCCGTAAGAAAGAGAAGCGCGACAGCGAGCACTCCAGTTGCGAGGCCAAGGAGGGGCAAGGCCGTCTCTATGGCGCCTGATCCAGCCCAGCCTGCGATGATGGCGGCTCGGGTCAGACTGAAGGCGACCAGGATCGCGAGAAAGCCCATGCCGAGATACATGAGTTTGCCAAAGCGTCCCCACAGTATGCGCGCCAATTCCGTGCGGGGGTTCTTGCGTTCCCACAGGTTGGCCACGATGATGACGGTCAGCACGGCCGCCGCGCCGAGATGGTAGGCCAGTTCCATGACTATTTCTCCAATCTGAAACAGCCAAGACCGGCTGCCGGCCGATATAGCCGGATCACGCGCCGATACGCTGTTCCCGGAGGAACGAGGGGACGCGACGGTCGCCCAAGCGATTGGTCAGGATGCCGATCGCATCCCGCGCCCGATATGCGCGACACTCGACGCGGCTCGAAGGTGCCCGTTGGCCGGGAACGGTGGCCGCCACGCCGGGACCGGCTGGTCTCAGGCCGACTTGCGGACGTTGAGACTTGGCGGGTCGGCCGAAGGTTCCTGAGTCTCGAGCCTGGCGCCGAGGGAGGCTTGCCGACCGACAGACGGGAACATCAGCGCTGCTGCGAATGCGATGACGGCCAATCCCAGAAGGTACCAGAAAAGCGCTGGTGGGAGATAGCCGTTGAGCGAGGCCAGCCCAAGCGCCGTGGCGAGCGTCGTGAAGCCGCCCATGCCGAGAAAGCTCGCCGCGAACCAGCGAAGCTGTCCGACCGGGGGAATTGCTGCGCGGACAAAACTGCGACGGCGGAGCCGCGTACTGGCGACGGCCCATAAAAATCCCACCGCCGTGCCTGCGATAGTGCTCGTCTCTCCAATCGCAGGCCACCAATCCGTCATCGAGCCGTTCCTCTCACCCCGCGCCTTACGAGGGACATTAACACGGTGGCGCGACTCGGATCAGGGGCGGCGTAGTTCTTACAAACAATTTTTCTGCAGCGTGTACGGAGCGAGCATTCGCTTTCTACGGGGTCGCAAGGATCGTGTCGTTCCGGTGTCAGTCGCCGGCATCGCCATCGCCGTCGAATTCGTCGCCATCCCCCATCAGCCCGTAGGCGATCATGCCGATGGCGGTGGCAAATCCGGCAGCCTCCACGAACGTGAGTGAGCTCAGGAACTCGCCGAACATCTGCTCCACGACAGGTTTCCTCTCACGTGCGCTCGCCGCACGGGCCGATCTTTTTCCAGACATTGCGGGGCCGTCGTTCTCGTGCATGAGCAGGATGGCATGCGGCGCTTGAGATCCGGCAACCAAGGTCGGTTCAATTTTATGGGTCTGGTTTATCGATCACGACGATCGAACTGGCACCACGCGCGCTGCCGGGCTCACCGGCTGGGCCGGCTGCTCGTCAGAACGACGGCGGCCGCCTGCATCTCCAGCCAGCGCAGCGCACGATGGCGGGATGCTTCCTCGTCGGGGCCCCATTGCTCGATCTGGAAATCCTCGTCGAGGTGGGCCAGCGCCCAGGCTTCCTCCGGCGACACGCGCTCGTGCAGGACGGCCAGCGCCAGCAGCAGGGAGCCGGTGATCGAGGTGACGACGTGCAAGGCGGCAAGCTCGAGCGGCGCACGATTACCGACCGCCTCGTCGAGGCGCGCCAGCATGGTCTCGTCCTGACGCACCGGCATCACGCCGACGGCAAGCTCCAGCTCGATAGCGAAAGCCTGCTTGATCCAGGCGTGGACCTCGCCCCAGCGGCGCGCCTGGCGCTCGATCAGATCGCTCGGGCCTTCGGCCAGATAGCAGATGAGATCGCTGCCGCCGTAGGCGAGAATGGAGGCGCGGACGTCTTCTGTGCGGTCCTCGACACCGTCGAGCGCGCTGTTGACCAGACGGGTCAGCGGCATCGTGAGAGGATCAATCTTCGAACCTTGCCGGCGCCATTCCTGAGCGACGGTCTCGGCCAGATCCCGTCGCGGCAGGACGAGCACGCGCTTGGCCGGCGTGCGAATGGGGCGACCGTCGAGCAGGATGCGGAAGCCCGTGCCCGAACCCGCCGCAATGCTGACCTCTTTGTAGAAGCGCTCGCGACTGCTCGTCGGGGCGCCTGTCATCGCAGCACGCCCTCGCCGTCGGCCAGGAGCCTGTCGATTGCGGCCTCGACAGCGTCGAAGGCCGTCACGATGGTGTGGGCTCCGGCACGTTCGAGGTCCGCGACGTCGTGGTAGCCCCAGCCGACGCCGATCGTGGAGACGCGGGCGTTGAGACCCATCGTGATGTCGTAGGTCGTGTCGCCGACGATGACCGTGCGCTCGGGGCGGATATCGGTCTCGCGCATCGCCCTGTCGATCATGGAGGGGTGCGGCTTGGAGGGATGGTCGTCGGCGGTTTGGATCGTCTGGAACAGATCGTGCCAATTCTCCTGGTCGAGCAGGCGGATCACGCCGCGACGCGACTTGCCGGTGGCGATGCCGAGCACCACGTCGGCGCGGCCGGCCAGCGCCTCGATGGCGCCCTTCGCGCCGTCGAACAGTGGATCGCGGGGGATCGGGCTCGGTTCGAGACGGGGAAAGGCGGTCTTGTAGCGCTCGGCAAGCTCGGCGCGCACGACGGGGCTCTCGCCGGGCGCCAGCACCTGGAACGCTTCGGGCAGCGACAAGCCGACCACGCCCAGCACCTGCAGACGCGATGGGGGCGTCAGGCCGAGACCGGCGAAGGCGTGGATCATGGCGGCGCAGATGGCGTTCTGGCTGTCGACGAGCGTGCCGTCGCAATCGAAGATGACAAGTTTCATGGGGGGCAGTAGGCATTTGGCAGTCGGCGACAGGCGATCTCGACTGCGGGTTATCCGGTTTGACACTCCGCCTAGCCAACTGACTACTGCCTTCTGCCCACTGCCATCAAGCACGGAGTGCTGCCCAGATGAACGGCGCCGAATCCCTCGTCAGATCGCTGCTCGCCAGCAACGTCGATGTCTGCTTCACGAATCCGGGCACTTCGGAGATGCACTTCGTCGCCGCGCTCGACCGTGTGCCTGGAATGCGCTCGATCCTCGGCCTGTTCGAGGGGGTGGTGACGGGGGCTGCCGACGGCTACTTCCGCATGGCTGACCGGCCGGCCTCCACGCTGCTGCATCTGGGGCCGGGGCTCGCCAACGGCATCGCCAACCTGCACAACGCCAAGAAGGCAGGCTCGGGCATCGTCAATATCGTCGGCGAGCACGCGAGCTGGCATTTGCAATACGACGCGCCGCTGAAGGCCGACATCGAGGGGCTCGCAAGGCCGGTCTCGGGTTGGGTAAGGACCTCGCCCAGCTCCGACACGGTCGGTGCGGATGCGGCTGCGGCGGTGGCTGCCGCGAACGGCTCGCCCGCGCAGATTGCAACGCTCATACTTCCGGGCGACACCGCCTGGAACGAATGCACGGCAGGTGCCGCCGAGGCGCTCGGTCGCCAACAGCCGGTCAAGGCGATGTCATCGGCGATCGAGAATGCCGCGAAGGTGCTCGCGCGGGCAAAGGACGAGCCGACGATGCTGCTGCTGGGCGGGCGCGCGCTGCGGGCCGATGCCCTCGAGTACGCCGGCCGGATCGCTGCGCGCACCGGCGCGGTCGTCGCCTCGCAGTTCTTCTCGCCGCGGATCGAGCGTGGTGCGGGACGGGTGCCGATGTTCCGTATTCCCTACGCAGTCGATCAAGCGCTCGAGGCGATGAAACGCTTCCGGCACATCATCACCATCGAAACGGGCGAGCCGATCGGCTTCTTCGCCTATCCCGGCAAGCCCAGCCTGATGAAGGCCGAGGGCTGCCAGGTGCATGGCGTCTGCGCTCCCGGCGGCGATGGCAAGGCTGCGCTCGATGCCCTGGCTTCGGCCGTCGGCGCCAAGGCCGGCGAAGCAAAGGTTCAGCTGCCTGTCGAGATGGCGATGCCGTCGGGGCCGCTCAGCTCGGCGAACATTGCCCAGGCGCTTGCCGTGCTCATTCCGGAGAACGCGATCGTAGTGGACGAATCCATCACCACCGGGCGCGAGGCGATGGGCGTGACGGCGGGTGCCGCGCCGCACGACATGATCCAGAACATGGGCGGATCGATCGGCTATTCCCCGCCGGTCGCCACCGGCTGTGCGGTCGCCTGCCCCGACCGCAAGGTGATCTGCCTGACCGGCGACGGCAGCGCGATGTACACGATCCAGGCGCTGTGGACCCAGGCGCGCGAGAACCTCGACGTGCTCACGGTCATTTTCGCCAACCGCGCCTACCAGATCCTGCGCAACGAGTTCGCGGGCGTTCTCGCGGGAACGCCGGGGCCGCGTGCGATGGCCATGCTCGACATCGGACGTCCCGATCTCGACTTCACCGCGCTGGCCCGGGGCATGGGCGTGCCCGCGAGCAAGGTCACGACGACGGACGAGCTGTGCAAGGCGTTCGCGGACGGTTGCCGCGAGAAGGGGCCGCGGCTGATCGAGGTGGTGCTGTAGCGACAGACGGATCAGCGGCGTGGCAATCGAATTGCGACGCCGCTTCCCGCTGCGCTACTTGTCCCGCTTGTAGGCACCGAGGCCGGGCTTGAAGCTCTTCTCGTCGAGGAATTGGCTCATGCCCTTGGCTGCGCCCTTCTCAGGGTCGCGCATGATCATCTGGTCGTTCTTCGCATTGAGATAGTCCGCCGAGGCGTCCCAGCTCATCTCACGCACGCGATGATAGGCCGTCTTGGCGGTGCGCAGCACGAGCGGATTCTTGTCCATCATCTTGGCGGCCAGCGCCTTGGTTCGGGCCTCCAGCTCCGCCTGGGGCACCGCGAAGTTGACGAGGCCGATCTCGGCGGCGCGCTTGCCGTCGAAGGTGTCACCGGTGAGAATGTAGTAGAGCGCGTTGCGCTGAGCGAGCGCCATCGCCACCGACTTCGTCACGATGCCAGCCGGAATGATGCCCCAGTTGACCTCGGAGAGGCCGAACTGCGCATCCTCCGCGGCGATGGCGAGATCGCAAGCACACAGCACCTGGAACGCGCCGCCGAAGCACCAGCCGTTGACCATAGCGATGGTGGGCTTGGGATAGAACATCAGCCGACGCCATTGCCAGTAGGCGTTGGCATTGTGCAACCGCTCGCGCAGGCGTGGGTCGCCGGCGTCGGGCTGGCGGAAGTACTCCTTGAGATCCTGGCCGGCGGAGAACGCATCGCCAGAACCGGTGATGACGAGAACCTTGGCGTCGTCGTTCATCTCCAATTCGTCGATCGCGGCCACCATCTCGAAGACGATGCCGGGATTGATCGCGTTGCGCTTCTCCGGCCGGTTGAGCGTGATCCACGCGATTCCGTCCTCGATGCGCACCTTGACGTTGGTGCCTGGAGTTGCCGGGGTCGTCATGCTGCTTCCTCCTTGGAGCGTGTCGTTGTCGAAGCCGATGGTCAGAGGCTGCGCTTGCCGTCGACCTGGGGGAACAGGCGGCGCGGGTTCGTCGTCGTAATCAGCGCCGTCTCGGTGGGGGTGAAGCGCGCGCGGCGCAACGTGTCGAGCGGGTCCTCGTCGGCGGGCGGGAAGGAATAATCGGTGCCGAGCACGACGCGCTCGATGCCGACCTCGTCGGCGAGAAAGCGCAGCGTCGATGGAGAATGCAGGATGGTGTCATAGTACATGCGGCCGAGGTAGTGCGACGGCGGCTGTGCTGCGACGTTGCCCATCGCCTTGCGGTTCGTGCGCGCGTGCATGATGTCGAAGCGGCCGGCGAGGTAGGGATATGTGCCGCCGCCGTGGCAGGTGAGCAGGCGCAGGTGGGGGAAACGGTCGAGCACGCCGGTGAAGATCAGCGAGCCGATGCACAGCGTCGAGTCGTAGGTGTACTGCGCGATCTGGGCGAGGCCGAAACGGCCGGCGCGGCCCGCACCCTGGCTGGGGGCTGCCGGATGGAGAAGTACGCCGGCATCGAGTGCTGCTGCCGCGCTCCAGAAGTCGTCAAGCGGAAAGTCGCCGAGGTTCACGTCCTCGATGTTGGTGCAAAGCACCGCGCCGACGGCACCGAGCTGGCACATGGCGAAGGCCAACTCCTCGGCGGCCTCGGCGGCGTGTGGCAGCGGCACGGAGGCGAGGAACGAGAAGCGGTCCGGCGCCTTGGCGACAAGATCGGCCATCGCGAGATTTAGCCGGCGGTGCCAGCGCACGGCCTTGTCCTTCGGCAGGCCGTAGCCGAACGCGTCGGCCCAGGCGGAAAGCACCTGGCGGTCGACCTGCTGGCGGTCCATGCCGGCAAGGCGCGTGGCTACGTCCTCGATCAGGAGAGTGGGAAAGGGGCGCAGCTTCAGGCCATGCTCGAAGTGCAGCGCACAGGTGCAGGCGGGGGCATCCTTGACGAACGACACGCCGAGCTGCCGCGCCTCGTCCTCCAGCATGTCGAGCATGGCTGGCGGGAAATAGTGCGCGTGGGCGTCGATGGTCATGGATGGCTCTCGCGGGATGGCGGCTCGAAACTGCCGCCATCCTATACCGCGGAAAGCCGGCGCGCTAAACCGCCTCGACCTTGAAGGCGGTGCCGAAGCGGCCGAAATCGTGGGTTGTGACGCCGTGGCGCACGGAGCCCGAATACTGCTGCAGCGGGGGCGCCACCGTTACCTTGACGATGCCGGTCTCGCCGGCCTCGACGGCGCCCGAATGCACGGCGGCGACGGCAAGAAGACTGTCGCCGGTGTAGGTGTCGGTACCCCACACCATGCCTTCCGTCGCGCCGATCAAGCGGAAGTAGTAGGTGTTGCCGGGGGTGTCGCACAGATCCATGATCCTCTCTGGCGCGTCGGCCGCGAGCAGGCCCTGGCCCAGCAGCGACTTGATCTCCTTTCGGCTGAGCTTGCCCTGGCGGTCGAAGTGAGCGACCAGCTCCTGGATGACTTTCATTCTGCTTCTCCTCTGATCCAATGGGTTCGACGTGGTCAGCCCTGCTGCATCATCACGACCCTGCCGTATGGCGGCCGGAAGCCCGGAGACGCTGTCGGCGGCAGAACCCACAGCACGTCGTAAGGCATGGTCTCGGCCGGGAAGGCGATGTCGCCATCGGTAATGACGGCGACGGCGCGGACTTGCGCATCCTCTGCCAAGCGCAGCATGGCCGGCGTCAGATCGCTGCCGCCATAGCCCGTGACCTCGAAGCGGGCGAGATCCATCGGCTCGACGAGGTCGTCGGCGGTGATGTCGGTGTCGCACTGAAGCAGACGCACCTGATCGACGGCGACGGTGTCGCAGAAGTCCGCGATGGCACCGAGCGCGCGCGGAATCTCCTCGTTCATGGAGCCCGACGTATCGAGCACGACATTCAGTATCCAGCTCTGGCGGCGGCGTCCGGGCAGGACGACGTCGGGGCTCTCTACCGGGCGGCGCGATGGACGGTTGAAGGTGCGCTCGCCGGGGGCGACCGATTCCATCCAGCGCTGCAGTACGATCTGCCACGGCGTGCGATAAAGACCACGCAGGGCGGTGACGATCTCGGTCTGGCCGCCGCCGTCGAGACCGCGCATGCCTTTCATCGCACCGATGGCTTTCGCCAACGAGAGTGCGCGCTCGGCGGCCTCGCGCATCTTTTCGGCCTCGGCCTGCTGGCCGGCGGCCTCGTCGGGGAACATCTCCCGCTCTTTCTTGTCGTCGAGCACGTCGCCGGCTTCGCCATTGCCGCGTCCTTCGCCTGGGCGCCCCTTGCCGAGCGCGCGACCGACGGTGGTCTCCTCGCCGTCGAACACCTGGCTGCGGGATTTCATGCTTTCGGCATTGCGGCGTATCTCGAGGACGATCTCCTCGGCGCCCTTGTCGCGCGCGCCGGGCATATCGAGGCCACCGGCGGGCACGTGGGTGAAGCCCAGCTCCTGGCGCAGGATGTCGTTGATGATGTAGTCGTGCGCGTAGTTGAACTCGAGGGTCTGGCTGCCGCGCGCTCGGTCGTGTGTGCGCAAGGCAAGATGCATCAGCTCATGCGCCAGCACGAAGATCAGCTCGTTGTCCTTGAGCTTGGCGGCGAAGCGCGGATTGGCGATCATCCGGCCAGAGGCGAACACGCCCATCGTCGGAATGCGGTCGTCGAGGGCAAAGCGGAGCTTGGCAGCGAGGCCCGAGAGATAGGGCATCGGGACTGTCAGCAGCTTCAAACCGCGCTCGATGCGTTTCAACTGCACGAGATCGTCGCCGGCGAGGCCCTGATGGGGAACGAACGAGGGCAACGCTGGGGGCAGAACCTGCCGGTCTGGCCTCGTGGCTGGACGGGCGTCGGCCGTCGGGCGGCTGCGCCCCCTTGGCTTACCGGAAGATGACTTTGACCTGCTCGACATCGTCGGAGCCCTGCTCTGCGTCACATGCTGCGGATTGCGCCCTGGTGTCGGACCCGCCGGGTCTGACACCAGCTCACCACTGCTGCTATCGTCGCGAATTCAGATTTTCGTCACTTTCTTGAGCAGCTCGAGCATCGCCGGGTCGGCACCGAGAGCGCTCCACTGCGGAACGAGATCGCCGACGAGGGTCAGCTGCTGCTCGGTCGAGAGGCTCTTGAGGAACTTGTTGACGGTGCGCGGCGTGAGCCCCTTCAGCGCAGCTTCGCGCACGTGCTGGCGCATGGAGTTGAGCACGAACCAGCGTGCAGCATCTCCCTTGGGCAGAGCGTCGGGATTGCGAATGTAGTGCGCGAGAGGATGCATCTGCTCGATGGTCTCCTCGGCCAGCGCGCAGAACACTGCGGCGTCCTCCGGGGAAACTCGGCCGAAAGCCAGTGCGCGACGGATCTCGCGATTCAACATGCCGCTTGCGTCGGCCTTGTCGAGGGCGTGCGAAAGCAGCGTCCAGGCGCGCGGCGTGGAAAAGGGTTGCGGCTCGGCAGGCACCGGGCGCATCAGGGCGTCGGGCATGTAGCTGACGAAGGCAACGACGTCCTTGCGCACGCCGTTCGACTTCGCCCAGGTGATCCACTCGGCGGCCTCCACGCGCAGATTGAGGATCGTGACGCGGTTGACGAGGGCGGAAGAGAGCGAACGCACCAGCGCGCGGTCCTGCACGCGGTTGCCGGCTGCCACGACCCACGTGCCTTTCGGTAGCGCGTGCTCGCCGAGGCGGCGCTCCAGAAGCAGAGAATAAAGTGCCTTCTGGACGTCGGGCGCGCAGGCCGGCAGCTCGTCGAGGAAGAGGCAGAACGGCTCAGGCGTCTCGGGAAGCAGGATACGCGGGGGGCAGAATACCGAGCGCTCGCCGACGATGCGGGGAATGCCCGATACGTCCTCCGGCGCGATCTGCGTGCCGAGCAGGGAGCGGCACGGCAGGCCCGCCTCGGCGGCTGCCTGATAGACCATCTCGGATTTGCCGACGCCAGGCGGGGAGAGCAGGAGGAAGCTCTGCTCGTCTGCCATGCACTGGATCAGCTTCTTGGCCTCGCGAAGCGTGATCGTCTCGCCGAGCGCGCTGTCGCCCGGTGCCGTCATGAAACTTCCTGCCTGTGCGTTATTGATCTGGCTCATGCCCATGCTCCCGCTTCTCGCGTCGTGCGATCCGCTACCGAGGCGCCGGCCGACGAGCCGGAGTCCGGGCAGCCCCCCGACGTGAGAACGCCGGGGTGGCGCTTCAAGGGCTCCACATGAGTTTCTTTTAAAGATTCCTGCTTCCGTAACTCCGATCCGGTGGTGATGGCGTAAGGGTCTGGGTTGGTTTGCGAATCAGCTATTTCTCTTGTCGAGGGCGGCTCACTCGGCAGGTGATGGGATGCGAAGCTTCGAGATCGTGCAGTCGGACACCGACACGA
>CAMAYR010000161.1 GCA_945862355.1 Devosia equisanguinis | reverse complement strand
TGCGGTGGGCTGGGGTACTGCGCCGCTGCCGAAGGCTTTCGCTGAAGGCAAGGTTCGCATAGTTGCGCGCGGCAACGACAGCCCGAAGCTCGCAACGGTCACGACGCGCGTTCACGCCGTCAACGCAAACTATCTCGCCAAGAATACCGACGCGGTGAAGGCGTTCCTGCGGGCGTACGAAAAGACCATCGATGCGGTCTACAAGGATCCAAAGGTTCTCGAAAAGGCCGCGCAGTTCCTCAAGATCACGCCGGCCGAGGCGAGCCAGATCCTGAAGGAATTCTTCCCGCGCAAGGCGTTCACGATCGACAAGATCGGTGACCTCGACGCCTCGATCGCGCAGGCGGTGACCAACAAGCAGCTCAGGGCACCCCTGAGCGACGCGCAGAAGGCGGCGATCCACAAGACCGTCGCCGACCTCAACAAGAAGTGATCCTGCCGGTGTCGGCTCCGCAGTGGGCCGGCACCGCCATTCTTGTGGCGTTGCCCGCATGGCATCATCGTCATCCACCGCCGTCGACGCCGCCGTCGCTGATGCGGCGGCAGACTGGCTGCTCATCCAGCACGATCAGCGCGCGCGCTACGCCGGTATCGAGGCTTGGCCGGATGCGGCTGACGAGGCCTACGCCTATGCCGTGCAGGAGGGTTGGCTGGCGCGGCGCCTTGCCCGCAACCCGGATGATGTCGCCGGCTACAAGATCGGGCTGACGACGCCGCGTATGCAGAGGCTCTGTCGCGGCGACCGGCCGATCTCGGGCGTGATGGCGCGCTCAGGGATCCGGCGTTCGCCGGCACGGGTGGCTGCAAGCGACTTCGTGCATCTGGGCATCGAGAGCGAGCTTGCGGTGCGCATCGCGCGGCCTTTGCCAGCCGGTGATGCGCCCGTAACCCGCGCGGACGTCGCTGCCTGCGTCGGAGAGATCGCGGCCGCGTTCGAGCTGATCGAGGATCGTCACGCCGACTACTCGACGTTAGACTGGCTATGGATGGCGGCTGAGAACAGTTGGCACCCCGGTCAGGTGCTGGGGGTAGCCTCGGCGCCGGGAGACATCTCGGACCTCGAAGGCGTCCTTGCGATCGACGGCGTCGAGGTCGATCGCGGCTCGACGCGCGACGTGTTGGACCACCCCTACGACGCGGTCGCATGGCTCGCCAACCATCTCAGGGCGCGCGGCAAGGTGATCGAGCCGGGGCACTGGATATCGACTGGCAGCATCGCCACGATCCGTTTCGCCGAGCCTGGCCGGCGCTATCGCTTCACGATCGAGGGGTTGGCCCCGGTCGAGGTCGAGATCGCGTAGCTACCTGCTGTTGGCGGAGGTCGGGCGGTGGTCCTTGGCGTGCATCGCCATCGAGCCGCGACGGAAGTTCAAGTGCTGCTCGGACATCCAAGGCATCGTCAGCGCGAAGGTGACGGGGCGGACCTTGGGCGTCCACAGTTTGTCCCACCAGCTGGCCTGCGAAGGCTCAGCCAGATTGAGGTGCAGCGTAAAGCGGTATTCGCCCTTGTCCTGCACGAGCTTCGGCAGCGGATTGCCCGCCGGATAGAATCGGATTGTCTCGGAGTAGGTCTGGCGTCCGGCGATGCTGGCCGGAGCGAAAGCGCGATTGATGGCGTCGGAGTTGCGCGGGTGCTCACCCAGATAGGTGCTGTAGTAGCGCTTTTTGACGGGCTCGTCCTTCCCCAGCGCGCCGAGCCGCTCAACCTCGAGGTCCATCGACAGCACGGTTCCGGTTCGCGCACCGTCGTTTGTGATGGTGACGGGGATCGCGAACAGCTCCACGTCGCCGCCGCCGTCGCGTCCGTAGTGGATGACGGGCGGCACGAACACGGCGAGGTCGGCCTGCTTCATCGCGCTCTCGTAGTAGGAGACGGTCGAGAAGCCGAAGGCAATCACCGATATGGCGGTCGGGACCGCTGTGAACGTTCGGCGGGTAAGTGATCTGCTGTCGGCTCCCGTCGCAACGTCGCCTGCATCAAGAGTACTCATGGTGAATCCGCCCCCGGTTCAATCCGCCCCCGTCCAATCCAAGGTCAGTTCTAATGCCCAATTTGGACGAAGACGTGGACCGAGGTGAAGACGGCACCTGAATGGACGCGGGGTGGGAGGGGCGCCGGTTCAGCGGGCCGAAATGGCGCTGGAGGTCTCGGCTTGAGGCTCGCCGTCGAATACGCGGAACTCCCGCCCGTCGCCGCAGAAGCTGAGAACGGGCTGGCACAGCGCGGGATGGGAAGCGCCGATGGGGCAGGCTTCTTTCGCGGCGTTCATCGAGAGCTTGGCGTCGGTGCTGACGGCGACGGAGGTGCGATAGGTCGGTCGGCGGTCGATGGTGACGGTATATCCGGTCACGGCTACGCACTGCTCGCCTCGAACGACCAGCGGGCTCGCGCAGGACGCGCCGCCGCCGTTGGCCTTGCACAGGCTGATAGCCTCGCGCTCGGCACCGGCGCGGGTCGAGTGGCGCATGGCCAGGCCCATGCCGGTGAAGGGGTTGCCGACCATGGCGCCCAGGAACTCCGGCAGAGGCTGGCCGAGGAGGGCCGACGTCTCGGTGTCGGTCAGCGGGCCGGTCTCGGACCGGCGGTTGTCGGTGCGCCACTTCTGGACGGCGATCTCGGTGTCTGCGGGGTAGCCGAGTTCGTAGAGTTGCTTGGCCACGGCTGGTTGCACCAGCGCGTCGGTCGCGTGGCCGGGCGCGCTGGAAGCCAGCGAGGCGATCAGGACGGTCAGGGCAAGTACGCGGCGCATGGCTGTTCTCCTCCGAGGGCGATCGCGGCAGCGTGCTCGCCCTTGTTGGAAACACGATGCGCCACTCCCCGGCAGGAGACTGTTCCGCAAGGAACGGGCCGAGGCGGAAGTTGCGCTGAAAATAATATCATACCGAGCAACCGAAGGTTCGACCGGTGGTCGAACCTGAGCTGGGGGGGATCCCGCGCGCAGGGTTGGTGTGGCGGCTGTGCGCAAGCAAAAGCTGATACCGGCCCACCACAGGACATCGGAAGTCGAACTTTCGCTGGGCCGGTATCAGAGGCAGGCGGCCACGGCCCGCCGGGTGATTACGCCGACCAGGTGGGCGCGGTACTCGGAGCTGGCGTGGATATCGCTCATCATGTTGCCGGGATCCAGCCTGATGCCCTCGATCGCCTTGGGCGCGAAGTCCTTGGTGAGAGCTGCCTCCATCGGGGACACGCGGAAGACACCGTTGTCACCGGCGCCGGTGATGGCGACGCGCACGCCCTGGGGTCCTTTCGACACGAAGGCGCCGACGATGGCATAGCGCGAGGCCGGGTTCTTGAACTTCACATAGGCGGCGCGCTCGGGGATGGGAAAGCGGATCGCCGTGATGATCTCGTCAGGCTCGAGCGCCGTGGTGAACAGCGCGACGAAGAACGCGTCGGCGGGGATCTCGCGCTTGGAGGTGACGATGGTGGCGCCGAGGCCGAGGCAGGCGGCTGGGTAATCTGCAGCGGGATCGTTGTTGGCGACGGAGCCGCCTATGGTGCCGCGGTGGCGCACCTGGACGTCGCCGATGCCGCCGGCAAGTGTCACCAGTGCTGGGATGGTCTTGGCGATGTCGGGCGAGCGCAGGACGTCGGCGTGGCGCGTCATCGCCTTGATGGTGACGGTGGCGCCGGCAACGTCGATGCCCTTCAGATCCGGAAGGCGCCCCAGGTCGACGAGTGCGGAAGGCTTGGCGAGCCTGAGCTTGATCGTCGGCAGCAGGGTCATGCCGCCAGCGAGCGGCTTGGCGCCTTCGGTTGCCTTCAGCCGCGCAACGGCGTCGGTGACGGACTGGGCCCTGGCGAATTCGAAATCGTACATCTGCTGGTTCTCCGAGCCTACGCCTTGGCCTTCATCGTCTCGGCGGCGTGAAGCACGGCCTCGACGATGTTGTGGTAGCCGGTGCAACGGCAGAGATTGCCTTCCAGCCAATGGCGCACGTCCTGCTCCGTCGGGCTAGGGTTCTTCTGCAGGAGATCGACCGAGTTCATCACCATGCCGGGCGTGCAGAAGCCGCATTGCAGCCCATGCTTCTCGTGGAAAGCCTGCTGCACGGGATGCAGGCTCGAAGGCGTGCCGATCCCCTCGATGGTGACGACGGTTGCGCCATCGGCCTGCTGGGCCAGCATCGTGCAGGACTTGACGGCATCGCCGTCGACCAGAACGGTGCAGCAGCCACACTGCGTCGTATCGCAGCCGACATGCGTACCGGTGAGCCGAAGGTCTTCGCGCAGCAACTGAACCAGCAGCCGCCGGTTCTCGACGTCGCGTGTCACCTTCTCGCCGTTGATCGTCAACGTGACTGTCGCCATGTGCGGTCTTCCGTAACTGCTGTGTCACTGGCTCCCTCCCCGACGCGGGGAGGGAGAAGCTATCGGTTCTGCAACTCTACTTCATCGCCGCGGCTGCCTTCTCTACCAATCCCTTCGGCGCCGCCAGGATCGTCGCCACGACCTTGTCGATTTCGGCGCCGGAGGTCGGGGCGAGCGTCAGCTTGCGGCTGTTGGCGAGCGCGATCATCTCGGGATCTTTCACCATCTTGTCGAACACCGAGCGCAAATAGGCAACGCGGTCGGCGGGCACGCCGGGGGGCAGGATCAGGGACCGGCCGATGGCCGCGCCTGAGCTTGCGAACGCGATCGTCTCCTTGGCCTCCTTGCCTTCGACCAGATCCTGCAGGAGGGGCGCATCGGCGATTTCCGGATCGCGCTTCAGACCGCCCTGGGCGAACAGTGTCACCTCGCCCGACTTGATCTTCTCGCGATGGGTGATGCGCAGCGCATTCCAGGCGTTGGAGGCGATGTCGATCTCGCCGCGCTCGAGGGCCAGCAGGTAGGCGGGAGAGCCGCGATAGCCGCACACCATCTTGAACTTGAAGCCGCCGAGATTCTTGAGCATTGCCGGGTATTGATAGCCCTGGCTGGCCACACCATCGCAACCGACGGAGCTTTCGATCGTCTTCATGTCGGCGATCGACTTCGCGGCTGCACCTTTACGCAGCAGCAGGCCCGAGTTCACCGGCGCGAAAGAGCCCATGTAGGGCATCTCCCGGACATTCCACTTGGCCACGGTGGGCTGCAGCATCTGGGTGTTGGCTAGCTGCTCGGGGAACGAGGCCATCATAGTACCGTCGCGCGCGCCTTGCGCATAGAAAAAGGCCGCCGCGACAAGACCGCCGCCGCCGGGCTTGTTCTCGACGACGACGGCGGAGATGCCGGGCAGGTGCTTCTTGAGCATGTCGGCGCCGAGCCGCGCATAGGCATCGAAGCCGCCGCCCGGCGCATGGCCGACCATGATCTTGATGGTCTTGTCCTTGTAGAACGCCTCGGGAGACTGGGCCAAGGCCGGGCCAGCAGCGGCGGTAAGGATTGCCGCTCCTACGGCGAGAACACGCTTGGTCATTCTACTCCCCTTCCATCTTGTTCTATTTCGATCTGTCGGCAAGTTCGCGCGTTGATGGAGCGGCGTCTGCGTCAACTCTTGTTGGAACCCGATTTGGTCTCGACGTTCCTGACCGGCGTCTCCGGCTTCAGTCCGCCGCGGCGTCGCGCGAATGTATTGGCTCCGTTCGCGATCCAGTCGCCTTTGGCCGCATTGTCTGCCAAAGTCTGCCAGTCGGGCGCCCAGTCGCCGAGATCGTAGCCGTGCCAGGGGGGCTGGGCGGGCGGCAGGCGCGGCAGGCCCAGCTCCTCCCACAGCTTGCGCGAGCGCTCCATGAACTGGCGCTGCGGCAGAGCAAGCGGCGAGGTCTTGTGCTTCAGGGTGGCGTCGATGAGGATGCAGGATTCGTCACCGCTGGCGCCAGCCTTGGGGCCGTGGCCGCCTGCCTTGTGCGGCACGATGAGCGTGTCTGCGATCGGATCGAAGCGGTAGGCGAGGGACCAGAAGACCGCGTCGGTGTTGCGCGAATCGATGTCCTCGGAGACGGCGATGACGATCTTGCCGCACTGGGCCTGCAGCGACGTCGCGCCGTTGAGGGCACGCCAAACTTCTGACTGCTGGCTGCCGTGCGCCATCTCGATGAACAGCACTTTGCGCAGGTTCGTCAGCGGCTCGTGCATGACGACGCGCTTGACGCCCTTGACCTCGAGATGATTGCGCAGATGCGCGTAGAAAAGCGCCTCGTAGGCCGATTTCTTGAGGATCGAGGATTCCGATGGCGTTACCTCGGAAAGGATCGAGGCGAAGACGGGCTTCTTCTTCATGGTGATCGCGGTTACGCGCATCGACATGTTGAAGTCTTCGAGCGCGATGTGACCGTGGCTCTCGCCGAACGGACCTTCTGGCTCGAGCAGCTCGGTATCTATCAACCCTTCCACCACGATCTCGGCGTCGGCTGGAATCTCGAGGTCGATGGTCTTGCACCTGACGACGCGCATCGGGCGTCCGGCAAGGCCACCGGCAACCGCCATCTCGTCCTGATCGGTAGCCAGCTTCTGGGGGCCCGTGAAGGCGACGACCGGGGCCGCGCCGATCACGATGGCGCAGGGCATGGGCTGACCGAGCTTCTGGTACTTCAGCCAGTGGGCATAGCCGCCAGCGCCCGACAGCCGCGAGGCCATACGTACGCCGAGACGGTCCCACGCCTTCAGACCGGCGCGATAGGTGCCCATGTTGCGGACGCCGGAACCTGGATCCTTGGTGACGCAGCAGGTGGCGGTGAGATAGGGCGCGGCATCGAAGCCCGGCGTCGAGATCGGCACGGGCAGCGCGCCGACGCCGCCCGTTCTCTCGAGGTCCGATCCTGTGATCACGACCTCCTGGCATGGTGCCGCCTCGACCCTGACGGGCGGGATCGGATTGGCGATGCCGTGCATCCACACCTCGCCGAGCCTCTCGACGGGGACGCCCATGCCCATGGCGTAGATCTGCTCCGAGGCGGCCAGGGCGCCGACGACCACGGGAATATCGTAACTCTCGCCCTTGGCGTTCTTGACGTTGGTGAACAGGAAGGCGCGCCGCTCTGCCTCGGGGAAGCCGCCGAGGAACTGCCAGCGCACCAGTGGGTGGATCTCGGTATCCTTGCACACGGGATGATCGATGCGCGTCAGCAGCCCGGCTTTCTCGAGGTTGGCGAGATGCTCCTGGAAGTCGGAGGGGGCGTTCGTCGGCGCTGTCGTGCCCATTAGGCCGGTACTCTCTTTCGAATGGCTGAAATGCGGTGGGCGCTTTTGCCTGCGCGGGGGCTTCATACGACGGTTGCGCGGGGCCAGCAACCAAGGCAAACAACGCGGGAACATCAAAGTTGAAACGCCGGTTCAATCATGTGAGGCGGCGCCTCCACAACAATCCTGAAATGGGCCGGACCAATGGCCCGATCACGGGACTGCCAGACCATGACCAAGCACGAACATTCCAGCGATGGGCAACTCGCGTTCAAGGCCGTCGGCCAGCCGCTCCGGCGAAACGAGGACATCCGTCTGCTGACCGGCAATGGCCGGTTCAGCGACGATTTCTCGCTCGATGGCCAAGTCTATGCCGCCATGGTGCGCTCGCCGCTGCCGCACGCCCGGATCGTTTCGATCGACAAGTCGGCCGCACTCGCCATGCCGGGCGTGCTCGCCGTGCTCACCGGGGCGGACGTGGCTGCCGAGAAGCTCGCGCCGATACCCCACGACCCGCTGCCCAAAACCAGGTTCGACATGAAATTGACGGGGCCGGACGGGGACAAGAATCCGTTCATCGGGCCGCATCTGCTGCTGCCGGCCGACAGGGCACGACATGCGGGCGAAGCCGTCGCGATGGTGGTCGCCGATACGCTCGCCCATGCGCTCGATGCAGCCGAAGCCGTCGAGATCACATGGGAGGAGCTGCCCTGGGTATCGAAAACGCTCGCGGCGCTGGAGCCAGGCGCACCCAACGTCTGGGACGAGGTGCCGGGCAACTGCTTCATCGAGACATGGTTCGGCGATGCGCAGGCGACCAACCAGGCTTTCGCGAAAGCCGATCACGTCGTGGCGATGACGATCGACATCCCGCGTGTGACGGCGGTGACGATGGAGCCTCGCGCCGCGCTCGGGCACTACGATGCAGCGACGGGCAGGTACACGGTCTACGCGGGCTCGGGTGGGGCCGTTCGCCAGAAGGCGGAGATCGCCACGGTGCTGGGCGTTGAGCAGGAGGACGTGCGCGTTCTGTCGTTCGATGTCGGTGGCAATTTCGGCGCGCGCAATCGCTGCTATGTCGAGTTCGGGCTCGTCGCCTGGGCCTCGCGCAAGGTGGGCCGTCCGGTGAAATGGACCGCCACGCGCTCGGAGGCCTTCCTGTCCGACTACCAGGGGCGCGATCTGGCGACGTCCGTGGAGATGGCGCTGACGAAGGATGGCCGCTTCCTCGCCATGCGCGCCGACAACGTATCGAATGTCGGGGCTCGCGCAGTGTCGCTCTCGCCGCTCGGCAAGGGGGCGGGGCTGATCACCGGCTCCTACGACATCCCGGCGGCGACTTTGCGCGCCCGCGCGGTGTTCACCAATACGATGCCGACCAACGCCTATCGCAGCTCGGGCAGGCCGGAGGTCAACTTCGCGATCGAGCGGCTGATCGACAAGTGCGCGCGCGAGCTCGGCTTCGACCGCGTCGAGTTGCGTCGCAAGAACCTCGTCGGCAACGACCGGTTCCCATACATGAATGCAGTCGGCGCCGAGTACGACAGCGGCACTTACGAATCCAATCTCGATCTGGCTTTGCGCATCTCCGACGCGGCCGGCTTTGGTGCGCGGAAACAGGAAGCTGCGCGTCGCGGCAAGCTCGCGGGTCTCAGCGTGACGCCGTATGTGGAATCGTCCATCGGCTCCCCGCGCGAGCGCACCGACATAATCGTGAAGCCTTCCGGCGTGGACGTTGTGATCGGCACGCAGCCTTCGGGGCAAGGACACGAGACGAGCTTCGCGCAGGTCGCAGCCGACTTGATGGGGCTGCCGTTCGAGTGCGTGAAGATCGTCATCGGCGACACCGACATCGTCAGCGCAGGCGGTGGCTCCCACTCGGGCCGGTCGATGCGTCATGCGGCGACCGTGCTGGCGGTCGGCGTGCCGCAGCTCATCGCGCAGGCAAAGGAGATCGTGGCGAAAATCCTCGAGCAAAGGCCGGAAGAGATCGAGTGGAGCGACGGCCGGCTGTCCGTGCCGGGCAGCAACGTCACTTTCAACCTGCTCGAGCTGGCGAAGGAGGCGGAGGTGCGCGGGCTGCCGCAGCTGAAGGTGCGCACCGACAACGAGATGCACGATCCCGTGTTCCCGAACGGCTGCGCGGTGTGCGAGGTCGAGGTCGATCCCGAGACCGGGTGGGTGGACATCCCGCGCTATGCCGCGGTGGACGACGTCGGACGCTGCATCAATCCGCTGATCGTGCATGGGCAGACGCATGGCGGCATCGCGCAAGGCGTCGGCCAGGCGATGTGGGAGCTTTGCCATATCGACCAGTCGAGCGGGCAACCTCTGATGGGCTCGCTGATGGATTACGGGATGCCGCGAGCGGACAATCTCCCGTCGTTCGTGACCGAGATCGTCGAGGTGCTGTCGCCGACGAACCCGCTCGGCATCAAGGCCGGCGGCGAGGGCGGTACGACGCCGGCGCTATCGGCGATCGTCAACGCCATCCTCGATGCGACCTGGCACCTCGGCGTGCGCGACATCGAGATGCCGTGCACACCGCACAAGGTGTGGTCGGCGATCCAGGCGGCGAAGGGGCGTTAGCGTTCGAGGGGTACGCAGGCAAGCGGCGTAAAGGGCATCGCTCAGGGCCGATCTGTCGGTATCCACATCATGAATGCCGTGGCCGCTACTGCTGCTGCGGCGACGGCTGCCAGCAGCACTGGCCGGTCGATCCCGCCCAGAAGCCATGTCGCGCCCACCGAGCCCCACGCGAAGCTCAAGGCGGTGATCTTGACCGGCAATCTCACCGCGCCACGCTCCTCGAAGCGTTGGGCCTCGGCCAGGCCATGCTTGAGGATCGGGATGCGATGGAGCCAACCGTAGAGGCGGTTGCTCGAGCGCGCGAATGCCCACAGTGCGAGAAGTAGGAAGGGGGTCGTCGGCAAGCCGGGCAGGACCGCGCCTGCTATCGCCAGGGCGGTCGCCACAATTCCGAGGACGATCAGCAGGGTGCGCTTGAGCAAGGCAATCCGGGCTCGCTGGGTGAACTCCCTGATCTTCTAACACGAGAGCGGGGGCTAATCCCGTCTGCCGGCGTGGCCCAGGGCCGCAGCGGCCGCCAGCACGATCCAGCCCAGGATCGTCGTCGAGCCGCCGATCGGCGCGGCCATCGCAAAGAACCGGCCGTAGCCCATACCGCGCAAGGCGAGATCCGCGCTGAAGACGCCGACGCCGATCGCCAGCAGCGCCATCGCCAGCCTGCCCAATGTCCTATGCACGTGTCCGGCTTCACGGGCAGAGGTCAGGGCGATCAGCGTCGGTGCATGGAACAGCAGCATCTGGCCGGCGATGGTCGCGTTGCCGGGGGCTGCGTGGCTGCCGACCGCGAGCAAGGCGACACCGAACGCTCCATACAACGCGGCGAGGACGAGGTAGAGCTTGGTCTCGGACATGGGATCTGCTCGACCTTTCTGAGGCTGCCGCTCGATAGGGCTGATGGATTTCGACCAGACACGCCTGCCCGCCCGTCTGCCTGCCCGCCCGTCTGCCTGAATGTGCGAGCGCCAAGCCCGAAGGCTGTAGTTGCAGGACGGATGCCCCAAATCGTACTCACGTCACAGGTGGCACGGCAACGCGGGACTTTTCTGACCGCGTGGTTCGTGCCACGAAATGGCGAGGTTCGCCGGTACTGCAGGACCGACCCTCGAGCACAAGTGGAATAGCGACGATGCCGCCGGAGGGAAGCGCCAAAGGAGTGGAGACCGCCACCGAGGACCTCGTCACGGTCCGGGACTGGTTGCGCTGGGCCGTCAGCGCGTTCGGCGCCGCGCAGGTCGGCTATGGTCACGGCACGTCGAATGCCCTCGACGAGGCCGCTTTTCTGATCCTGGAGACGCTGCATCTGCCGATCGACCAGCTCGATCCGTGGCTCGATGCGCGCCTCACGCGGGCGGAGCGCGAAGCGGTGCGCGATATCGTCGTGCGGCGGATCGTGACGCGCAAGCCCGCTTCTTATCTGACCGGAGCCGCCTACATTCAGGGTCATCGCTTCGTCGTGGACGAGCGCGTAATCGTGCCGCGCAGCTATATTGGCGAGCTCATCTGTGCGGGGCGTCTCGACGATCTGGTGCCCGAAGGGGACGCGCGCATTCTCGAGCTATGCACCGGCTCGGGCTGCCTTGCCATCCTTGCCGCGCTGCGCTTTCCCGAAGCCCAAGTCGACGCGGTTGACCTGTCGCGGGACGCGCTGGAGGTGGCGCGCATCAATGTCGCCGGGCACGGCGTCGCGGATCGTGTCGCGCTGATCGAAGGCGACCTGCTCGTCCCCGTGGCCGGGCGGCGGTACGATCTCATCATCGCCAATCCGCCCTATGTCGCCGCCGCGGAGGTGGCTGCATTCCCGCCCGAGCACGCCGCAGAGCCGGCGATGGCGCACCTCGGTGGAAACGACGGCCTCGATCTGGCGCGGCGCGTTCTCGCCGAAGCGTCCGCCGCCTTGCAGCCTGGCGGATCGCTGGTGATGGAGATCGGTACAGGGCGCGAAATACTCGAAGCCGAGATGCCGCGCGTCCCGATCGTCTGGCTCGAAACGGAGGAGAGCGAAGGCGAGGTGCTGCTGGTCGGCGTCGAGGATCTAGTCGGCCGTGAAGTTTTTCCAGCGCATTGATTTTGCGAGCTGATCGCGCCGATAGCTCTGCGCCGAGTTGCAGGATTTCCACGCCTGTCGGCGGATTTCCTTGCAAATTGTGATGGCGGATTCCTCGCCGCAACGAACTGTGTTTC
>CAMAYR010000160.1 GCA_945862355.1 Devosia equisanguinis | reverse complement strand
CGTCACGGCGATGCGAGGCCGAGAGAGCCCGAAATCCCGCCTCAGTGCTGCATCCATGATCCGTACGGTCCGCTCGATGGAGCCCCGGTCGATCAATCCCGGCACGCGGGACAAGGCGACATGGATCGTGAGGGGCACGACGCGCAACTCGTCGGCGGCAAGCATCATCACCGAGACCGGCGCCGTGCCGGGAAAGTGCCGGGCGGCGAGCTCGGCCAGGAACTCTGTGTGCCCCGGATGCGAGAAGCCTGCCGCATACAACACGTGCTTGGCGATCGGGTTGGTCACGAGGGCGGCAGCCCGGCCCTCGGCCACGTCGGCAGTTGCCCTCGTTATGGCCTCGATCACCGCGCTCCCGTTGCCCGAAGATGGCTTGCCGGGAACGACCTCGTGCGCGTTCGCGATGTGGACGACAGGCAGTGCATGCGCGAACTCGGCCGAACCTGATTGCGGCGCAGCAATCGCCTGCAGTGGAACGTCGAGGCCTATAAGCTGTGCGCGCGCGGCAAGCGTATTGAGATCGGCGTAGATGGCGAATGGCGGCAGCGGCACCGCCCGGCGCTGCGACCACGCCTCAAGCGCGATGTCGAGGCCGATACCGGCAGGGTCACCACCCGATAGTGCAAGACAGCCTTCTGTCTCGACGCACTCCGATGCGACCTGTATTCGGGATGTCTTATCGCGCCCCTGCACTCAACGGTTCTCGATGATCGCGTTGTCCATCAGCCTGCGCAGGTGGCTCCGCGCGAGGCGCTCGAACGTTTCCTGCCGAACGCCGCTCGCCAACTCGCTGCGCTTGACCTCGGCCGCCTTGATGACCCGGCGACCGCAGACGGCATACAACTCAATGCCCGTCGAGGTGATGGTCGGCGGCAGCATCGAGTTCTCCTGAGCATTGGCGAGCATCGAGCGCGTCGGCTCTGCGAAGCTCGAAGTCCCGCGCGAGCCGAGGGCTTCGTAACGCGCACCCTGCATCTTGGCGGCGAGCCCCGCTGTCATCTTGCAGTTGGTGAACTGGCGCTGCAATTGCTCGGCCTGGGAAAGCCGCTGCGCCATTGCGCGCTGGTCGAGTTTGGCGGGCACCGAGACGACGATGCGTTGAAGCTCCACCTCGACCTGATCCTCGCCGCCGGAAAAATTGACGAGAGCCTTGTCGAGCTCGCGCTGGCTCGGCTGCGTCAGGTGTCCATATTGCTTGCGCACCGCCGCAGTGAAAGCGAGTTGCGCGCGGAAGCGAGCCTTCAGCGTCATGATATCGACGCCCATGCCCGCGAAATGCCGGGTGAACTCTGGCGACGACATCTTATTGCGCTGGGCCAAATCCTTGACGAGATCGTCCACCATACCTTCGTCGGGCGCCGCGCTGGCACGGCGCGCGTCCTGGAGTTTGACGATCTCCTCGATCAACTCTTTGCGCGCGTTCTCCCGCATCTTGGGGATCACGGAGGCCCGCGCACCGTCGACGGCCTGCTTCTGCAATCCCATCGAGAAGGTCTTCTGCTTGTCCTGCAGAATGGCCATGATCTGCTCGCGCGTCTTGCCCTGATTGGCCTTCACCGTGTCGGCGACGATCTGCTTCCAGCGTGCGTTGACGGCCTGGGACGTGGCAAGCTCCTTCATTCGGGCCTGCGCTTTGGATTGGATATCCCCTCCCGCGCCCAGCGCCATCAATCGCGCCCGCTGGTCGATCTCGTAGGCGGTGATCGGCTCGCCGTTGACCAGAAGGCGGATCCGCGTCGAGCCAGGACCCGTAGCCGCGCCGTCCGCGTCGGCAGTAACGGCCTTTGGTTTGGATTTGGGAGCGGCCTTGCGAACGGGCTTCGGCTTGGGCTTCGGCGCGGCGGCTGGGGGCGGAGCCGCGAGCGGCGCAGGCGCGGGCTGCACGGCTGCCCCTGGCGGAAATGGGAACGGCGCGCCTCCCGCCCCGGGACCCGGACCGGGTGAGGGCGCGATGATGATGCCCGGTAGGGACTGTGCGCCCTGCCCAACCGCTGGATCGATCGTTATACGGCCAGTGACAACCACAGCCACGGCCACCACGATGGCAAGAGAGGAGCGATGGTAGCTCGGTTGATCTCGCATGCCTCGTTGCCCGTTGCCTGCCCAACCAGAAAGCCGGGCGTTTGGTTCCATGCCCAGTCAACAGTCGGCCGGGCGTTGCCGCCGCACTACGCCAACCTGTTATACGCCTTGCCCGCCTCCGGTTCCCGGGCAGCGAACAATCGCAAGCGCCGAAGACCGCGACATCGTCAGCCGATATGCGCCGGTCGGTGCACTTCGGTGACGATTCTGCCCCGATACTACCCGAAAAGCGAAAGCGTGCGCCTCGCTTATGCACATGTGAGTTTGGCAACTGCAAGGCGCGGTGACATCACGGATGATCCCGCAGGTCGAGTGCGGAGCGTAAGTCGGGCGCCGGGCGCTCTGACGAGGCGAATAGCACAGGCCGGCTGGAGCCAGCAGGCCATCTGGCCCGACGCAGCAGGTTATGGCTGATCTTGTTGCTGGGGCTGGGGCTGGGTACTGGTCTGAGCCAGCGGCGCGAACGCACCCCCTAGCACGGCTCCAGCCGCAGCCACAGCTACCTCGTCGGCGTCAAGACCGCAAACAATCCGCTCCCGGTGGCCGCCGCTACCGCGAACCGCCGAGCGGATTGTCTGAAATGACCTGATCGAGGATGTTGGTCTTGTACCGGAACTCACCCAGATACTTCAGCTCCATGCGCAACATGATGGTTCGGTCGGGCCGGATATCACGCGACAGATCGGTGATGTGCGTCTCGATATAATTCGTGGTGAGCACGTAGCAGTCGTCAGCATATCGCAAGCTGGCGATATTCTGCATAGGTCGGTTGGCATCGAGCGAATAGCGCGTCTGGCCGCTGATGCTCCAGCGATCCGTAACGCGGAAGCCCAGCAGAGCCATGACCTCCGACTGATCGTTGAGCAGATTGAGCGCCGGGCTGGCCGCAGTGTAGGCGTAGCTGACCTGACTGAACACCGGGCCGTAGTCGAAACCGACATGTGTATCGAGCCGCCGCAGATCCCGCTTATCATCGTCGAACCGCGCCTGCGTAACCGACCTCAGACCGGCCAGAGGCGACACGTAGAGGCCGAGCACATAGTCGGATGAGCGCCCCTCCAGACCCGTGGCCGGCGAATAGAGCAGCCGACCATCCGAGTCGATGCCGGGCGTGCGGAAGGCGTCACTGCGGAAGATGTTATCGCCAGAAACATGATAGCTCTGCCCGGCGAGGACACGCACCGAGCCACCCGAGTTCGCTTGAAAAGTATACTGCAGGCCGTAGTTGGCCCGCACGCCGGTATCGATGCGATCGTTACAGCCCGCCGTCTTGTCCTCGAACAGGTTCTCGTCGGTGAACAAGATGCTCCGGCAGTCGATGTCGGGCAGCCGACGCTGGTCGACCCGGCCATTCCGCGCGATCACCTGACCGACCGGTTCTATCGTATGCGTGGCGTTGGCCGCTGTCATAACCCACGGATACGCGTACAACAGTCCAGCGGTGGCCACGCCGCGCGTCACGGTTTCCTCGCCCTGCGTGCCGCCGGTCAGTGGATCGACGGTGTCGCGGAACGAGATGATGTCGCCGCGCACCTGGGCAAATGGCGTGTAGGTCTGGCCCAGCGAGTCGGTCAATGTGCGCCGCCAGTTGATGTTCGCGGTCACCCGGTTGGCGTTGCTGTCGAGACGACGGCCATCCGAGAACGTCAGGTCCTGCCAATAAGCGACGGCATTGGCGTTGAAGCGTAGCTCCCCGCCCACGACCGGCCTATTGAAGATGTAGTTGTAGTCGACCACCGGCGCGACACGGGTCGGGGACGCTTGGGACGGATTGACGGCCGGCGTCCCCCCCGGTGGGGTCGTGTCGGCCTCGTTCAGGATCAAGCCGCCGACGTGATACATGGTCACGCCGAAATAGTTGCGCTCGCTACGGCCGCTCATGAAGACCGAATTGACCCGATCTTTCTGGAGAATGTTGTCCAGCCGATAGAACTGGCGGAAGGCGCGATCCGATTCCGTAGTGATGTCCCAGCCGAAGTTCCACCACGAAGCCAGCGAGAACCCGCCACGGGTCTGCATGCTGCCCCGCCAGCGGTCCTGCAGGGAGGCATTGATCGTTTGATCGCTATTCTGCTCGATCCCGGCAAGCTTGACATTGTACGTGCCGGCGACTTCTCCGACTTTCAACTTCTGGCGCCATTCTCCCTGCCAAAGGATCCCCTGCTTGGCCATGTACATGGGATTGAACAGGACATCGTAGCTGGGATCGAGTGCGAGGTGATAAGGCGTCTCGACCGTGAACCCCAATCGGCTCGAACTCGAATAGCCAGGCAACAGAAAGCCAGATTTCGTCTTCACCGAGGGATCGGCGTGCTGGAAATAGGGCGTATATAGCACCGGGACGCCCAACACCTCGAACTGCGCGTCCTGGTAGGTGATCGTCGCTTTGTCCTTGTCGTGTATGATGCGCTGGGCCGCGATGCACCACAACGGCGGCTTGCCGGGATCGCTCTTGCAAGGGGTGAACTTGCCCTGCTCGAATTCGGTCACGCTGCCGTCACGGCGGATCGCACGGCGGGCGACGATCCGCGTGTCGTCCTTACCGACGACGCTCAGGGTCTGGACGAAGGCCTCGGCGAAATCAGCCGTCGTGACGAGACGCTCGGCGGAGATGATGGCGCCCGGCCGGCCCGGCTCGTCGGGCTCGCGAACCTTGGCGTTGCCTTCAGCAGTGATCGTGTTCGCGGTCTGGTCGTAGACTACGCGATCCGCGGTGAGTGCGTAGTTATTGTAGTAGATCTCGACGTTCCCGCGCGCGATCACGCGGTTGTTGCGCGTGTCGTACTCCAGCTCGTCGGCATTGAGATAAAGCGGAGAGGCCTTATCGCCTTTGCGGAAGGGACCAACCATGGTCGCGGGCCGCGCGTCGCCGAACGCCAGATCATTACGCGGCGTCTTGGAGGTCGACACGAACTGCGCGAAGGCGCTGCTGGTCGTAATCGAGACGAGCGCCACCGTTCCCAAAGCGACCGCTGCGGCAACGAGTGCCAGCCGGCGTCCGCTCGTGGGACTGATCCATGCCATCTCTGGGATGGTACGGCGACGCATTACGTCAGCAACCCCCTCTGAAGTGCGTCCCGAAGTCCATTCTCGGGAACAACGTCATGCCAAACTCAACTCGTTGGGAGCCCAGCGCATGAGGCTCCGCGAGCAAAGACGACAGCGAATTCGGGCATGAACCAAGCAGAGCAGCAGTCCGCGCTTGCGCCGGGCTATCACTCGACGCTGTCGCCAACCCTGTCCCGCAGACGGCCCCTACCTTCAAACGTAGCCCAAAACCCGCAACTTCCGACACCCAGCCCCCCAGGCCACAGCACCACACCGGCTCTATCTCAGTCTCACTCGCTGTCCAGCCCCACGACGTGCTGAAAACAGCTCGCTTAGCCCTCGCCCAGTCCGCCCCGTCATCCAAGACAAGCCCCACCATAGCCCCTGTGGCGCTTCACCGGAATGACCTTTCCGACACACCACGACCCAAATTAAGGATGCGTTTACCCCTTGCCCCCCCAGGGCCGCTCAGCCATCCTCCTGATGGAGCAGCACGGTTGCCGTCACGACCACGGCGACAACGACCGGCGTCCATACCGCAAGAGTGGGGGAGACGAGGCCTGCCACGCCGATCTGCCGGGACACTTCTGCCATGAGGAGGAACCCGAAGCCGCCAAGCATGCCGTAGACCACCATCGACTGGATCTTTCCTGAGCGAAACGACCTCAGCGAGACGGTGGCTCCCATCAGCACCATGGCGAGCAATAAAAAGGGTCGTGACAGCAGCAACTCGTACTGGATACGGAACCTCGAGGCGGAAAGTCCAGCCTTTTCGGTCGCTTCTATGATCCCGGGCAGCTCCCAGAATGAGACCGAAATCGCCGTCCCCAAGGCGTCGCGCACGCGCTCAGGGCTCAGATAGGTACTCACCAGATAGGACGAGAAGCGCTCGGGCGGGTGACCGATCCGCGTCACCACGGCGTTCGCAACCTCCCAGTATCCGTCCCGCAGGCTCGCCAACTCCCCGTCGATCCGTTCGAAAAATGCCCCGCCCTTGTCGAACTGGATGATCATGGGCCCGACCAGCTCGAGCCCCTTCTTGTGCGCAGCATGAGCATTTATCACGGACGAGCCGTCCGCACCCTCCTGGCGCAGCCATGCGCCGCTGGATTGTGCCTGCAGGAAATTGGCCTCGCGTCCGAACACCTCGGAGAACAGCCGTTCCGCCTCTGCCCGGGCGGAGGCGGCCAGTGGATTATAGACGGTAATGGCGAGCACGCCGAGCACCAGCGCCACCAGCATCGCAGGGCGCAGGAACTGCCAGACGGACATGCCCGCGGCCCGCATCACGGCCAGCTCGCTCTTGCGATTGAGCATCAGCAGCGCCGAGATCGCGCCGACCTGTACGGCGAAACCGAGGAGCAGCTCGGAATATGCCGGCAGGCGCAACAGCGTCATCCAGATCAGGGTCGGCGCCGAGACATTTCCCCGCTTGCCGGACTGGCGCAGCACCTCCACGAAATCGATCATGAAGATCAGCACCGCGCAGAGCAGAAACGTGCCGAGCATCGCGGTCAGGTAGCGGCTCGTGAGATACATCCACAGTGTCCGGCCCGACATCAGGATTTGCCTCCGGCCGCGCCGCTCATGCCCTCAGGACCAGGCCCGGTCGAACGGCCCAGCAGCTTCTGCAGCCTGGCGTTGGCACCGTCGAAAAGGCTGGCAACCAGAACACGCAGACGGCTCTGGGATCGCGCCCGCGCGCCGAGCTGGATCATCACCGCCGATATCAAGATGAGGCCGATCGGAATCGCGTACAGCAGCGGCACCCACTTGGCGTTCACGACGACGAGGTTGTTTGCGGCCAGCCCGCCGACCCGCGCTCCCACACTCAGCGCCCCGGCCAGCGCTGTCGCCTCCCAGCGGTTCTGTCGGGTCGACTGCGCCCTGCCGATGAACGCCACCGCGAGCATGACGAACGCCAGCGCGTAGAACGGATTGGCGAGCCGCTCGTGGAATTCGGCCCTGAAATGGCCTGGCTGGCGCTTGAAATCCGGATCGTCGGCTTTGGGATACGCCAGCTCGAAAAAATAGCGCTCCCGCGGCTTGAGTTCGACGTGAGCGGTTTTGGGCTCGAACCGCTCCAGGTCGACGACATAGCTCTGGAACTCGATGATCTGAGGCGGATCGACCGCGGGCATCGCGCGCCGCAGGACATGCCCCTTCTCCATCAGCAGGAAGGGTTGCCCCTGCTGTTTGATCAGCGTTCCCGATTCCGCCAGATAGGTGGTCGCGGCTTTCGGGTCACGGGTGTCGTGCATGATCAGCCCGAGCAACTGTCCGTCGAGCGAGCGCTCGCGGATGTGGAAGCTCAATCCCGCCTCCGGAGACGTGAAGCGGCCGGGCTGGATGACCTGTCCGATCAGGTCGGATCGCATCTGGATCACGTACTCCCGCAGCAGCTTGAGGCTCCACGGCATCCCGACGTGATTGACGAAGGACACGACACCGGCAACGATCAGTCCGAGCACCATCAAAGGTCGGGCAACCGTCCAGGCACTTGCCCCCGATGCAGTGAGCACGATCAGCTCGCTGTCGCCGGACAGACGATTGAGCGTGTGGATCACAGCGACCAGCAGGGCAACGGGCGCGATCATGCCCATCATGTTCGGCAGCGCCAGCGTCGTCATCTGGATGAAAGTGAGGGCATCCTGGCCCTGGGACGTAACGAGGTTCAGCTGGCGCAGCGCAAGCGCGATCCACACCACGCCCGACAGCGACAGCAGGATCAGCACCAGCGCCCCGCCGGCCTGGCGGAACACGTATCTTCCAAAGATCCCCATCGACACCCATCCAGCGCACGGTGCCTTCAACGTGCGCTCCCAAACTTCCAAAGCGTCTGCCCGCCTCCCATAGCACGGTGGCGGAAATTCGGCTCATCCGAGCGGAGTGCCAGTTGTTTGGCCCCTGCACCGGATAGATGGCGTCGAGCCCTCTGCTGGCTTTGCACGCCCCGATCAGACGCAGTAGTGTATCGCGCCGCCCGATCGTGGACGCACTTTTCAATCCACGGTCAGGCCCTCGGCAATTACTTCCTTGGCATGTGCGATTCCCCGGTGGCCCCTCGCTTGGCCCCGCCTGCCTGCCCGCCTTCCGGACATACGAGAAAGTCGAAAGGGTACTCACCGCAATGACCGATCGCCTCGACGTCGTCTTCGCCTCGCTGTCTCAGGCCTTGGAGCCGACAACCGCCGTTCTGTCGGCTGCCGATCTGGTGCTGGCCGATACATCCACCGCGTTGGACAAGGCTACCGGTGGTGCCCTACTCAGGGCGGCGGAAGCCGCAGGGTTCAAGGGCAAGTCGCGCACCGCCATTGAGCTGTTGGGCCATACCGGTATCGGCCCTTCCCGGCTCATTCTCGTCGGCGCCGGCCATGCGGCTGAGGCCAAGCCCAGCGACTGGCTGTTGCTCGGAGGCTATGTTTTCGGACAGCTTTCCGCGCGCAAGACGGGCGCGGCAAGCATCGTTGCCGCGTTGAATGACAAAGCGGCTCCCTTGCCGGCGGCACTCGCTGCCGATCTGGCGCTCGGGGCAATGCTGCGTAGCTACAAGTTCTCCAAGTACTTGACCAAGAACAAGCCGGAGAAGCCCGACGGAGAGAACGGGAGCGAGCCAGAGGCCGACGGCATCTCCAAGCTCGTGATCCACACTGCCGATCCTGACGGCGCGCGCGCCGAGATGGCGCAGCGCGAAGGGCTCGCGGCCGGCATCACGATGGCCCGCGATCTCGTCAACGAGCCCGCCAACGCGCTCGGCCCTGTCGAGTTCGCCGAGCGCTGCCGCGAGTTGGAGGCGGCCGGCGTTCAGGTCGAGATCCTCGACCGCGCGCAGCTCGAGGCGCTTGGCATGGGGGCGCTGCTCGGCGTCGCGCAGGGCAGCGTCCGCGATCCGCGCGTCGTCGTCATGCAGTGGTCGGGCGCCAAGTCCAAGCGCGCTAAACCACTGGCCTTCCTGGGCAAGGGCGTCACTTTCGATACCGGTGGCATCTCCATCAAGCCGGCTGGCGGTATGGAAGACATGAAGGGCGACATGGCCGGTGCTGCCTGCGTCGTCGGATTGATGCGTGCGCTTGCCGGTCGCAAGGCCGCGGTCAACGCGGTCGGCGTCATCGGTCTCGTCGAGAACATGGTGTCCGGCAATGCACAAAGGCCCGGCGACATCGTGACGTCGATGTCGGGCCAGACGGTCGAGGTGCTCAACACCGACGCCGAGGGCCGCTTGGTCCTCGCCGACGTGATGACCTATACGCAGGACCGCTTTAAGCCGAAATTCGTCATCGACCTTGCCACGCTGACGGGAGCCATAATCGTCGCACTGGGCAAGGAGCACGCCGGCCTCTTCGCCACCGACGACAAGTTGGCCTCGGAGATCATCGCAGCCGGCCTCGCCACAGGCGAGAAGGTATGGCGCATGCCGCTCGACCGCGCTTACGACAAGATGCTCGATAGCAAGAACGCCGACATGAAGAACATCGGCGGGCGGACTGCGGGCTCGATCACGGCCGCTCACTTCATCGGGCGTTTCGTAAAGGGCGTGCCGTGGGCTCACATCGATGTCGCAGGCGTCGCCATGGACAGCACCAGGAACGACATCAACCAGGGTTGGGCGTCGGGCTGGGGCGTGCGGTTGCTCGATCGGATGGTGGCCGACTTTCACGAGAAGGCCGACAAGTAGGGTAGCCAATCGAGGCCGATGGCGGAAAGCAAGGTGGGTGGTGGCGGCTCGAGCGCAAGCCACCACCCACCTTCGTTATCTGCGCGATGGGGGCATGGGAACCGTGGAGGCTTGAATATTCAGCCACGGGCCCGTATCCTGGCCCGCAGCAACGGCACACGATCATGCGGTAAACATGTCCTATTTTCCATAATATATCTTCTGCGAATAGCTCTCGTCCTCAGAAGCAGACCTTGGGCCGACGGACGATTGGTCTGGCGCGACCGGCTCCCAGGCTTCGGACCGGCCGTCTTTGGGATTCAACCATTTGAGCCTTCCCACAGACGGCTCGTCTCCTCGATCGCAGCGACGCCAACGGCCTGACAGCACTCCGCTGGCCGATCAGGGCGAGACCTCCTCCATCCGCCTGACCAGTTCGGCGATCGCGACCGCGAATAGTCCGACGGCAAACCCGGTGAGCATGTTCACGCTGACGAGCACGCTGAACACATGAGCGACCGCCGAGGGCAAGAACTGAAGCAGGATGGACAGGACGATGTCGTCGAACTTCTGCTTGAGGAGGAACAGCAGATCGCTGGCCTGGGCCAATGTTGGCCTGGCCGGCGTCTGAAGCACGAGACGCTGCGCCAGCTCGGACAGGCTCGGAACCGGCAGGAACGTCGCGCCGCCGATCTTCACGTGCTCGGCGGCCGCGATCAGACCGGAGTAGAGCACGCCGAGGAGGGGTGCCAATCGGAAGTAGCCCCAGCGCGATGGGCCGACACCGAACATCATCGAGAAGCGCCGCAGGATGCTGGTCCCGGCGAAGACGCAGATGCCGAAGATGACGGCCAGATAGAACAGACGATCCGCATCCGTACCGGAGAATGTCACCAGCGTCACGACACCGACGAGCAATGCCTTGAGGGACGCCTCCACGAGCGCTAGGGAGGAGCCGGCCCAACTGAGGGTATCGGCTGCGCGCCCGAAATAGAACCCGATCTCGTTCTTCAGCCGGGCCCGTTCCAGCGCCAGCCCCATGACGAGGGCCAACCCTGCCGCAACCCCGGCAAGCGCCATGGGATAGCGCCACCCCAGCCAGGCGACGGCTGCCACCAATGCCAACTCCGCCGCCAGAACGACGACGTTGAAGAATAAGCGGACGACGATCATCTACCCCCCGTGCCCTGAGCATTCCCACGTGAACGGGAGTATTCGACATCGGCTGGCGACATCGGCTGGCCCGCCTTCGACATTCGGACAGCCCCCACGCCGCCTCTGTTATCCGCCTTCCCTACTCCCCACTGCCCCTGTCGCGTCGGCCAGCCTTCACCTCGCCCCGCCGCCGCTTGGTGTCCATGCGTTTGAGCTTCGAGCCGTAGGTCGGCTTCGTGGGCCGTCGCGGCTTGGGCACGTGCAGCGCCTTGCGGACGAGATCAATCAGACGGTCGCGCGCATCCTCGCGGTTCTGGGGCTGGTTGCGGAAGCGATTGGCCGTGATCACGATCACGCCCTCACTCGTCGCCTTGCTGCCGGCAAGTCGGACCAGCCGCTGGCGCACGGCCTCGGGCAGCGATGGGCTCTGGGCCGCATCGAAACGAAGCTGGACCGCGCTCGAGACCTTGTTGACGTTCTGCCCGCCGGGACCCGACGCGCGCAGGAACGTCTCCTCGATTTCATCGTCGGCGATCGCCAGGGTATCGTTGATCTGCAACATCGGCCGCTGCTCGAGGGAAAAGACCGTGTTCCGTGCTAACAGAGGCGCCATCCCCTGACCAGTGCTGCATTCGTGCGCGCTGGCCGGTACCGATCAATGGGCACGGGCGAGGTGTGAGAATGGCGCGCAATTCGCAAAAGCCGAGCGGCCGTGAGATTGCCGATCTCATCGCCGTGATGGCAGCACTGCGACAACCTCGAACGGGCTGCCCGTGGGATCTCGAGCAGGACTTCGCGAGCATCGCGCCCTACACCATCGAGGAGGCCTACGAGGTTGCCGACGCCATCGCGCGGGCCGATCTTCCCGACCTCAAGGAAGAACTCGGCGACCTGCTTCTCCAGGTCGTCTATCACGCCAGGCTCGCCGAGGAGATCGGCGCCTTCGCCTTTCCCGATGTCGTGGAGGCCA
>CAMAYR010000159.1 GCA_945862355.1 Devosia equisanguinis | reverse complement strand
CGAGGCGCGGGGGGCAGCCACGCTCGAAGACTGGAAGCGGCGTTATGGCGTCGACATCTGGGAGCACTACGGCATCTCGGAGATGCAGCTCGCCATCAGCCACGGGCCGCTGATCGACATCAAGCCGGGTTCGATCGGTATTCCGTGGGGCGCCGACGCGCGCATTCTCGACGACGAGCACAACGAGTTGCCGATGGGCGGCGTGGGCCAGCTCTGCATCCGCGCGGACAACCCGAGCTTTTTTCTCGGCTACCACAAGGACAAGCCGAAGACCGACGAGGTGATCCACCACGGCTGGTTCCACACCGGCGATCTCGCGCGGTGCGACGAGGACGGCTACTTCTGGATCGCGGGCCGGAACGACGATTGCTTCAAAAGCCGCGGCATCTTCATCGTGCCGATCGAGATCGAGAACGCGCTGGTCGAGCATCCGCAAGTGGCGGAGGCCTGCGTCGTGCCCGTGCCGCACGCCGAGGACGGCAATCTGATCCGCGCGGTCGTCGCGTTGAAAGCCGGCATGACGGCGGAGCCGGGGCTCGCGGACGAGCTGCGCGAGATGCTGAAAGAGAAGGTCGCGCGAAACAAGATCCCGCACGCGTTCCAGTTCGTCGACGCGTTACCGAAATCGGCCATCGGCAAAGTGCTGCGCCGCGAGGTGATCGCGTTGAAAGCGGGCTGAGCCGGTGCTCTCGGCTCAGCCAACGAGAGGGCCTTCCCCGCAGATCGACAGACAGGGAAAGCTGCGAGCCAGCGCATCTTGCCGGGAGACTCTCATGTGCTAACAGCACGCCAGAAACTGCTGGGACGTCGAGATCGTTTTCCGGAGGCCTTCGGATGGAATTGTCTGCCGTCACAAAGTGGAAGCCGACCTTGAAGAGTTTCTTCACGTCGCGGAAATACGAGTTTGCGATCGTGGCAATCATCGTTTTGAACGCAGCCCTGATGACAGTCGAGACGATGGGTCCGCTCAGAGAGCGGGCCGGAGGACCAGTCGAACTCGCGAACAACCTCATCGTTCTGGTTTTCGTCGTCGAGCTCTGCTTGAAGGCCTTCGCACTCGGCCGCGCTTTCTGGAGCGATCGCTGGAACTGGTTCGATCTCTCCGTCGTGGCGATCTCCCTCATGCCGGCCAGCGAAGCATTCGCTGCACTGCGAGCGCTGCGGGCATTGCGTCTCCTGCGCGTCGTCGCGATCCTTCCCTCCCTCAGGCGGGTGGTCGAAGGGTTTCTCAAGGCGATCCCGAGCCTGGGCTCGGTTATGGGTTTGCTCGTACTGCTGCTGTTCGTGTTCTCGTTGATGGCAACACGCATGTTCGGTGGCGAGCATTCAGAGCAGTTCGGCTCGCTCGGCAAGAGCGCGTTCACCCTTTTCACGGTGATGACGCTTGAGGGATGGCCGGACATCGCACGCGGCGTGATGAAGACCCACCCGACGGCTTGGTTGTTCTTCATTTCCTTTATCGTGCTGTCGAGTTGGGCAGTCCTCAATCTCGTCATCGGCGTCATCGTGGATTCAATGCAGTCTCATACGCGTGAGCACGAGGAAGAGCTGGAGCAAGAGATCATCAGAAATCAGTCGAGGTTGCTCATGGAGATCGAGGCGCTTCGCCGCGAACTCGCAGAATTGCGCAAGACTGGCAGTGGAAGCAGCGTCTGACGCCTCGCCCCACGCCCGTTGCCCGGCCGCTTTCACCGCCCGGCCGGCTCATCCTTCGTTGCGCTCCGAGGGGGCAAATTCCCACCAGATGCCGCCGCTCCAGATGCCGAGCCGGTCGTGCTCCACTTCGGATCGCGGGGCCGCAAGCTCGACGAGATCGTAGTAGAGCGCGCGCGTGACCAGCGCCTCGAGCCGGCCCCTCACAAGAACGTAGGGCTTGAGGCCGCCGCTGCCCGGCTCGACGACGAAGCGCAGCGGATTGTGGTGTCCGCAGGCAACGATGTCGTCGACGTTGGTGCGGAAGGTGACCTGCTGGGCCGGCCCTGCGCCGTCCACCTGCATCTCCACCGCCATGAAGGGCGCGTCAGCGACGGCGACATCGACCTTCTCGGCCGGCGTGACGAGATAGTGGCGGCCGTCGTCGTCGCGCCGCAGGACACTGGCGAAGAGCCGGACCAGCGCGGTGCGTCCGATCGGCGAGCCCTGATAGGACCAGGTGCCGTCGGCCGCGATGGCCATGCCGATGTCGCCGCAATAGGGCGGGTTCCAGGTCTCCACCGGCGGGGTCTTACCGCTCGACTGGGCGCGGAGCAGGGCCTCCAGGCCCTGGATGCGTGACGCCTCGCTCATGCCGGTTCGCATGCTCCGCAGCCGTAATCTGCCACCGCGAAGCGGGAAGGGGTTAACGCCGCCGCAACCTGCATGGCTCCATTTCCCATCTCAACATAAAGTGAACACACTACGCGGGTCAGAGTTTCGCGAAACGAATTTACCTCTATATTGGGTTCCATGAGCACACTCACCCAGACTGACGACATCGTCCCACGCATCGAGGCCGCCGGCGAGCGGCTGAAGCGCGTTCACAAGGCTGCGGCCTCCGTGATCTTCGGCCAGGATCTGGTGATCGAGCGCACGCTCGTCACGCTGCTGGCCGGTGGTCACGCCCTGCTGATCGGCGTGCCGGGGCTGGCAAAGACCCTGCTCGTCGACACCCTCGGCAGGGTGCTGGGGCTCGAGGCCAAACGCATCCAGTTCACGCCCGACCTGATGCCGTCCGACATCATCGGCGCGGAGGTGCTCGAGGACAACCCGGGCCAGCGCCGCACCTTCCGGTTCATTCCCGGCCCGATCTTCACCCAGCTGCTGATGGCCGACGAAATCAATCGCGCCAGCCCGAAAACGCAGTCCGCGCTGCTCCAGGCGATGCAGGAGCATCACGTCACCGTCGCCGGGCAGCGGCACGACACGCCGATGCCGTTCCACGTTCTCGCTACCCAGAACCCGCTTGAGCAGGAGGGTACGTACCCGCTACCCGAAGCCCAGCTCGACCGCTTTCTGCTCCAGATCGACGTGACGTATCCCGATCTCGCCGCCGAGCGCCGGATGCTGTTCGCCACCACGGGAACGGAGGAGCGCAAGCTCGAGGCGATCTACTCCACGCAGGACCTGATGGCAGCGCAGCGGCTCGTCCGGCAGATCCCGGTGCCCGACAAGGTGGTCGAGGCCATTCTTGCACTAGTGCGCTCGGCGCGGCCCGGCTCGGATGCCACCGACGAGACCAATCGTCTGATCGCCTGGGGCCCGGGTCCGCGCGCCAGCCAGGCGCTGATGCTCGCCGTGCGCGCCAAGGCGCTGCTCGATGGCCGGCTCGCGCCGTCGATCGAGGATGTCGGCGACCTCGCCGAACCGGTCTTGAAACACCGCATGGCGCTGTCGTTCGCCGCGCGCACAGAGGGCCAGGATGTCGGCGGCGTGATCAAGCGGCTCGCCGCGCGCGTAGCATGAACGATCTTTTTCCTCATTCCGTGAGCCTTGATGGCGGCTAAGTCGACAGCAGCGGCAGGTTCGGCAGGACCAGCGCGCGTGTTACAACTGGAAGGCGAGGCCCACGGGCTTGCCGACCGGCTGCCCGACCTGTTGATGGAGGCCATGCGGATTTCCTCGACGGTGGCGCATGGCATCCACGGTCGCCGTCGGGCCGGGCCGGGCGAGACTTTCTGGCAGTTCCGCCAGTTCCAATCGATGGACGCGGCCACGCTGATCGACTGGCGCCGCTCGGCCAGCTCGGATCATCTGTTCGTCCGCGAGCGGGAATGGGAAGCCGCACACACCGTCTGGCTGTGGCCTGATCTGTCGGCCTCGATGCAGTTCGCCAGCCATCTCTCGAGCGTCACCAAGCACGACCGCGTGCTGGTTCTCATGCTGGCGATGGCCGAACTGCTTGTTCGGGGCGGAGAGCGCATCGCGCTACTCGGCCTGACGCGGCCGTCGGCCAGCCGCAAGGCCGCCACGAGACTGGCAGAGGCATTGGCGTCCAACGCATCCCTACCAATGCTGCAGCAGAGCCTGCCGCCACCGGAGCGGCTGACCCGCTTTTCCGGCGTCGTGCTGCTTTCCGATTTTCTCGATCCCGCCGACGTCATCGCCGAGCGGCTCGCAATACTCGCAGCAGGCGGGGTCAGCGGACACATGATCCAGGTGCTCGACCCGGCAGAGGAGTCGCTGCCTTACAGCGGCCGCACGGAGTTCATCGGCGTCGAGGACCAGGAGCGCTGGACGGCCGATCGCGCCGAGGCGCTGCGCTCGGATTATCGCGCCGCACTGCTCGAGCATCGGGCCAAGCTGGAGGAGACCGCGCGGCGGCTCGGCTGGTCGTTCATGGTCCACCACACCGACCGGCCAGCGGCCGAGCCGATCCTGTCGCTGATCATGCGCATGAGCAACGCCGGCGGCGACTACCGCATGGCCGGATCAAGCGGCGCTGCGGCCAAAGCCGGGCCAAAGAGCGATGGGTCAGAGGGAGTGAAAGTCCCATGAGCCTCGGCGCCCTGGCATTCCTCAACCCTTGGCTGCTCGCCGGTCTCGTTGCGCTGCCGGTGATCTATTGGCTGCTGCGGACCGTTCCGCCGCGTCCGCGGCAGGTGCTGTTTCCCGCCACGCGCATTCTCGTCGGGCTGCGCAACAAGGAGCGTACACCGGCAAAGACGCCGTGGTGGCTGATGCTGATCCGGCTGCTCGCCGCCGCGCTGCTGATTTTCGCGCTCGCCGAGCCCGTGCTGAACCCGAACCGCGACACCGCGCTGAAGGGCTCCGGTCCCGTTGCTCTGGTGGTCGACAACACCTGGGTCGCGGCGCCCCACTGGGCCGAGCGGATGCGCATGGTCGAGCGGCTGATCGCGGAGGCGGAAAGCCAAAGCCGCGCCGTGGTCGTGGTGCCGACGGCGATGACAGCGAAGGCGCCGGCGCTGCGCATCGAGCCGCCGCTGGCCGCGCGCTCGTCCGCCGCTGCCCTTCAGCCACAGCCGTTCGCACCCGTGCGCGGCGTGGTGGGCGAGGCACTCGAGAAGCTGCTGGCCCGCGAGGGCAATTCCAGCGTGGTGTGGCTGACCGACGGCCTCGATCATGACGGCAAGACCGGCGAGTTCGCCTCGCTGTTGGCACGTCTCGCCCGTGGAAGCTTCACCGTTGTCGAGGTCGGAGCCGGTCGCGATCCGGTGGCCCTGGCAGCGAGCCTGGGCCAAGGTGGTAGGCTCGAAGGCGTCGTGCAGCGAACGGGCGGTGGCGTGAGGGACGGTGTCGTCCATGCCTTCTCCGAGCGTGGCCAACGGTTGGGCGAGGCCGTGTTCCGGCTCGCGCCCGCCGAGACGACAGCGACGGCGGTGTTCGATCTACCGCTCGAGCTGCGCAATCAGGTCGTGCGCATCGAGATTGCGGGCGAGCGATCGGCCGGTGCGGTGCATCTGCTCGACGCGCGTTCCCAGTGGCATCGCGTGGGGCTCATCTCCGGCGACAGCCGCGACCAGGAACAGCCGCTGCTCGGATCGCTGTATTACATCGCGCGTGCGCTGGGTCCGTTCGCGGAGCTGGTCGAGGCCAAGGACGCCAATGTGGCGCAGGCGCTCGATCAGGCTATCAAGCGCAATGCCTCCGTCATCGTAATGGCCGACATCGGCACGCTGTCGGGCGCCATCAAGACGCAAGTCGAGCAGTGGGTGCAAAAAGGCGGCGTGCTGGTGCGCTTCGCGGGTCCGCGCCTGGAGAAGGGCGGCGACGATCTCATTCCTGTCCCGCTGCGGCTGGGCGGGCGCACGCTGGGTGGCGCGCTGTCCTGGTCGACACCGCAACCGCTGGGCGCCTTCACAGAGGACAGCCTGTTCGCGGGCCTCGCCGCCACCCCCGACGTGACGGTGAGCCGGCAGGTTCTCGCGGACCCTGCGCGCCTCGTCCCTCAAGTCAAGGTGTGGGCGCGGCTCAAGGATGGTACGCCGCTCGTGACGGCCCGCGAGCGCGGGCAGGGGCAGATCGTGCTGTTCCACGTAACCGCCAACGCCGACTGGTCGAACCTACCGCTCTCGGGTCTGTTCGTGGAAATGCTCAGGCGCATCTCCACGCTCGGCCGCATGGGGGGCGTGCAGGCGGGCGGGGGAACGACGGTCGCCGACGCGACTTCGGCTGCGGCCGCCGAGACGGGCTCGGACACAGCCACAGTGCTCGCACCGCTGCAAACGCTGGACGGCTTTGGAACGTTGCGCTCGCCGCCGCCGACCGCCCAGGCGATCGCCGCGGGCAGGCTTGCCGAAACGCGGCCGACAGCGGAATATCCACCGGGCTACTACGGCCCTCAAGGAACGCCGCGGGCGCTCAATCTCGTCGATGCCCGGACGATCCTGAAGCCGGTTCCTGCATTGCCAGCGGGTGCGGAGCGCCGCGCCTACGACGGTCAAGTCGCTACACCATTGAAGCCCTCGCTCATGACGGCGGCCCTCATGCTTTTGTTCGCTGACATTATTGCGGTAATCCTGCTTCAGGCCGGGGGCATGCTGTTCGCGGGCGGCGCGGCCGGCGGTCTTGGCGGCCGCATGAAAGCCGTGGGCGCCCAGCTGAAGAAGAGCGGTGGTGGTGCTGGCGCGATCATGCTGGTTGCGGTCGGCGCGACGCTGCTCGCCGACACGGCACCTGCCCAGGCGCAATGGCAGCCGCAGCCGCGCTTCCAGCGGCCGAGCCAGTTCGATCAGCTTTTCCGCGAGCAACCGCGGGTGCAGGTGATCCGGCCGGCCCGTCCGCTCTCGCCGCTGGAGGAGCAAGCGCTCGGCGCGACGTCGCGGGTGTCGTTCGGTTTCGTGCTGACGGGCGATCAGGGCGTCGACAACACCAGCCGCGAGGGCCTCAACGGCTTGACCAAAGTGTTGGGCTTTCGAACCTCCGTCGAGCGCGCCGCCGTCAACCCGATCAACATCGACAATGACGACATCGCTTTCTTTCCTATCCTGTACTGGCCGGTTCTGGCGAACGCCCAGCCACTGCGGGAGGCTACGCTCGCGAAGATCGACGCCTATATGAAAGAAGGCGGCCTCATCATCTTCGACACGCGCGACTATGGCCAGGGCCTGCCCTCGGGCTTCAACGTCAACCGCGGCGGAGAGACCGGCACAGCCCTGCAGCGCTTGCTTGGCCGCCTCGACATTCCGCGTCTCGAACCTGTGCCGGAAAGCCATGTCCTCACGCGTGCGTTCTATCTGCTGCGCAGCTTCCCCGGACGCTGGGATGGCGGACAACTCTGGGTCGAAGCCGACGCTGCCGAGGGGGCCGACCAGAGCCGGAAGGCGCGGCGTGCCGATGGCGTGACATCGATCATGGTCACGTCGAACGACTTTGCCTCCGCCTGGGCGCTGGATGATCGCAACCGGCCACTCTACCCGGTCGTTCCCGGAGGAGAAGGTCAACGCGAGATGGCGTTCCGGGCCGGCGTCAACATCGTCATGCATGCGCTTACCGGTAACTACAAAGCCGATCAGGTACACGTGCCGGCCCTGCTGGATCGATTGGGGCAGTAGGCAGTCGGGGCGATGGACGGTCGGCGGATGCGCCGCCATTGCCTCATCAGCCAGCCCTCCTGCAACTGCCTGTTTCCTACCGACAACCGCCTCTCACGAGGTGGAGAAGTGGCTCAAATGTCCAACTGGTCGATCGACTTCTCACCGATGGTGCCGCTGCCGCTGTTCTGGGCAGGCGTGGCGCTGGCGGTGCTGCTCGTCGCGCTGCTGGCGTTCAGGCGATCGCCCGGTGCGGCGCTGCGAGCGCTGGCGCTCGGCCTCGTCGTGGCCGCGCTCGCCAACCCGACACTCAAGGAGGAGGAGCGCGAGAACCTTGGTAATGTCGCCATCGTCGTTCTCGACGAATCGACCTCTCAGACGCTCGCTACCCGCCCCCAGCAGACGGAGGGGATCCGCCGCGATCTCGAGGGCAAGCTCGCCAAGATCCCGGGGCTCGAGGTGAAATGGGTTCGTGCGGGCCGTCCCGACGACACTCGCGGCGGCACCAACCTGTTTACGGACCTCAACCAGGCGCTCGCCACCACGCCGCCCGACCGGCTCGCCGGCGTCATCATGGTCACTGACGGACAGGTCCACGACGTGCCGAAATCCGCTGGCGGTCTCGGTTTCGACGCACCGGTGCACACGCTGCTGACCGGCCGGCCCGACGAGTTCGATCGCCGCATCGAGGTACTGAGCGCGCCGAAGTTCGGTATTGTCGGCCAGTCCCGTCCGGTGGAAGTCACAGTGCGCGAGGCCGGGCGGGGTCCAGCTTCGGTCGGCCAGATCATGTTGCGGATCAGGCGCGAGGGGCGGCCCGATGAGTTGCGCCGCGCGGAGCTGAACCGCAAGCTCACCATCGAGATGCCGTTCCCCCATCCGGGCCAGAACATTCTCGAGATCGAGCTACCGGCAGTGCCCGGCGAGCTGACGCCGGCCAACAATCGCGTCGTGGTGACGGCCGAAGGCGTGCGCGAGAACCTGCGGGTCCTTCTCGTCTCCGGCGAGCCGCACGCCGGCGAGCGAACCTGGCGCAACCTGCTGAAGTCGGATGCCGCGGTCGACCTCGTCCACTTCACTATCCTGCGGCCGCCCGAGAAGCAGGACGGCACGCCGATCAATCAGCTCTCACTGATCGCGTTCCCGACCCGCGAGCTGTTCCAGGTCAAAATCCGCGAGTTCGATCTCATCATTTTCGACCGTTATCAGCACCGCAACATCCTGCTGTCGCAGTACTACGACAACATCGCCCAGTACGTCCGCGAGCACGGCGGCGCGCTTCTCGTCGCGGCCGGCGACGACTACGCGGGTCCAACCAGCCTGATTAGGACGCCGCTCGCGCCTGTTCTGCCGGCTGCGCCGACGGGCAGGGTCTATGAAATGCCGTTCAAGGCCAAGCTGACCGAGCAGGGCCACAAGCACCCCGTGACACGCGATCTCCCCGGTGGAAAGGGCGATACGCCGACCTGGGGCAAGTGGTACCGGCAGGTCGATGTCGGCACGCCTACCGGCCAGACCGTGCTCGCCGGCGCCGAGGACAAGCCGCTGCTCGTGCTGGACCGCAAAGGCAAGGGTCGGGTCGCGCTGCTCACCTCCGACCACGCCTGGCTTTGGGCGAGGGGCCATGACGGCGGTGGTCCGCACACCGATCTGCTGCGCTGCCTCTCGCACTGGCTGATGAAGGAGCCGGACCTCGAGGAGGAACGCCTCATCGCGACGGCCAAGGGCATGAAGCTGACCATCGAGCGCCGCACGATGGAAAACTCTGTCGAGCCCATCACCATGTCCGCGCCTGGGGGCGCGACCTCCGAATTGAACCTGGAGGCGTCGGGCCAGGGCGTGTTCCGCTCCACGATCGATGTAAAGGAGCCAGGGCTTTACAAGCTGCAGACGAAAACACCAGCCGGCAACCTAACGGCCGTGGCGCTGGCGGGCGTCGAGGATCCGCGCGAAATGTCGGAGGTGACAGCCACCGACCTGAAGCTCAAGCCGCTCGTGGAATCGACAGGCGGTGGCGTATTCTGGACCAGCGGCGGCGGCTTCTTCGGCACGGTCGGATCGACCAGCGTGGATGTGCCGCGCATCACCATGATGTCTGGGGCGCGCGTGCTCGCCGGCTCCGGCTGGATGGGCCTGAAGGACCGCGAGGCCTACGTCACGCGCGGCATCAAGCTGACGCCGATGTTTACGGGCCTGCTGGCGCTTGCGGCGTTACTGTTCTTCATCACGCTGGCGTGGTGGCGGGAAGGCAAGTAGGCGCCGGCGTGCCGCGGGTCCACCGGGGGCCGAACTCGGCTGCTTCACGCATTGTGGGCACGTGCTGCGGTTCTGTCGCTCGTCAGCTGCCCGGTCCTGCGTCGAAGCCGACCTTGCCGATGAGCTGGGCGGCCTTAGCCTGCAGGCTCGTCAGATCGCCGAGCGGAATGGCGTCGAGCTTCGGCGTGCCCCAGCTCTCGACCAGACCGGAAGGTTTAACGTCCTCGCGGACGGGGTACTCGAAACTATCCTGCGCGTAGACGAACTGCGCCGGCTCGGAGGTCAGGAAATCTGCGAGCAGGGCCGCGCTGTCCAGGCCCGGCGCACCCTTCATCATGGCAAGCCCGGAGATCGAAACGTGCGCTCCTCGATCCCCAGCGTTGGGGAAGATCACGTTGACGGCGTTTCCGGCAATTTGCGTTTCAGGCTTGTCCTTGGCCGCTCGCATTCCGCCGACATAGTAGCTGTTGACGAGCGCGATGTCGCAACGGCCCGCCACCACCGCCAGAATCTGGTCCCGGTCCCCACCGCTCGGCTTGCCGGCGAGATTGGCCTTGAGGCCGCGCAGCCAAGCCTCCGCAACCGGCTCGCCCTTGTGCGCGATCATGGAGGCCGTCAACAGAACGTTGTAGGGATGCAGCCCGGAGCGCATGCAAAGCTTGCCCTTCCACTTGGGATCAGCCAGCTCCTCGTAGGTGAAGGCCTGCTGAGACACACGCTCGCGGGACGCAGCGACTACGCGCACCCGACGCGTCAGGCCAAGCCAATGGCCATCGAGGTCAAGGAATTTTGCCGGAACGCGTCCTGTGAGATTGGCATTCGTGACAGCTTCCGTGAGCCCCGCGCTCTTCGCAGCGACGAGGTGAGAGAGTTCGGCGGCAATGAAGATGTCGACTTTGCCGGCTGCCCTATCGGCCGTCAGCCGCGCAACCGGATCGCCTGAAAGGTAGACGACATTGGTCTTGATGCGCGTCAGGCTCTCGAACGTTGCCAGCAACGGCGCGATGTGCTGCCGCTCACGCGTGGTATAAACATTGATCGCTTCCGCCGCCGTCTGGGCATTCGCGGAGACCGCACACGCGAGCAAGGCAAGCGCGGTCGAGGCGGACCGGCCGAGGCGGACCGGCCGAGCGAAACTGGCATTTTCATCGAGATGGTTCCCCAATTCCTGGCAACGGCTCCACGGGGCCGGCGACTTTACAGCCGGTGCTTGCCGCCGGCGCCGCCGAGCCGGAGAGCAAGCTGGCAGGCGCGGGTTATCCATTCCCTCAACCGGCGCGGCCGTTTGACGGCCTCAGATGGCAATTCTGCGACTCATGCTTGACGGGGGCTTGCCAAGTTGTCGCGGATTGCTCGAATTCAATCCTCCGGCCGGTCGTCTCCCGCGGCGGTCGGCTTGCCGGTGTCGTCGCGCTTGGTCCGCGCGCGGGCCTGGGCTTTGCGCTTGGCCAGGTTGGCGCGCAACTCCGCCGCGAGGCGCACCCGGCGCTGCTCGGCCGTCTCGGCCGCCCGATTGCCTTTGCCGTCACTCATTGTCGCTGCCCTGCCGCCTCGCCACTGGAATGCCGTCGCGCTTCCAGCTAAAAGCTGCCCCATGTCCAAAGCACCTCAGAAAATATCCCCCCGCCGCGCCATCAAGTCCAAGGGCCCCGCGGCCCCGGCGGCAAAGGTCAGGCGTGCGTCCAGCAAGGCTGCAGTCAAGACCAAGGCCCCCAAGGTCGGATTCGTGTCGCTCGGCTGCCCGAAGGCACTGGTCGACAGCGAACGCATCATCACCCGGCTGCGCGCGGAAGGCTACGAGATTGCGCCCGAATACAAGAGCGCGGACGTCGTCGTCGTCAACACCTGCGGCTTCCTCAACTCCGCCAAGGCGGAGAGCCTGGAAGCGATCGGCGAGGCCATGACCCAGAATGGCCGTGTGATAGTCACCGGATGCCTGGGCGTCGAGAAGGACCGCATCATGTCGGCGCATCCCGGCGTGCTCGCTGTCACGGGTCCGCACCAGTACGAGCAGGTGATGGAGGCCGTCCACGCCGCCGTACCGCCGCTGCACGATCCGTTCGTCGATCTCGTGCCGCCGCAGGGCTTCCGCCTGACGCCGCGCCACTTCGCCTATCTGAAGATCTCCGAGGGCTGCAACAACAAGTGCAGCTTCTGCATCATCCCCGACATTCGCGGCCGGCTGGCGAGGTCGCCGCGCAGCTGCGGGATGATGCAGAACGAGCAGCGGTTGTTGCAGCCTTCGGAGATCTTGAGATAGGCGTAGTGGCGCGGCGTGAGGCGCAGGCCTTCCGGCGGCACGAGGTCGAGGAACG
>CAMAYR010000158.1 GCA_945862355.1 Devosia equisanguinis | reverse complement strand
GACATGCTTCCTCGCATTGCGCAGCCCGACGTCGCGGCCGTACTCGATCAGCATCGCCTCGTAGTGCTCGCCGGCAATTCGCGCCTGCTCGGCAATCGGCGGCGGACCGGGATCGCGACCATCGGACAAAGCCGCAGCGATGCGGCCCGGCAGCCACGGCGCGCCATAGGCGCCACGGCCGATCATCACGCCGTCGGCACCGGAAAGCTCCAGCGCCCGCCGCGCATCCTCCACGCTCGCAATGTCGCCGTTGACGATCACGGGCACCGACACGGCCTCCTTCACCGCGCGAACGGCTGCCCAATCGGCCTGCCCCTTGAAGAACTCGCTGCGGGTTCGACCGTGCACTGTGACGAGCCGCACGCCAGCACCCTCAGCCCGGCGCGCCAGATCCGGCGCGTTCATACTCTGCCGGTCCCAGCCAAGGCGCATCTTCAAGGTGACCGGAACGGGGACTGCGCCGACCACCGCCTCGACCAGCGACAGCGCCAGATCGGGCTCGCGCATCAGCGCCGAACCACACAACCGACCGGTCACCTCGCGGGCCGGACACCCCATATTGATATCGATGACATCGGCGCCGAGGTCGACAGCCTTGCGTGCGGCCTCCGCCATCCAGCGTGCCTCGCGGCCGGCAAGCTGAACGATGAACGGCCGCAGACCCTGGCCGACAGCCTTGCGAAGCTCGGCCCGGCGCGCCCGCACCAGCTCGGCGCTCGCCACCATCTCGGAGACCACCAACTCGGCCCCCAAAGCGTGAGCCGCGGATCTGAACGAAAAATCGGTGACGCCCGACATCGGCGCCAGAAACACCTGGGCACCCGCGCGCCGTTCGCCGGCCTCGTATTGTGCAGTGCCGAACATCGTAGCTATTGCCCAACTATTAGGCATCTTATTATGGTGACGTTATTTTGAGCAGCATAGGGCGGCGTCGCTGAAAACGCAAGGCCGACGGCACAGCCGATTGCATGCCTCGGACACGGAGCCTAAGTAGCCCCGACCATCCGCTCGCAAACAGGAGCCTCGCTTTGATCGTCGCCGCCCTGATCGTCGCCGCAGGCCGGGGCTCACGCGCCGCAGCCGCCGGCCAGCCGCCCAAGCAGTTCGCACTCCTCGGCGACAAGACCGTGCTGGCACGCTCCATCGAGGCTTTCTCCCTGCACCCCGGCGTCGACCACGTGGCCCTCGTCATCCACCCAGACGACACGGAGAACTGCGCCGCGGTCAGCGCTTCCCTCGGCCCCAGCACACAGACGAAGCTGCTGCCCGTCGCGATGGGGGGGGAGACACGGCAGGAATCGGTACGGCGCGGCCTGGCGGCACTCGGCAGGGTGGCGCCGGACCTCGTGCTGATCCACGATGCGGCGCGTCCCTTCGTGGCCCCCGACGTGATCGACCGCGTGATCGTGGCACTCGAGAACGCACCTGGCGCCATCGCCGCCATCGCGGTCACCGATACCCTGAAGCGGGCCAGCGGTGAAGGCCGCATCGACGGCACGATCGACCGCAGTGGCCTGTGGCGCGCGCAGACACCGCAGGGCTTCGCCTTCGTGGCCATCCGCGACGCCCACGACAAAGCGCACGCGGCCGGCCTCGAGGCGTTCACGGACGACGCCGCGCTCGCGGAATGGGCAGGCATCGAGGTTGCCGTCGTGCCTGGCGGCGACCGCAACGTGAAGCTCACCTCCGCCGACGACATCGCGATGGCGCGCGCGTTATTCGAGCGCGGTAACACCAAGACACCACGCGAGACGCGCTGCGGCAACGGCTTCGACGTGCATCGCTTCGCGGAAGGGGCGAGCGTCTGGCTTTGCGGCGTCGAGATCCCGCATACAGCCCGGCTCGACGGCCATTCCGATGCAGACGTCGGCTTGCATGCACTGACGGATGCACTGCTCGGCGCGATAGGCGCGGGGGACATCGGACAGCATTTCCCGCCTTCGGACGATCGCTGGAAAGGCGCGGCCTCGCACATCTTCCTGCGCCATGCCGCCGACCTCGTCGGCCAGCGCGGTGGCCGCATCGTAAACGTCGACGTGACGATCCTGGCCGAAGCGCCGCGCGTGGGACCACACCGCGCCGCCATGGGAAAGCGCATCGCGGACATCCTGCGCATCGACGCCGCGCGCGTATCGGTCAAGGCGACGACGACGGAAGGGCTGGGTTTCACCGGCCGGCGCGAAGGCATCGCGGCGATGGCGTCGGCCAGCGTCGAGCTTCCCGCCACACCGGCTAGCTGACCCCACGAACATGAACAGCATCTTCCACTACAGGGCCCTCGGCACCGACGGCCTCGCGCGTGTCGGCGAAGTCGTGACGCCGCGCGGCGTGATCCGCACGCCGGCCTTCATGCCGGTCGGCACCGTGGCCACGGTAAAGGCGCTCTATCCCGAGCAGGTGAAAGCAGCCGGCGCAGACATCATTCTCGCCAACACGTACCACCTGATGTTGCGCCCCGGCGCCGAGCGCGTACACCGGCTGGGCGGGCTGCACTCGTTCATGCGCTGGGATGGACCGATCCTCACCGACAGCGGTGGCTTCCAGGTGATGTCGCTTTCCGGCCTGCGCAAGATGAGCGAGCACGGCGTCGAGTTCCAATCGCATCTGGACGGCTCGCGACACATGCTCACGCCCGAGCGCGCTGTGGAAATCCAGGCGCTGCTCGGCTCAGACATCATCATGCAGCTCGACGAGTGCATCGAGCTTCCCGCGACACCCGAGCGCGCGCGGGAGGCGATGGAGTTGTCGCTTCGCTGGGCGCAGAGGTGCAAGGACGAGATGGCGCGCCGCCGCGACACCGGTCTCGTCGGCGAGGGCCAGGCGCTGTTCGGCATCGTGCAGGGCGGCACCGACGTCGACTTGCGGCGACGTTCGGTCGAAGGTCTCGTGGCGCTCGATCTGCCGGGCTACGCCGTCGGCGGGCTCGCTGTCGGCGAAGGCCAGGAGCTGATGCTCGCCACCCTCGACGCAACGCTGCCGAGCCTGCCCACCGACAAGCCGCGCTACCTGATGGGGGTCGGCACGCCGTCCGATCTCATCGAGGCTGTCGCGCGCGGCATCGACATGTTCGATTGCGTGATGCCCACGCGCTCGGGCCGGCATGGACAGGCGTTCACGTGGGGCGGGCGCGTCAATCTCCGCAACGCCCGCCACGCCGAGGACTTGAAGCCACTCGACGAGAACAGCACGTGCCCGGCCTGCCGCGACTACTCGCGAGCCTATCTTCATCACCTCGTGAAATCGGGCGAGTATCTGGGCTCCATGCTGCTGTCGTGGGCCAACACCTGGTTCTATCAGGAGCTGATGGCAGCGATGCGCGCGGCAATCGCAGAGGGCCGCTTCGAGGCATTCCGCCGCGAGCATTCCGACCGCCTCAACAAGGCTGAAGCATGACCCGCGGCGTGCTCGATCTGGCCGCACGGCTCGGCCCATGGTGGCATGCGTTCCCGGCCCTGATCGTCGTGGCGGCAGGGCTTGCGACCTGCCACCTCGTCGAAACCCCCGACCCGGACGGCTTCATCGTCGAGCGCAGCATCGTGCAGGGCAACCGCGCGGCGGTGGTGGTTCGCCACAGCCATGCCGACAGCGGCGTGACGGTAAAATGCATCTGGCTCGTCGCCGTGCCCGCGCCATCTCCGGGGCAGACCCGACGGATCGCGGAGAACTGCGCACTCGTCGCGTCAGATAGTGAGGCTGATCTGAAATTGAGCTGGCAGCCGGGCGGCAGGCTTCTCGTGCGCCTGCCTGCCGGCACCGAGGCCATCGCGTCGGAGCCGCCGCATTCGCGTTGCTATTTCGAGACTGAACGCGCCCCGCCGCGCGTGTGCTACATGGCTCGCGGCGTGCAGATCGAGCCTCACTGAGCCTCCCGAGCGCGCTCGGGCTCGAGGCCCTCGCCTTCGACACCGCCACGCTCGTCGAACACGAAGCAGCTGCCTCGCCAAAGACTTTCACTCTCCGGCACCTGCGCGAGATAGTTCAGTATTCCGCCTTTGAGATGGTAGACCTCGGCAAAGCCATGCGCGAGCAAATAGGCGGACGCCTTCTCGCAGCGGATGCCGCCAGTGCAGAACATCGCGATTCTGCGATGGCGCTGCGGATCGAGATTGTCCGCCACGTAGCCCGGCCACTCGCCGAACGTGCGCATGCCCGGATCGACGGCGCGCTCGAAGGTGCCGTCTGCCACTTCGTAGCCGTTGCGCGTGTCGATCACGAGCACGTCGGGATCGCCGATCAGCGCGTTCCAATCGCGCGGCGCCACGTAGGTCCCGACCCGCTCTGTCGGATCGGCTTCCGGCGCGCGCAGCGTGACGATCTCCCGCTTCAGCCTGACTTTGAGGCGCTTGAAAGGATGGCGCTCAACCGTCGCCTGCTTGACGCCGATGTCGGCGAAGCGGGGATCGCAGCGCAACTCGTCGAGGAACGACGACATGGCGTCGGTCACGCCCGAAATCGTGCCGTTGATGCCTTCGGGCGCGACGAGGATGGTGCCTTTCATCCCCCGCACTTCGAGCCCCGCGCGCAACCGGTCGCGCAGGCCGCGCGCATCCGCAACGCGCACGAATTTGTAAAAGGCTGAAACGGAGATGCTCATCGCGGCTCAATATCGATGTTCCGGCGGCAGCCGCTCACGCGGCAGCGTCATGATGCTCGTGCCCATTGCGAGACTTCCGAACGTCAGCGCGTTCATGAAGCCCAGCATGAAGATCACGAGCACCGGACTGCTGGAACCAGCGATCAGGTCGCGAAGGCCGGCAAAATTGCTCACCAGCAGAAACGCCGTGAACGCAGCACCGAACGCCGCACCCATCGCCAGCGCCCACCCGAGGTGACGCAGAAGCAAGGGCACGCGCGCCCCCGGGGTCTCGATCGGAAACTTGCTCATGCTCGTCCTCCTCCCCAGGTTGCGGATGGGAGCAGCGCCCTGAGGCGGCGAATTGCCGGCCGGAAGGCGCAAATTCAATCGAAGAATAGCACGTTTCCCCACCACTCGAGCCCGCCTGCGACACCGCGAACGGACGCTGCCGCGCTCAAATCCGCGATGCCGCGATGTCCGCGCCCTGCCGCAGCGCCGCGAGCTTCTTCCACGTCACCTCGGGATCGATCTTGCCGTATCCAGCGAAGGTGCCGAAACCGCAGTCCGTGCTGGCGACGACCCGGCTCGCGCCGACGATCGAGATGAAGCGCTCGAGCCGCTGGGCGATCAACTCGGGATGCTCGACATAGTTGGAGCAGGTGTCGATGAGGCCCGGCGCGAGTATCTTGTCCGCTGGCAACGTCGCGTCCCGCCACACGATCCATTCGTGCTCATGGCGCGGATTGGCCGCCTCGAATAGAATGGTCGCTGGCCGTGCCTTCAATATCGGCGCGATGATCCGCTCGAGGGGAATGTCGTGGTCGTGCGGGCCCTCGTAGTTACCCCAGCAGATGTGCATCCGCATTCGTTCCGGCGGAATGCCAGCCGTCGCCGCATTCAGCGCCTCGACGTTCGCCGAGACGACCTTCAGGAACGCTGCCTCGTCGAGATCCTGATAGCCCGTGTGCCGCGACATCGCCAGATCCGGACAGTCGAGTTGCAGATCGAGCCCGGCGCTCGCGATCGCCTCGTACTCCGGCCGCATCGCATCGACGAGGTCGGCGAGATATGCCTCGTGGCTCGGGTAGAACTGGTTGGGCTGAAACGCAGTAACGAGCCCGGGCGAGGCAGAGTTCATGAATGCGCGCACGCCCTGGCCGTGGCGGTCGAGCGCTGAGCGGAACCGGGCGATGTCCTCGCGCGCAGGCTCGAGCGTGCGAAGCCTCACCGGCGCCACGCAGGCCGCGCGGACGAACTCCTGCTTGCCCATGATCGCAGCGAGCTTCTTTGCGAGCTGTGGGTGGCCGGCAAGATCGCGTGCGGGCTTGCGTTCGATGTGAGCGCTACCGAATCCCGTAAGCCGCTCGGTGATATAGGTCGAGTAGCCCACCTTTCCGAGTTCGCCATCGCTCACGATCGTCACGCCGGCAGCCACTTGCCGGCGCACGGCATCGTCGATGGCTGCCTGCACAGTCGCGTCGAACTGGGCCGCGTCGTAGGCCTCGCCGTGGTCCTTCGCCAGCAGCAGCGGCGTCAGCGCCTCACCGCGCGGCAGGCTGCCGACATGCGTCACCTCGATGCGTTGCCCAGCCATGCGCGCGCCCTCCCGACCAGTTACGGCACTGCTGTAGCGGATCGACCAGCGAGCGTCGAGCAGCGGCGCGGCCTGCCGGACAGATCAGCTCGCAACAGGCCCAGCCGGCTCGTCCTCGCCCCGTGCAGGAATGTCACACAAGGCGACCGTGAGTATGAAATCACGCAAGGGTAACTTGTGTCTCGGCATCGCCCGCGCCTATCTGATCGAAAATCAGCCACGGACTCGAGCCTCGAGGCATGGATATGAGAACGACGATTGCATTGCTTTCGGTGTTGGCCCTTGGCTTGGTGGCCCCGACGCGACCTGCGACGGCCCAGTGGTCCGGCTCGACGCCGGTATTCGAGAGCGACGCCCAAAGGTCGGCCGAGGAAGCCGAAGCCAGGCGCGCGGCGCGGCGTGCGTCCTATGCCCCTGTCGCGTACCCGAAGTTCATGAACGGCGGCGAGCGGCCAGACATCAAGCCCGCCGAGCCACCGATCGTCTACATCGACCAGAACGAGGACCCCGGCTCGATCATTGTGGATACGCAGAACCGCAGGCTGCTCTATATCCTGCCGGGCAAGCGAGCCTACCAGTATCCAATCTCCGTGGGCCGCGACGGCTTCACGTGGTCGGGCACCGAGCGCATCAGCCGCATCACCGCCTGGCCCTCGTGGACACCACCGCCCGAGATGCACAAGCGACAGCCCGGCCTGCCGATCACCGTCACAGGCGGCATGAAGAACCCGCAAGGCGCGCGCGCGCTCTATCTCGGCAACACCATCTATCGCATTCACGGCACCAACAACGACCGCACCGTGGGCCGCGCCAATTCGTCGGGCTGCTTCCGCCTGACCAATGAGCATGTCGTCCATCTGGCCTCGATCGCTAAAGTGGGCGCGAAGGTACGCGTGATGCAGGCCTACAACGGCAGCGTCAGCGAGACCGCGCCGATGTCGTCGCTGTTCAGCTTCTTCGGCAGCAGCGAGCCAGCAAAACCTGCGGCGGCGCCCGCGAAGCCCAAGCCGAGACCGAAAGTCGTCAAGAAGACGCCGCCGCCGGCAGTGGCGAGTGCCGCAGCGTCGACAGTGGTGACGGTTTCGACGAAGGCCACACCGACGGCCCAGGCAGCGGAGCCGAAGGCTGCCCCCGCGCCAGCAGCGACGGCGCCCAAGGATGCACCGTCGGCCGCGCAGTAGAGGCACACGATTACGGCAGCAGGCCCGATCCGCACGGCCAGTCCGCTGCTGCTCCAACACGGGCACATGTTCGAGCCGGCATAACAGCGGCCGAGCCGATCACCACAGCCAGTCCTTCGCGAGCGCCTGAACCTTGGGATCGGCAGTCACGACCGTCAGCCCTTCGATCCGCGCCTGAGCCACCAGCAGACGGTCGAACGGATCGCGATGCGGCGAGTGCATGAGGCCTGAGGCGCGGACGTGAAACACCGAAATCGGAAGGAGTGAAAATCCGCTCGCCCGCATCTCGTGATCGAACGTGTCCGTTAGTTCTGCGGCCTCGGGCCACTTATCAAGACCGACCTTGATCGCCATTTCCCATAGCGAAGCAATGCTCACGAAAACGTCGTTGTCCTTGGCCGATATTGCTTCCAGCACAGATGAGGACAATTTCGATTGCTCGATAGACCACCAGAATATCGCGTGGGTATCGAGAAGGATCTTCACGCATCATCTCCATACCAGTCCTTCAATTCATCCTCGGTCATCGAATCCATCAGACGAGCAGGCACCTTCATCTTTCCGGCAAGGCGCCCCGGAACCCGCGGCTTCTGCAAAGGCACGAATGTTGGCATCGTGTCGGTGATCCGCGGCGCGGTCAGATCTGCTTCTGGCCCCTGAACCGGCGTCAGCCGTACCGCCCCACCTTTTGGATCTGCTATGCGCACGTCCTCGCCGCGCCGCGCGCGCTCGATCAGCTCTTCCAGGTGCTCTTTCGCATGACGCAGATCGACGTCTTCCATGGCGGCCTCCTGTGGAAACATACCACGATGGGAGCGCGAGCAGCTACCTGCTCAGAAATCCGCGAGACTCATCGTATCGGCGCAGACCAGCGCTGTCTCAGCTCGAAAGTCGGGCGGATACGCACCGTGACTTGACCATTCTTGCCCAGATCGATCTGTAGGGCCTCATAGTTCGCATCCGCAACGAGGCGGATATCATCGACTTGTCTTGCGGAGAAATGGACGATCTCCTCCGCGCCTCGACGGATAACGAGGGTGACGTCTCCATAGGACGGCGACACCGTGAATGTCGTAGCGACATCCGGCATCTCCAAATGATACGTAGCGTCGTTATAGGTCCATGGAATATCGTGGTCGACCAATTGAGGCTCGACCCCGAAAAACTCCAGCAGCTCGTATTCCTGGACCGAAATCGGCATTGTGGATTTCCCGGGTGTCAGACCCTGACGGTCTGTCACGATCCGCGCTCGCCCCCTACCGATCGAACCGCTTGAACTTGATGCGGTGCGGCTCGACGGCGGCATCGCCGAGGCGGCGCTTCTTGTCCTCCTCGTAGTCGGCGAAGTTGCCCTCGAACCATTCGACGTGGCTATCGCCCTCGAAGGCGAGGATGTGGGTCGCGAGACGATCGAGGAAGAAGCGGTCATGCGAAATGACCACGGCGCATCCGGGAAAATCCTCGAGCGCGGATTCCAACGCGCCGAGCGTCTCCGTGTCGAGGTCGTTGGTGGGCTCGTCGAGCAGCAGCAGGTTGCCGCCTTCTTTGAGTAGCTTGGCAAGATGGACGCGATTGCGCTCGCCGCCGGAAAGCAGCCCGACCTTCTTCTGCTGGTCCGCACCCTTGAAGTTGAACCAGCCGCAATAGGCGCGGCTCGAAATCTCCTTCTTGCCGCCGAGCAGCATCTGGTCGAGGCCCCCCGAGATCTCCTCCCAGACCGTCTTCTTGTCGTCGAGGTGCCCGCGGGACTGGTCGACATAGGCGACCTTGACCGTCTCGCCGAGCCGCACCGTGCCGGCGTCGGGCTTCTCCTGCCCCGTGATCATCTTGAACAGCGTCGTCTTGCCCGCGCCGTTGGGACCGATGACGCCGACGATGCCGCCGGGCGGCAACCTGAACGAGAGATTGTCGATCAGCAGGCGATCCCCGAACGCTTTCGACATGCCGTCCACCTCGACCACGACACCGCCGAGCTTGGGGCCCGTCGCGATCTGGATCGAGGCCTTGCCGACCTCCTCGCGCGCGGCCTGCTCGACGAGCTTGTCGAAGGCAGCGATACGCGCCTTGGATTTCGCCTGCCTGGCCTTCGGGCTCGACCTGATCCACTCGAGCTCGCGGCTGATCGCCTTCTGCTTGTTTTCGTCCTGCCCCTTCTCGACTTCCTCGCGCTTGGCCTTCTGCTCGAGCCAGCCGGAATAGTTGCCCTTCCACGGCACGCCCTGCCCGCGATCGAGCTCGAGGGTCCACTCGGTGATGTTGTCGAGGAAGTAGCGGTCATGCGTGACCAGGATCACGCAGCCGGTGTACTCCTTGAGGTAGCGCTCGAGCCATGCCACGCTTTCCGCGTCGAGATGGTTGGTCGGCTCGTCGAGCAACAGAATGTCGGGCTTGGCGAGCAGCAGCTTGGTCAGCGCCACGCGGCGCTTTTCACCGCCCGACAGCTTGGTCACGTCGGCATCGGACGGTGGGCAGCGCAGAGCATCGAGCGCTTGCTCGACCTGGGTGTCGAGGTCCCACAGATTGTTGGCGTCGATCTCGTCCTGGAGCTGGGCCATCTCCTCGGCGGTTTCGTCAGTGTAGTTCGCCGCGATCTCGTTGTAGCGATCGAGCTTGGCCTTCTTGTCCGCGACGCCCTCCATCGCGTTGGCGAGCACGTCTTTCGTCGGATCGAGCTCGGGCTCCTGCGGCAGGTAGCCGACCTTGACGCCATCCGCGGGCTTGGCCTCGCCCAGATAGTCGTCGACGACGCCGGCCATGATCTTGAGCAGCGTCGACTTGCCCGCGCCGTTGAGACCGACGACACCGATCTTGGCGCCGGGATAGAACGACAACGAGATGTCCTTGAGGACCTGCTTTCCCCCCGGATAGGCCTTGGAGAGCTTGTGCATGTGATAGACGAATTGGGGATTCGCCATGGGGCGCGCGCCTCGTGAGTTGTAACAGCGGAGGCAGACCGGGTTGACGTCCGGCCCTGCGCTCGCACTGTCGAGATAGGGTTGGCGCGGGTGATAGCGCAAGGCAGGCCGAGCGGGAAGGGGCGTTGCTCTGGTTCCCCCGACACCGCGAACCTGTCCTGCTACAGTGTCCTGGCTACCCTGAAGCCCAGAATGCTGTTGCGAGGTGCGGTCGGGTATGCGAAGCGGCTTGCCGCCCGCACATCTTCCGGCAGGCTGTCCCATGCACCACCGCGGAGGACCCGCAGTCCGCGTTGCGTACCCGCCTCCCATGCCCTTCCGTCGGTCGGCCCATCCCCTGCATACGTCTCATGCCAGAAATCCGCGCAACACTCCCAGACGTTGCCGAGCATCTGATAGATGCCCCAGGGATTCGCCGAAAAGCTCCCAACGGGCATCGTGGTGTTGCGAAACACGCCAGCCAGACCGTCGCGGAAAGCGCGGCTGCCCTCGTAGTTGGCCAACTCCGTGCTGAGCGAGCCCCCCCACCAGAACGGGGTCGCCGTGCCGGCACGCGCCGCAAACTCCCATTCCGCCTCCGACAACAGGCCGTAGTCCTTGCCTGTTACGCGGGCGAGCCAGCTCGCATAGGCTCTTGCATCGTTCCAATTTCAGCACACAACGGGGTGACTGTCGTCCTGTACGAAGCCCGGATTGCGCCACGAACGCCCTTCCCGCAGCAGCCATTCCCCATCCTCGAACGTACCGGCGGAATCGGCCACCTGATGCCCGGTCGCCCGGACGAACGCTGCGAACTGGCCCCGCGTCACCGCATGCCGTCCAACGGCTAACGGCCTAGCGATCACGATATTTCGCTGCGGCCCCTCGGCTGCGAACCACCCTGCGCGTCGATCGGGAAACTCCCTTTTCAGGGCAGCGATCTCATGTGGCGACGAGCCCATCACGAACTCGCCTGCCGGGACGACAACCATCTCAGGCCCGGCATCGTGATCGGAAAACCACTCGGACGCTCCGCGACCGGGTGTGAACATGCCTCCGGGCGCCCCCGTGATGAATTTGGCATCCACGGGAATGCGTCCAATTGCAGGACCCGCTTCATCGTGCTGCTCATGCTGAATGGCGACCGCCTCGTCGTCGTCGTCGTCGCCCTCTCTCTGCACGACGGCAGCAACCGCCTCCACAGGTTGCCCCCCATCGTTGCTCGACGGCACGTGGCCCGGTCCCTGAAGGCTCCGGCTGTAGCGCAGAGCCAGATCAATAGCCGTTGCCTCGATCTTCTGGCGCAGCCGGCGATCGGAAATGTCCAGAGGCCGCACGTCCCGCCAGTCGTCGTACTGGATCGCCCGGACCGCTTTCAGAAGCTCGTCGTCTCCCGCAGGCAGCAGCCCCTCGATCGGAAAATGGGTCCGCCAGTAGAGCGGGATGATCCGCGCGCTCGTAGAATCCGCCTTCGCCTTCTCCCAGAAACGCATGAACTCCTTGCGGCAGATTGCACTGGCGAAGAAGAGAGGCGTGATGACAGGGATCAGGTAAGCCGCCTCATCGAGCGCCTTGGCCAGTCGCGCCTCCCAGACGTCGCCGGGACTGAGATCATCGCGGTCCTGGAAGATCTTGACCTCGCGGTCGCCCAAGGTCAGGCGCAGCTCGTTTTCCAGTCGCTCACGCACGCTCGACAACACGCCGTTGTCATGCTCGTCGTCGGCATGGGTATAGCTGAAGAACGCGACGTACCGGCCCGCCATCGACAATTCTCCGCAACAGGTTCTGTCTTGCTCTGATACGCGATATTGCCCCCCTCACCAACCC
>CAMAYR010000157.1 GCA_945862355.1 Devosia equisanguinis | reverse complement strand
GCGATGGCCGCCATTGTCGCAGGCGTCAGTATATGGGCGCTGGGGCGTTTCGGTTTGCAGTGGACAGCGCCTTACATGATCGCCCTCGCCTGCTCGGCAGCGATCTACCTCGGGCTCGCGTGGTGGCGCGCCGAGATGACCGGCCAAGCGATCGAATGATGCCGGCCACGCGTCACCGCAGCGCAGCGCAGCGCACCATAATACCGCTAATCACTCGCAGAAGTTACTGCGAGTGCGGTGCGCCATGTCGAGATGGAAGTGGTTCTTATGTGCGTTGTTGGCCTCGGGGCCGAGAACCGTTCCGAAAACCTTGCACGCCGTCTCGTGAATGTCCTTCAGGAAAAGTGACTTGGGATCTCTCGCTACGGACGGCACGGCCATCGCGGGCGCCTCGGGCAGCTTGACCTCCCGCGCTTTCGGCCCACCGAGCCGAGAAGGCGCTAGGCCGAAACCGCGCCCCCCGGGTTGGTAAGCACCTTCGGGTCCGGAAATGATGACACCTGGAATGTTCGGCAGGGGGCGCGCTCCGACCGAAGGCCCAACCGCGCGCGGCAATCCGCCCTGCCCTTGCCCACCGGCTGTCTTTGCAGCAGCGGCAGCGGCAGCGGCAGCCCGCTCGGCCTCCTGCTTTGCAGCAATTGCCTTAATCTCACGCACGGTCGGCCCCCAATGGGCGAGCACCGAAACCCCATCCCGGCTCGTGGAGAAGCTCGCGATGTCGATGGCGTTTGCCTTGCCATGCTCCGACAGCCGAGTTTTCGTTCTGCCATAGGCGTTTCGGCACGAGTATGAGCTCATGGTCGTGATCTTGACGACCGGCCCACCGATCAGCGCTCGCGCCTTGGGCTGCACGTGCTGCTTCATCCACTTGTCCATTGCCGCGATCATATTGCAGGTCAGTGTCACGGGCGGACTTAGCTCGACCGACGGGCTCTTGCCGACGCTCGAGACGAGAAAAACCACCGGCGACCCGCAGGCGCCTTCCTTGATGGGGTCCTGAGGAACCATCGCCGCATCCACGCCGCGCAGCACCTGGGCGCAATGCGCGGTCGCCTCCTGTATCTCGCTAGGAGACCAGCCAGAGGCTGGCTGCGCCGCGGGAGTTGCCCCGCCGCCCGCAGCCCCCACCGCCGCGCCGGCAGTTGCCGCCGCCTTTGGAATGATCGGCCAGGTTTTGACTGCCGGCACAGCCTGAGCCGGAGGGGTCGTCACCGATGCCCCGCCCGAAGGTGCCGATGCGGCAGCAGGCGGCGACCTGGTGCCCTCCTCACGACCCCGCTTGCCCCGCTTGGTCACCTCGCGCCGGACGGGCGGTCGGTTGGCCGCATCCCCGAGCACATCCGCGGCTGCACGGCCAGAGCGCCGTGAACGGGCCTTGCGTTTCGCATCCGAACCAGCAGGTTGGACCACCGTCGAGGGTGCCGCGCTGGAGCCAGCTCCGGTCGCGCCGCTGCCTGCGCCGGAGACGGAAGTCTGTCCCTGAGCCTTCGCCTGCGCGGTGAACGCTCCGGCTCCAGGCAGGCAGAAGGCAGCAGCAATCAGAATTGCACGGAAGCCCATGACAGACGGAAGCCTCTCTCGACAGGCGCCTGATATGCGGTTCAACGGGGGCAGTCCGCGCGAACGCGAATCGTTAAAAACCAGTTTACGCCCTATTTTCGCGCAGTATAGACGGGAAAATACCGATACCAACGCACAGGTCTTTCGACCAATCGACGCAAGACAGCCAAGCGAGCCGAGTGAGCAGCAAGATGAAGCCAACGGAAGCAACAGGCACCTCGACGGTAGCAGTTGGCGTGAAAAACCCCGGCGTCCGCTTCGAGCGAAAGGGAGCAGCAGTCGTGCTCACGCTCGACCGGCCAGACAGACTGAATGCCGTTAATTCAGGCATGAAGGCGGCAATTTCAAGAGAATTACCCCGTATTGCACGCGATCCACAGGTGTACGCCGTTCTGTTACAGGCTTCCCCAGCCCGCATGTTCTCCGCGGGCGGCGACATTCGGGAATATTACGACCTGGCAACTACGAACCCAACTCTTGCCGCCGCCGAATTCGCGAACGAATACTCCCTGATCTGGCTCCTGGACTGCTTCTCCAAGCCGACGATTGCCTTCATCGACGGTGCTATGATGGGAACGGCCGTCGGCCTCGTGCAGTGCGCCACGCATCGCGTTGCCGGCCCTGGTTATCGCTTCCAGATGCCCGAGACGGCTATCGGCTTCTTTCCCGACAATGGGGTTGCCTGGCATCTGGCGCGATTGCCGGGCGAGGTCGGCACGTGGCTCGCATTGACCGGCGCCTCGATCGGACCTGCCGACGCGTTGCATCTCGATCTGATCACACACGTCATTGCCCCTTCTCGCTTCGATGAGGCCGCCGCGGCAATTGCCGACTGCCAGCCGATCGACCAGATCCTGGACGCCATGTCCGCCGATCCGGGCCCCGCGCCCCTCGCTGATGTGGCCGTCGTGATCGAGCGTTGTTTCTCGGCTGATGACATGAGCGAGATCATGCGCCGCCTCGAGGCCGAAACTGAACATCGCGACTGGTGCGCCAGCCAACTCGCCACGCTGGCTTCTCGATCGCCGCTAGCGCTCGCCGTCACCCTCGAGTACGTCCGCCGCGCGCGCCACCTCGACCTGCGCCAGACGTTGGTCGTCGACCACCGGCTCGCAGTCCGCATGGTCACGAGCCATGACTTCCAGGAAGGCGTCCGCACCCGGATTATTGAGAAGCAAGGCGAGCCACAGTGGCGTCCTTCCGTCGCAAGTGAAGTGTCCCGGCGCCAGATCGAGCGGTTGTTCGACCCGCTCGACGAAGGCGAGTTGAACGTTCCAACGCGTCAGGAGATGCAGCCGTCGCGCCCATAAGTATATTTTTCAATATAAACTGTATTGCGTTGGTAAAAATAGAGGACAAAGGGCGGGCAGCCAAATAATCCGTGAAATAATATGCCAGGGACTATTCTTTTACTATGTGTATTAGGGTAATTTTCAGTAATCTCGGACTAGATTTGCAACAACCCTGGCGAACAGGGAGCCGGCACAGACCGGCCCAGCGTCAAATCAGGAAGAGACAGGCATCGACAATGAGTGCTGCATTGGACCTCGCGCGCCGTCGCGTATCTCAGCCCACCCAACCGTCGTCTTCGGCCACGGGTGATGACTTCCGCTCCGAATATCTCCAGGCACTGCGCCTGATCGAGCGTCTCCATCGTCTTCTGCTCGATGTGATCAAGGACGAGTTCGATCGCCAGGGCGGCGCCGACCTCAACTCCGTTCAAGCGCTGCTGCTCTACAACATCGGCGACAGCGAGTTGACGGCAGGTGAGCTAAAGACGCGCGGCTACTATCTCGGCTCGAACGTCTCTTACAATCTCAAGAAGCTCGTCGACATGGGCTACATCCACTACAAGCGCTCGGAGACCGACCGACGCAGCGTGCGGGTGAGCCTCACCGACAAGGGTAAGTCTGCCTGCGACGTGCTCAACAAGCTCTACCAACGCCAACTCGGCTCGCTGGAGACCGTCGGCGAGGTTGCCCAGAGCGACATCACCGGCCTCAACGCGGCGCTCGTTCGCCTCGAGCGCTTCTGGTCGGATCAGATCCGCTACCGCCTCTGATCAAATGCAACACCTGCCGGCCGCCTGATCGCGTCCGGCAGCATGCCCCCAATTCTCGATCTCCCTCGCCGGAAGCCCGCCACCCAACGCAACTGGGCTCAAGGCCGCCAGGTGAGGAAATTTCCCAGAAGACCAAGCCCCAGGCGTTGGCTTTTCTCCGGATGGAATTGCGTCCCGGCCATATTTTCGCGCGCCACTATAGCGGTCACCTGACCGCCGTAGTCGGTGCGCGCGACAACGTCTGCGGCATCCCGAGCCGCCAGGTGGAACGAATGCACGAAATAGGCGTGTAGCCCATCGGGCCCTGTCGCCATCCCTGCCAACAGCGGGTGCGGACGCAGTAACTCGAGCGTATTCCAGCCCATGTGCGGAATTTTCAGCGCCGGATCGGTCGGCTCGATCGCAACGACGTCGCCCGCGATCCAGCCGAGCCCGGCTGTCTCGCCGAATTCGAGCCCCCTCGTTGCCATCAGCTGCATCCCGACGCAGATGCCCAGGAACGGCCGCCCCTTGCGCCGCACGGTATCGACCAGCGCCTCCACCATGCCGGGTACCGCATCGAGGCCACGCCGGCAGTCCGCGTAAGCGCCCACCCCCGGCAATACCACCCGGTCCGCTGTTGCGACGTCCTCCGCCTTGGCGCTGACCAGGATCTGCGCGACCACGCCACTCTCCCGCGCCGCCCTCTCGAACGCCTTGTGCGCGGAATGCAGATTGCCCGACCCGTAGTCGATGATGACGACCTTCTCGCCCATCGCCGTCACCGTTCCGCGCGCCATGCAAGCGATGCGAGCCAGCCCCGCCGCCGACCAACACCACCCGCACCAGCCCCGGCTCGCGCCGCCGCGAGCCCCGCCAGTTCGCTTGAAGCGCCGCGCAGCGTGTTGACCGTCGAGATGAACTCCTGCTCCCGCGACATGCGCTGTTCAGGTAGCCACGACTCGAGAAAACGCCGCTCGCATTCGTCGATGTCGCGACCAGATACCGTGCCGAGCGTCCGCCAACCCCGCCGCTCCAACGCCCAGCGCCTGAGACTCGCCCCCTCGAATGCGACGATCAGGTTCAGCGCGGTGAACAGCAGCGACGCCCAGCGCCAGTTCAGACCCGCAGTATAGATCACGAGCCCCGCAACCAGGACTGCGCACAGATACGCGGCGAATGCATACCAAAGCCGGTTCGCCAGCAGCCAGAACGGTCCGAACGCCACGGCGGCAGGCACGAAGCGGTCGCCGATCAGCTCCAGGCTGGCCGCGCGCTCGATGCGATCGACAGGCGGATCAGGCGGCTCGTGAACGGTATAGAATTGCATGGTGTCGATGGCAGCGCAGAGTGGCCAGCAGATCATCGACGGCAAGAAGCGCCGTCACCCTGCGACCAACTCCCAGCTCCCCACTCCCTTTTTCAGAGACTTCCCTTTGTCGACGGCACCCGCCCGGCCTGCCGGGGGTCGACGGTGATCGCCGCGCGCAAAGCCCGCGCCAGTCCCTTGTAGCACGTCTCCGCGATGTGATGATTGTTCTCGCCGTACAGCGTCTCGACGTGCAGCGTGATGCCGGCATTCTGCGCGAACGCCTGGAACCACTCGCGGAACAGCTCGGTATCCATGTCGCCGAGCTTGTCCCGGGTGAACTCGACCTTCCACACGAGAAAAGGCCGCCCCGACACGTCGAGCGCCACCCGGGTGAGTGTCTCATCCATCGGCAGATGCACGCTGGCGTAGCGCGAGATGCCCTGCTTGTCGCCGAGCGCCTTTGCGATCGCCTGGCCCAGCACGATGCCGGCATCCTCCGTTGTGTGGTGGAAGTCGATGTGCAGGTCGCCCTTGGCGTGAAGCGTGATGTCGATCAGCGAGTGCCGCGCGAGCTGCTCGAGCATGTGATCGAGGAACCCCACGCCGGTCTTGATGTCGTATGCACCGGTACCGTCGAGATCGACCGTGGCCTTGATCTCGGTTTCCTTGGTCTGGCGCGCTATGGTGGCTTGCCGCTTCACAGGGACATGCTCCCGGGTTGAATGAGAAGGCGCCAGCGTTTAACAGCTTGGTGCCCCTCTTGATAGGGGCTGGCAGGCCGACGCCGCCTCACCATATCAAGATTTCGTTCACGATTTCCTCATCGGAAAGGCGCCCATGACATCCCACCAACCGGCCGGCGAGCCAGGCATGGTCATGCACGGCACCACCATCCTTACGGTGCGCAAGGGCGGCAAGGTCGTGATCGCCGGCGACGGCCAGGTCAGCCTCGGCGCAACGGTGATAAAGTCCAACGCCCGCAAGGTTCGCTCCATCGGCCGCGGCGACGTGATCGGCGGCTTCGCCGGCGCCACAGCCGATGCATTCACGCTGTTCCAGCGCCTCGAGGGCAAGCTCGAGCAGTACCCCGGACAACTCACCCGCGCCTGCGTGGAGCTGGCCAAGGACTGGCGGACGGACAGGTATCTGCGCCGTCTCGAGGCCATGATGCTGGTGGCCGACCGCGAAGTGACCCTGGTCCTGACCGGCACCGGCGACGTGCTCGAGCCCGAAAGCGACGTCATGGGGATCGGCTCTGGCGGCATGTATGCGCTCGCCGCCGCCAGAGCGCTCATCGACCAGCCCCTCGATGCAGAGGTGATCGCACGCAAAGCGATGGCTGTCGCAGCCGAGATCTGCGTCTATACGAACACCAATCTCGTCGTCGAGAGCCTGGCGTCGGACCGCTAGCGAGGGCGCGCATGGGCTGGATCTTCCTGGCGCTCGCCGGCATCGCGGAGATCGCGATGACCACGGTAATGCGCTACATCGATTGGTCTTTGAAACCTCTGCCGATAATCGCGTTCCTGGCGCTGACGAACTTCAGCTTCGCCTGCCTTGCCCTCGCCGTACAAACCATCCCGATGGGCACAGCCTATGCGATCTGGGTCGGCATCGGAGCCGCAGGCACGGCGATCATCGGTATCTTGTGGTACGGCGAGCCTGTCACGACGCTGCGCATCATCTTCCTAATGCTGCTGATCGCCTCCGTCGCCGGCCTGAAACTCGTCTCTGACTGATCGCCATGCCTTCGCGCTCGGCGGTTTCGCACCGTCACACAGCGCAGATCGCGCCCTGCCCGGCACCAGAGTGGATCGAAAGGTCGCGGATGGTCGGCTTTTGACCGTTCAGTGGGTTCTCGGGATCCCACGCGTAGCGGATCTCCTGGAACCGCGCGGCCAGCGCATCCCAGATAAGGAGCCGCCCAGCCAACCCTTCGCCGAGCCCGAGGATCTCCTTCAAGACCTCTGTCGCCTGCAACGTGCCGATCACGCCGACGACAGATCCGAGCACGCCCACATCGGCGCAGTTGAACACGGTGTCCGGCGGCGGCGCCTCCGGAAACAGGCAGCGGTAGGTCGGCAACGGATTGCCGTCCGCGCCCGTCAGATGCGGCTTGAACGTGGAGACGTAGCCGTCGAACGGTCCGACCGCGGCGAACACCAGCGTGCGGCCCGCCAGATAGCAGGCGTCGCTCACGAGATACCGCGTCGCGAAGTTGTCCGAGCCATCCGCCACGATGTCGTATTGCGAGATGATTTCGATGGCATTCTCCGCCGTCAGGCGCGCGTTGTGAGCCACCACCGAAACGTGCGGATTGAGTGCTGCTGCCGTTTCCCGAACGCTCTCGACCTTCGCCACCCCGACCCGCCGTGTGTCGTGCGCGATCTGCCGCTGCAGGTTGTCGATGCTGACTGTGTCGTCGTCGATGACGCCGATGGTGCCGACACCGGCCGCCGCCAGATACATCGCCAGAGGCGAGCCGAGCCCGCCAGCGCCGATCAGCAGCACGCGTGCGGCCTTCAGCTTCTGCTGCCCCTGCCCGCCGACCTCCTTCAGGACGAGGTGGCGCTTGTAGCGTTCGATCTCGGAGGGTGTGAGTGTCATCTGCGCCATAAAGCACAACAGACGCGCAATTGCAGCATCCACCGGCAGCTTGAGACGCGCGAATACCTCGCCGCTATGCCGCCGCGTCTTTGCTCCGCTGCCTTCGCCACCTCTCCATCAGCGCCACCAGATCGCTCTTCTGGAACGGCTTGGAAAGGTAGTCGTCGAGCCCCGCAGCAAGACACCTCTCACGGTCCTCGCTGAAGGCGTTGGCCGTCAGCGCTACCATTGGCGGCAGGTCTTCGAGAGCGGCCTTCTCCCGTGCCATCCTGCGGATCTCCGCCGTCGCGGCAAGTCCGTCCAGACGCGGCATGTGGACGTCCATCAGCACCAGATCGAAGCGCTGATGTCCGGGCAGCATCGACGCAGCGACCGCCGCCACCGCCTGCTCTCCGTCGAGCGCATGCTCGACGGTGCATCCGCATTTTTCGAGCATTCGCGTGGCGAGCAGCGCGTTGACCGCGTTGTCCTCTGCCAGCAGTACGTGCTGCCCGATGATCTGCGGTTCGCGCGGCTCTGACGGCACCGTCCGCGGCAGCGATCGCTCGTCCGGCAGCGATGTAGCTTGATCGGGAGCAAACCGCGCCTTCAGCGTCAATGGCCGCACCGGCCGCACGAGATAGGCTGTGAAACCCGCCTGCCTGAATTGCTCCAGGTTCGGCCGCGTCTCAGGATCGACTACGAGATAGCCCCGGACGTTGGCACCCGGTGCCATCTCCTGGGCGCGAGCCAGAACGGCCGCAGCCTCTGCCGGGTCAGCCTCCGCGTCGCACACGACATGCCTGACGGGCCGCGCCCACGCGGCGGCCTCCATCTCCACGCCCGCCAACGGATCATCGGACTCGATGACCTCGAAGCCCAAAGCTGCAAGATTGACGGCGAGCGCCTTTCGCTCGATCAGCTGGTCGAACGCGAGCAGCACGGCGCCTGATCCCTTGCCGGGCCGTCGCAGCGCGTTCTCCGGCCGATCGACGGCGACGGGCAACAGCAGCCGGGCGGTGAAGACGGCTCCGCGCCCCCGCTCGCTTTCAACCGCGATGTCGCCACCCATCGCGCGTGCGAGCCGGCGCGATATTGCAAGCCCGAGCCCGGTGCCGCCGCGGCGCATGGCCGTCTCGCTGTCGCCCTGGTTGAATTCGCCGAACAGCCGTGCCATCGCGTCAGGCGCCAGGCCGATCCCCGTATCCTTGACGTGAACAGCGAGCAGCGCGTTCGGCCCGCGGCGCTCCTCGCAATGAATGCGCACGAGCACGCCGCCCCGATCGGTGTACTTCACCGCGTTGCCGATCAGGTTGAGCATGATCTGACGCACCCGCGCGGCATCGCCCGTCAACAGGAAAGGCTGATCGGGATCGGTCGTCCAGGCGATCTCGAGGCCCTTCTCGTGCGCGGCCGGCGCGAGCAGCTCGACCGCCCCCTGCACGCAATCGTCGAGCGAGAACGGCTGAGCGGCGAGCTCCAGCTTGCCGGCCTCGATCTTGGAGAAATCAAGGATCTCGTCGATCAGCAGCAGCAGTGTCCGCGCCGACTGGTCGATGGCGCCGAGATAGGTCTACTGCTCGGCCGTCAGCCGCGTCTCCTCGAGCAGGCTCGCCATGCCCATGATCCCGTTCATCGGCGTCCGGATCTCGTGGCTCATCGCCGCCAGGAATCGCGACTTGGCCCGGTCGGCCGCCTGCGCCTGATCACGCGCGCAGGCCAACTCCTCCTGCACCGCTCGCGCTTCGGTTATGTCCGTGCCGACAATCTGTATCTCGCACGGCCCACCACGGTCACCCTACCCGCGCGCGATGCCGTGGCCCGGTACGCGATGCTCCTCGAAAGCGAGCCAGCGCCGACCGCTCGCGGTCTCGATGCAGTGAACGAAGCTGCGTTGCGGCGAGCCCGGCGCCGGGGGAACAGGTCTCTCCTCGGCCAGCACTTGCGGCTGCCACACCTGCCCCAACACCTCATTGGGCGAAACACCGAACATCCCGCAGAACGCTCGGTTGACATAAGTGAGCCGGCCTTCGCCATCGCGACGGGCAATCACATTCTCCTGCGTATCGAGCAGGTCCCGGTAGCGGCCCTCGCTTTCGCGCAACTCCCAGATGACGTCTTTCAGCGCCTCGACCCGGCTGTCGATCACCTCCGCAACCGAAGGGGAGTTGGCCGTCGGCACACCCTCCGCCTTTACCCGGCACGCACCATGGAGCAGTAAGGCGATGCCGCCGACGACGAGCAAAGCCCCAGCCGCCGGCGAAAAGGCCAGCGTGATGGCCAAGCCGATCGCCGCCAGCGCCGTTCCCCGCCAGACAACCGCAGGCATGGCGCCAGCCGGCGCGGCGCCTCGTCCGAGGACCGCCACCACCCTGACTTTCGCCACTTCCAAGAGCCTGAGGGCTCCGTGCATCAACGACCTGCCGCAGTTCTGCCCCCGCTTTCGCCTCTGTAGTGCGATCGTCCGAGGTGGAACCACCGAGGACGTCGATCGCACGCTGAAGCAGGGCTGGTGCCGTACCGGTGGTTCCAATTGAGCCGGAGCGACGCCAAAGCAGCAGGGTTGTTTCTCTCACGCGGCACAACTTGGCGCGGATGGCTTAACAAAACGCCCGGATTATTGGTTAACCGCCGACTTCATGGCTCTCCGGAGCCCACGCCTTAGCCGCGCCCGATCCCATACTCGCTGAACGGGATAACCTGGAGCAGATCCCCGCGCCGGACCTGCTGCACCCCTTCGGGGATGTCGATCAGGCAATCCGCCCAGCGCAGCGACGAAATGAGCCCGGAGCCGTCGCGCTCGAACTTCTCCACCTGCCAACCGGCCCCCGTCGGCACCATGCGCCCGCGCCACAACTCGCGCCGGCCCACCTTTCTCCCCGGGAACGCGAACGCTGCCGGCAGCACCATCCGCCTCGGCTCGGGCCAGGCCGCCCCGCCGAGCCGTCTCAGCATCGGCCACACGTACATCAGGAAGCACACGAAAACGGCGACCGGATTGCCCGGCAGCCCGACGACGACCGTGCTGCCCACCTGGCCGAGCATCATCGGCCGGCCGGGTTTGACCAGAATCTGCCAGAAATGCCGCTGTCCGAGCGCACCGAGCGCGGCCGCCATATGGTCCTCGTCGCCACGGCTGGCGCCCCCCGACGTCAGCACCACATCGAACCGCCCGACGGCGTCGGCGAGGCCGCCGCGTACCGCATCCGCACGATCCGGCCATACGCCGAGATCCTCCACCTCCGCCCCCGCCGACACAGCAAGCGCCTGGATCATCGGTTGGTTGGCGTCGTAGACCTCACCCGGCGAAAGCTCCCGGTTGCCTGACCTGATGACCTCGTCGCCGGTCGAGACGATGCCCACGCGCAACCGCCTGTGGCACACCATCTCGCCGAGCCCGATCGAGGCCAGCCCGGCCAGATCCTGCGGTCGGATGATGTCGCCCGCCGCCATCAATGCCTCGCCAGCCTTCACATCTTCGCCGGCGTGCCGGACGTTGGCGCCCTTCTTGAGCCCCCGTTGGAAGATGATCCGGGTCGGGTCCCCGCCAGAGGCCTCCGTGTCCTCCTGCATCACGACGGTATCCGCGCCGTGCGGCACCACTGCGCCGGTGAAGATCCGAACCGCCTCGCCCGCTCCCAGGGCCCCCTTGTAGGGATGGCCGGCAGCCGCCCGCCCCACCACGAGCCAAGCATTCTCGCTGCCATCCGCCTGCCCCGCATGGGCGAACGCATAACCGTCGACCGCCGCGTTGGCGTGTGCCGGCACTGGCGAGCGTGCTGCCGCGGCCTCCGCCAGCACCCGTCCGGCAGCTGCCGCTATCGGAACCAGCTCGAAGCCGGTGACTGGCGCGATGCGCTGCTTGAGCCGCTCCAAGGCCTCGTCGTGCCGCAGAAGCTCCTGGCCGGGCCTGAAACAATCGTCGATCAGTGGGTTGGACATCGCAGCATCACAGGCGCATGAGACGGCCGCGTCGGGCGGCACCGGAACAAGCGTTAACCTGAGATGGGGTCGCAAACAACCATTCGGGTCGCGAGCAGCAACAACGCCCTCGATAGCGCAGCCGCACAGGCCTACCCGACCGCCAAGCAGCTGTCCTCGGATAACCTGAGACCCTGAGCCCCTCGCAAGCAGGGCAAGCTCAGCTCACAAACCCGCCACCAACATGAACAGGCCTACTCCGACTAATGGAGCAGCCGCATTCGCGACCACGAGCCATAGGAACGCCTTCACCGACACGTCACATACCCCGCCTATACACTCACGACGTCGACGAACTTGACGCCAATCCACGCTCGCCCAAGCGTGAAGGCCTAATTTTGCGCAACACTTGGCCAACTACAGAAGACGAATGCGCCGCGATCGTGTCCGGTTGATCTGGATGCGTCTTAATTGTGCAACAGTTGCCTGCGCATGACCGCTGCACGCCAATTAGCGGATTAGTCGGCCGTGAAGTTTCGTTAGGTCACGCGGCAGCCGGGCGCTGGGTTACCAGCGACAGTAGCGCCATCACAGCGAGCAGGTCGCGCCAAAGCTCTCTGAACCAGCCCAGCAGCCTTGCAAAGTTGTAGCCGACGGCGGCAAGCACG
>CAMAYR010000156.1 GCA_945862355.1 Devosia equisanguinis | reverse complement strand
CCATCGGGCGCTCGTCGGGCCGGTTGAGCACCTCGACCTCAACCTTGGGCACCTCGGAAAACTTCAGGATCGGATACGTCTCCCACGTATCGGACGCCACCCGCCCATCCTCGAACTTTACCGCCTCGAGCAGCGTCCAGCTCGCAGCCTGGATACAGCCACCTTCGGTTTGATTGATGACGCCGTCGGGATTGATCACCTCGCCGACATCGACCGCGGCGACGAGCCGCGTTACGCGCACGGCCGCGTCGACCTCCACCTCGGCCACAATCGCGCAGTAGGCTTGGCTGTGCTTATAGCGCGCGTAGGCGATGCCGTGGCCGAAGCCATCGCGCTTCACCCGATCGGTCCACTTCGCCCGCCGTGCCGCCGCCTCCACGACTGCCTTCGCACGCGGATCTGGCAAATGACGAATGCGCCACGCCACGGGGTCCTCGCCCCACGCCGCCGCCAGCTCGTCCACGAAGCTCTCGATGGCGAACACGTTGGCGAAGCCCCCGAGAGAGCGCATCGCCGAGGCTCGGATCGGCATGTTGAGCAGGCGATGGTTCGTCACGCGCCAGTTCGGAAAGTCGTAGGCTGGAATTGAATTGCGGTCAGAACCGCCACCACCGGGCAGAGGTGGGTTAGTCGCCGGCTCCATCGGGAACGCCTTGGCGACGTGATAGCCCGCGAGCAGCGTCGGCACCTTGGCTCGGCCCGGACGAGACGTGTGCCCATTGCTCCAGATGTCGTGACGCCATGCAACCACCTCGCCGCTCGCATCGAGATCGGCCTCGATGGCGACCGTCTGCGCCGGCGCCAATGGTCCCCAGGCGAGTTCGTCGGCACGGCTCCACAAGACGCGAACGGGCTGCCCCGGCACCGCGCGCGCGAGCAGCGCTGCATCGAGGCCAACGTCGTCCGCCGCGTTGTGGCCATAGCAGCCCGAGCCCTCCGCGTGCGCGACCTCGACGCTCTCGATGGCCAAGCCGAGCACCTTCGCGATGTCCGTCCGCAGATTGTAGATGCCCTGGCTGTGCGAGATCACCTTGACGCGATCCGCAGCCGGCCATTCCGCGATCGCCGCCGACAGCCCGATTGAAGCGTGAGCGATGTAGGGTTTCGTGTACTCCCGCCGCATCGTCGAATGCTTCGCCGCTGCCGGCTTGCCATCCTGCTTTGCGGGCACCGTCGTCTCCGCGGGCTGTCGAATCAGCCATCCCTTGAGATCGACGCTGTCGGGAACCTCGACGCCGCCTTCCCAAACGGCACCTTTCGTCAGTATCTCGTACGCCTTGATGGCGGCCGCCTCGCTCGTCGCCACGACGCCGAGAAAGCTCCCATCGCGAACGATCGCTACGACACCGGGCATTGCCTTGGCTTTGACCTCGTCGAGGCTCGCAAGGCGCGCTCCGGGTCGCGAGGGCCGCACAACGCGGCCATGCAGCAAGCCATCGCGCAGTTGATCGTGAATGAAGCGCGGTCGGCCGAATACTTTGTCGGGTATGTCGAGCCGTTGTGCGGAATGGCCCGCGATCTGCCGCGCCGTGGTCGACAGCGGCTTGACGCCGGCCGTCGCGTCGCGGTCGAGCAGCCGATCGTCGGCAAGCTCCCAATAGCTCGTCGAAAGATTGCCCTCGCCCAGAAACGAGCCGTCGTCCACTTGCAGCTTGTCTGCTGGCACGCCGAGCTTGTCGGCCGCCGCAGCGAGATAGATCGCGCGCACCTCCGCGCACAACCAGCGCAGTGCCGTGCCGCTTTCCTGGATCGATTGGCTGCCCGAGGTCACGCCCTCGTCGGGACTGAAAGCCGTGCTGGCGCGCACCATGCGGATACGCCCGAGTTTCACGCCGAGTTCGTCGGCCGCGATCTGAGCGAGCGCGGTCGAGATGCCCTGGCCGATGTCGACCTTGCCGGGCGTGATCTCGATCGTGCCGTCGGCGCGAACCTTGACCCACTTCGAGATGCGCTTGTTGGCCTCGAGGCTTCCTGGCAGCTTTGCTGGCGTGCTCATGCCGTCGCCATCTCCTTGGCCGCGCGCAGCACGGCGCGAACGATGCGATTGTGTGCGCCGCAACGGCACAGGTTGCGATCGAGCGCGACGCGCACTTCCGCCTCGGTCGGATCGGGCTGTTGCGCCAGAAACGCCGCCGCCGTGGTGATTATACCGGCGATACAGTACCCGCACTGCATCGCCTGCTCCTTGATGAACGCCCGCTGCAACGCGTGCGGCGCCTCCGGCGTTCCGAGCCCCTCGAGCGTCGTCACGCTTTTGCCCGCAACCGCCCACATCGGCGTGTCGCACGCGGCCACCGCGTGACCATCGACGATCACGTGGCAGGCGCCGCACTGATTGGCGCCGCACCCCAGGTGCGCTGCCGTCAGTCCGAGATGCTCGCGCAGCACGAACAGCAACTTGTCGTCAGGGTCGACCGCCACCTCGACGGCAGACCCGTTGATCGTGAGCTTCGTCTCAGTCATGTTCACTTGACCTTGATGCCCGCCGACTTGACGACACCACCCCACTTCTCGATGTCCTTCTTGATGTAGGCATCGAACTCGGCCGGCTTCATCTGCAGCGGAACGGCCCCACGCTTGGCCCAGCCATCCTTGATGTCGGCGCGCGCCAGCACCTTGTTGATCTCGGCATTGAGCTTGTCGATGACCGGCTTAGGCGTCGCCTTCGGTGCCATGATGCCGAGCCAGATCGTCGCTGCGTAGCCCGGCACACCCGCTTCAGATACCGTCGGGATGTCCGGCGTCACGTTGGAGCGCTTCTCGCCGCTGGACGCGAGCGCACGCACCTGGCCTGCCTTCGCCGCCTCGGCCATCGTGGTGATCGCGTCGAACATCATCTGAACGTGTCCCCCGATGATGGAGCTGCGCGCATCGCCCGACGCCTTGTGCGGAACGTGCACGATGCTCGTCCCGCTCATCGATTTGAACAGCTCGCCGGCCATGTGATAGGGCGTGCCCGGCCCCGACGAGGCGTAGTTCAGCTTGCCGGGATTTGCCTTCGCGTAAGCGATGAACTCCTTGAGGTTCTTCGCCGGGACGGACGGATGCACGACCATGAGCAGGTCGGAATAGTTGATCGGAGCCACGCCTGCGAAGTCGCGCATCAACTGGAACGGCTTGTTCGGCAACAGCGACTCGTTGGTCGTGTGCGTGTTCGACATCATCAGCAGCGTATAGCCGTCCGCCGGCGACTTCGCGACGATGTCGGTTCCGATCACCGAACCCGCGCCCGGACGCGGCTCGACGATGAACGATTGCTTGGTGCCGTCCGTGAGATGCTGCGCAATGACCCTGGCAAACACATCCGCCGGCCCGCCGGCGCCGAACGGCACGATGATCTTCACCTGCCGGCTGGGATAATCCTGCGCCGAAGCAGGCACCGCCGCCGCTGCGACAAGGGCGAACCCCACCGCCAGTTTTGTGATCCGCGACATCTGCTATCCTCCCATTATGTTTCTGGCCCGGGAGTGGTCACCGACCACGGGCGCTCTCAAGTAGACGAGAATGGCATGTCCCTCAACCTCCCAGCCCACCTGCAGCCTATCCTGGAGGCCGAGTACCCCCGTTTCAGCCCCGCCGAAATGGGACGTCGCCGCGTCGCGATCGAGCGCCTGTTGGCGGAGGCGAAGTGCGACCACCTCGTCTTCGTGGGAGCCAACCGCTTCGGTGCGATCGTCGGTTGGCTGACCCAATGGCCGGTGACGCAGGAAGCCGTCGGCGTTCACACCCCAGGCCGCCGCGATGCCATGTACATCCACTACTACAATCACCTACCGCTGGCCCGCCGGCTCGCCGCCGACACCGACGTCGAATGGGGCGGCCCATCGGCCATCGCGAACGCCGTCACCGAGCTTGGCCTCCGTGGCGCGTCCCGCGACAGCGTCGCCGTTATCGGACCGATCACCGCCGCGCAGCATGCCACGCTGAGCGAGGCATTCGGCAAAGTCGTGAGCCTCGACCGCAAGTTCGTCGCCCTTCGCCGCATCAAGTCGGCCGAGGAACTCGACTGGCTGCGGATCGGTGCATGGCTCTCCGACCTCGGCATGGCCGCCCTGCGGGATCATGCCAGCTCCGGCATGAGCGAACGCGGGTTGTGGGACGTCGTGGAACGCGGCTACGTCGCGCACGGCGGCAATCACGGCATCCACTACCTCGCCATGACCTCGATGCACGACCCGCAGGTTGCCGTGCCGGCGCAGTGGGCCTCCAATCGCAAGCTCGCCAAGGGCGATTGCATCACCGCCGAGATCACCTCCACGTTCTGGGATTACGGCGGACAGGTGCTGCGCTCGTTCGCCGTTGGCGAGCAGCCGACCGCGCTCTATCGCGATCTGCACGATACCGCCGACGCCGCCTTCGATGCCATGACGGCTGCGATCCGCCACGGCACCAAGCCCTCCGACGTCGTGGCAGCATCCGGCGTCATCGAGGACCGCGGCTTCACCACCATCGACGACATCGTCCACGGCTACGGCGGCGGCTATCTCTGGCCGATCCTTTCGTCACAAAGCCGCGTCGACGGCGCCCACCCGGTGCCCGACGAGCCGTTCGAAAAGGACATGGTGCTCGTCGTCCAGCCCAACGTCGTGACGAAGGACAAGCGCGCCGGCGTGCAGACCGGCGAGATGGTCCGCGTCACCGAAACGGGCGTCGAGCGAATGCACGGCCTGCCACGCGGCTTTGCGACGATCGCCTGCTGAAGCGACTTGCCACCCAGGAGAATGCGAATGCCAGCCCCGATCCCCACTACCGGCTCCAACACGACCGGCTCGCGCGGCATCGTCGCCATCGACAAGGTGGCAAACAAGATCCGCTTCTATGATCCAGCCACGATCCGCGAGATGAAGGTCATCGAAGGCCCCGAGCCGTGCGTGCACGAGCTCGCCATCTCCCACGACCACAAACGCGCTTTCGTGCCGCTCTATGGCGACGGCATCTACGGCGGCAACAAGAACCCCAACGACAAGGTCGTCGTCATAGACCTCGAGGCCCAGGCGATCGCCGACATCATCACCCTCGGGCCCGATCACGCAGCCCCGCACGGCATGGTGGCGACCGCCGACGGCAAGCTCTGGCTCGCCTGCGACATTCCTCGCAAGCTGCTGCTGCTCGATCCGGAAAGCCGCAGTATCGAGGCCGTCTACGACGTACCGGTCAAAGGCCCGCACATCATCTGCTCGAGCGCGGCGGGGGACCGCATCTGGATCTCCGCCAAGGAGGGCGATGTGACGGTCTTCGACACACAGAGCCGCACTTTCATCGCGCGCATTTCCGTGCGTGCTCCTGGCGTCGAAGCCGGCAACGGCTGTGGCACCGAGGGCATCTCGCCGTCGCCCGACGGCAAGTGCCTGCTCGTCATCGACAACGATCGCGGCGATCTGCGCATCATCGACAACGAGACGTTGCGCGAGGTCGACCGCGTGCCGCTCGTCTCGTAGGCGCTCTCGAACCCGAAGCGCTCACGGTTGCACAAGCTGGCGTTTTCGCCGGACGGCCGCCACCTCGTCGTCACCGGATACACCAGCGGCAACTGCTGGCTGATCGACGCGACAGACTATCGCCGCCAGACGCTGGTGCCGGTCGCGAAGGGGCCGATGGGCCTCGCCTTCCCTCCAGACGGCGAAAGCGTGATCGTGACGAGCCACGACAGCGGCCTGCTCACCCGCATCGACCTCGCCGCCAAGCGTGCAGTGACCGCCTACGACGGCGGCGCGGGCATCGAGGTGTTGACCTTCTACTGAGAATGCGTCGACCCGGAAAAGTTTCGCCCCCGGGATGGCTCCCGGAGGCGTTGTGAATTGGCAGGTGGTTTCGCGGTTTCAGCGCAACGACGCAACCAGCCGTTTCGTGCGGCTCGTGCGCCAGGCCGTGCGCGTGCTCTTGGTGCGCGAGGCCGTCCGTACCACCTTCTTCTTGGTGCGCGCTTTAGCGACCTTAGACTTGCCGCTGCGCCGGCTGACCTCTGCCTTGCTGACCTCGCCCGAGGAGACGAGCGCGGACACGCATGCCGACGACAACTTCGCGCCGTTCCGATTGAAGCAGCGACGAAGCTCCTTGCTGCCGACTTCCATGCCTGCACAGAAGTTGAAGTAGTCGCCTACGCAGGCGTTTCGCACATTGGCGCTGACCGCGGAGGCCGGCGCGGGAAGGAGGACGGCGGCACCGAGCAAGACTACTGCGGTGGAGACGAGACGGGAAAGAGGCAGGCTGCGGACGAGCGTCCGCGCAATCGTCGCGATCATGGCTTGCTCCGATGGGATTTAATCTTGCCCACGCGCGACGCCTCGACCCTCGACATTTGCTGTGGAGGGATCGCTGCCATCGCCTTTACAGCAACAAACTCCTGAACCCGGAAACTACGCGATTCGTTCCGCGAATAGTAGGCGCACCACGAGCCGCAACAGCGGTTCGTTGGCTCATCGTATGAGCGCGCGCACGGAAGTCACGAGAGCTAAAGGCAAACAAATTTTACACGCCACCGGCCGTGCTAAATCGTCGAAGATCTCAATCGTCGAAAATCTGGCCTCCGTCATAGCCGCAGGCGATGCGTCCCAGACTTGCGCGCATCGCATCAGTGTCCAGGCTCTCGGCGAGCTTCGCGATCTCGGCGCTGTCCGCGCTCCCCTTCGCGCGCGCCAGCAGTGCTGCCAGCACCTCGCGATCCATGCCCGGCAGGCTCGCCCAGAACGCCCGCGTCAACGCCATGGCGAGCCCGTGGTCGGGATGCTCAGCGCATTCAGGTGCACGCCCCACCTGGTAGAGATGGCGCACGCTGTCCCAATCCGCCCGCTCGCGCGGTGCGCGCGCCAGCACGTCCTTGGCGTCCGCGGCGACATAGAAGCGGTTGAGCGTGTCGAACAGCGTGAACACATACCCCTGCTGCAATAGATAGGGCTCCCACTCGGCCCACGCCGGCTCGCCGCTGCCGGGCGCGATCGCCTCAGCGACGATCACCTTCGGACGAAATCGCTTCCAGTCGTTGCCCATGAGCACGTCCGCCTCCGCGCCCTCCACGTCGATCTTGAGGAAGTCGATCTCAACGACGCCCTGCTGCTCGCACAACTCCGCCAGCGTCAGGATCGGCATCCGCACCGTGGTATGGCTGGCGCCGAACTTCTGCGCGCCTTCCGCGTGCGACTTCACCGTGGTGGAGAAGCCGTGCAGCCGGTCCACGATGTGGAAGTCCGTCACGCCGCTCTTGCGTCCGACAAGTCCCTCGAACACGGTGTCGCGCGGTCGGATCTGCGCGTACAGTGCGGCGAGGTCCGGCTGCGGCTCGACGCATAAGCCAGCCCAGCCGCGCTCGTAGAACCAGAACGACACGTTGTCCGCGATCGGGTGTCCTGCACCGACGTCGATGTAGAAGCCGCCGGGCTTGCCCCCCAGCGCCAGCCACAGGTGATAGTCCTCGAGGTTCTGGGTGTAGGTGAGTTCCATCGAAGTATTCCGCTGTTGCCTGTTGCCGGCCCGCTGCGTGAGCCTCGCTTCTCGCAGGAAAATGAGGCCGTGTGCAGGAGGAGTAGCGGTTATTCCGGCTGCAGCGCTCGAGCAAGGGCCGAAGGTGGTTGCCCCGCACAATGGCGGATTGGCGCAGTGCAGCATCGCTGCTATCGTTCCAGGCAGAGAACAGCAATTTCGAGCATTGGCTGCCCATTCCTGCGGCGGCTCTGAACCCCGGAGATCCTCCATGAGCAAAGACGCCACTACCATCGTCATCGCTAGTGCCGCGCGCACCCCGGTCGGCTCGTTCAACGGCTCGCTCGCATCGCTGCCCGCTCATGAACTCGGCAAGGTCGCCATCCAGGCCGCGCTCACGCGCGCCAAGGTGGCAGCCGGCGATGTTTCCGAGGTTGTGCTCGGCCAGATCCTGACGGCCGGCGCGGGCCAGAACCCGGCGCGCCAGGCCGCCATTGCGGCCGGCATACCCGTCGAGGCGCCGGCCTGGAGCATGAATCAGCTTTGCGGGTCTGGTCTACGCGCCGTTGCGCTCGGCGCCCAGCAGATCCTCGACGGCTCGTCCAACATCGTCGTCGCCGGCGGCCAGGAGAGCATGAGCATGGCGCCGCACTGCGCCCACCTGCGCGACGGCACCAAGATGGGCGACATGAAGTTCATCGACACCATGATCAAGGACGGCCTGTGGGACGCCTTCAACGGCTACCACATGGGTACGACCGCCGAAAACGTCGCGCGCCAGTTCCAGATCACGCGCGACGAGCAGGACCGTTTCGCCGTCGCCTCGCAGAACAAGGCCGAGGCCGCCCAGAAGGCCGGCCGCTTCGCCGACGAGATCGCCGCCGTCACCATCAAGACCCGCAAGGGCGACGTCGTCGTCTCGCAGGACGAGTACATCAAGGCCGGAGTTACGCTGGAGGGCATCGCCAAGCTGCGCCCCGCCTTCGATCCGAAAGAAGGAACGGTCACAGCCGCCAACGCTTCCGGCATCAACGACGGTGCAGCCGCCGTCGTCCTGATGACTGCCGCCGAAGCAGCACGTCGCGGTATTGCGCCAATGGCTCGGATCGTCTCCTGGGCCCATGCGGGCGTCGATCCCTCGATCATGGGAACTGGTCCCATCCCGGCCTCCAAGAAGGCGCTGGAGAAGGCCGGCTGGACGATCAACGATCTCGATCTGGTCGAGGCCAACGAGGCCTTCGCGGCGCAGGCCTGCGCGGTCAACAAGGGCCTCGGCTGGGATACCTCGAAGGTCAACGTCAATGGCGGCGCGATCGCGATCGGCCATCCGATCGGCGCGTCGGGTGCCCGCGTGCTGACCACGCTGCTGTTCGAGATGCAGCGCCGCAATGCGAAGAAGGGCCTCGCCACGCTGTGCATCGGCGGCGGCATGGGCGTCGCGCTGTGCGTCGCCCGCGACTGAGCCCCGATCGACCGGTGTCAGCTTTTGCTTGCGCGCAGGCGCCACACGAGAGTCTTTCCGGCGGAAGTGGAAGCGCCGGAAAGACTCTAGCCTTTGGCTTGGCGTGCGATTAACGCCCTCGGTAGTTTCATCTCGGACGATCGCACTTTAGTGGCCCGTCGCGCATGAATCGCATCATGGCCGCTACCTCTTCCGATTTTGGCGCGACATGAGGGCTAATAGAATCAACAATGGCTTAGTGAGGCGTTCATCGCGCCTTAGTTGAAACCACCCTCGCCGCACCGTTGGTCAACTAAGGCGCGACGCCTCACTGGCCCTGCGCGCGGGATACCGGGCATCCTGGCAAGGTCAGGATCGCGAATAGAAAGAGGGCCGAAACCGAAGGTTCCGACCCCATTTGCAAGAGCGCGTCGAGGCAGTCGGCTTACTTCTTGTCAGCCGCGAGCGCCGCCTTGAGCACGGGCCCCCAGCGCTTCACCTCGCTCTCGACCAGCGCCTGAAGTGCCGCCGGCGAGCGGCCCTTCTTGTCGGGAATCACGCTGCCGAGCTCCAGGAGCCGCTTGCGCGTGCCTTCGTCGTCCAGCGCCTTGTCGAGCGCGCCGACCAGTTTGTCGGTCACGTCCTTGGGCAGTCCCTTCGGTCCGAACAGCGCGTTCCACGCGGAAACCTGGAAATCAGGAAGCCCCGCCTCCTTCGTCGTCGGCACCTCGGGCAGGGCCGGTGAGCGCTCCGCAGTCGCGCTACCCAGGGCCCGGATGTTGCCAGCCTTGACCTGCGAGACGAGATTGACGATCTGGTCGCAGCCGTAGTCGACCTGACCGCCGACGAGATCGTTGAGCGCAGGCGCCGTACCGCGGTAGGTCACGCGAGCCGTCTTCGTTCCGATCAGGGAGTGCAGAAGCGTGCAGGTCGTGTAGGACACCGATCCGACACCTGCGTGGGCCTCGTTGATCTTCATGCCGTTGGCCTTCACGTAGGCTACGAACTCCTTGAGATCCTTGGCGGGAAACGCCTTCTTCACGACCACGAGGATCGGCGTTCCGGCGACGAGACCGATCGGGGTGAAGTCTTTGGTCGGATCGTATTTCATGTTGGGGTAGAGCGCCGGCGCGGCACCATGCGTTCCCATGTGGCCCATCATGATCGTGTAGCCGTCTGGACGTGCCTGCGAGGCGCGCGTGATGCCCGTGGTGCCGCCCGCGCCGGCGACATTCTCCACGATCACCGGCTGACCGAGCGTCCGCGCCAGATGCTCGCCGGAGATTCGCGCGACGATATCGGTTGGACCGCCCGCAGCGAAGGGAACGACCACAGTGATCTGACGCTCGGGATAGGCTGCATTCGCCGACGCGGCGCCCGCGAAAATGACCGCTGCGGCCACTGCAGCCGATTTCGTTATATTTTTCAACTTGGGCTCCCTTATTTGGCTCTCTTTGGTTTCGCGTTTTACTACGGAGTTCTGGGGCGTCTGGATCGGTTCCAACCTCCGATCAGCTACCCATCCGCCGACGGTTCCACTTCGATCTCCGTCACATATGAGACGCACGCAACAGAAACAAGACCGCCATCAGTCGAACAGCCTTATCCCGCGTGAACGCAAATCGGCGCCGGCAGGTCATGCCGGCGCCGTCTCTGGCCAGCCCGAGGCCCCGCGAACAGGGGCCTCGGGGTCAGGTATCGAGCACGATCAGACGAGATCGAAGCGATCTGCGTTCATCACCTTGTTCCAGGCCGTCACGAAGTCGGCCACGAACTTCGCCTGGGCGTCGTCCTGGGCGTAGACCTCGCAAAGCGCGCGAAGCTGCGAGTTCGAGCCGAACGCCAGATCGACGCGCGTGCCCGTCCACTTCACGGCGCCGGACTTCCGGTCACGGCCTTCGAACGTGTCGTTGGCATCGGATACCGGCTTCCACTCCGTACCCATGTCGGTGACGTTGACGAAGAAGTCGTTGCTCAGCGTCTCCGGACGCGTCGTGAAGACGCCATGCTTGGCGCCGCCGCAATTGGCGCCCAGCACGCGCAAACCGCCGACGAGGGCCGTCATCTCCGGTGCCGTCAACGTCAGCAACTGCGCCTTGTCGACCAGCAAATGCTCCGCGGGAACTGCGGACTTGGTCTTCAGGTAGTTGCGGAAGCCATCGGCAACCGGCTCGAGGGGAGCAAAGGAGTCCGCATCCGTCTGCTGAGCCGTCGCGTCCGTGCGGCCTGGCGTGAAGGGAACCTCCACGTCGTGTCCGCCCTTCTTCGCGGCAGCCTCGACCGCAGCACAGCCACCGAGCACGATGAGATCGGCGAGCGAGACCTTCTTCTTGCCGCCGGCAGCGTCGAACGCCGCCTTGATAACCTCGAGCGTCGCGAGCACCTTGGCGAGTTGCGCTGGCTGGTTCGCTTCCCAATCCTTCTGCGGAGCGAGCCGGATGCGCGCGCCGTTCGCCCCGCCTCGCTTGTCGGAGCCACGGAACGTCGAAGCCGAAGCCCATGCGGCCGAGACGAGCTGGGCAATCGACAGGCCCGAAGCCAGGATCTTGGCCTTGAGCGCGGCGATGTCGTTCCGGTCGACGAGGTCGTGATCGACGGCGGGAACGGGATCCTGCCAGATCAGATCCTCCTTGGGAACCTCGGGCCCGAGATAGAGAACCTTGGGGCCCAGGTCGCGGTGCAGCAGCTTGAACCATGCACGCGCGAATGCGTCGGCAAGCAATGCCGGGTTCTGATGATAGCGCCGCGAGATCGGCTCGTAGATGGGGTCCATCTTGAGCGACATGTCAGCCGTGGTCATCATCGGGCGATGCTTCTTGGACGGGTCGTGCGCGTCCGGGATCATGTGCTCCGGCTTGCAATTCTTGGGGTGCCATTGCCAAGCGCCCGACGGGCTCTTGAGGCATTCCCAGTCATAGCCGAACAGCATGTCGAAGTAGCCGTTATCCCACTTCGTCGGGTTCGGCTTCCATGCGCCCTCGATTCCGGACGTCGTGGTGTGAACGCCCTTGCCCGAGCCGAGCTTGTTGATCCAGCCAAGGCCCATAGTCTCGAGGGGAGCTGCCTCCGGCTCGGGACCGACCAGCGTCGGATCACCTGCGCCGTGCGCCTTGCCGAAGGTGTGACCGCCGGCGACAAGTGCCACCGTCTCCTCGTCGTTCATCGCCATGCGCGCGAACGTCTCGCGCACGTCCCGGCCGGAAGCGACTGGGTCGGGATTGCCGTTCGGGCCTTCTGGATTGACGTAGATGAG
>CAMAYR010000155.1 GCA_945862355.1 Devosia equisanguinis | reverse complement strand
TGACCAACGGTGCGGCGAGGGTGGTGTCAACTAAGGCGCGATGAACGCCTCACTGAGCCAGTGTTGATTCTAGTGGCCCTCATGTCGCGCCAAAATCGGACGGCGGTTGCGGCTATGGTGCGATTTTGGCGCGACGGGCCACTAGACCGTGATCGACCAAAGGCCGCACGACTGTGGCTTTTGACGGACGAAGGAGGCAAGACCTTGGGCGCGCCTGGAAACGCCCCTCCATTTGCCGGTTCCAGCTCAGAACTCGAGCTTGTTGCATCTGACGACCTGCGGCAGCTTGCGGACCGCCTCGAGCACGCTCTCGGGCACCGGCACGTCGAAGGCCGCCACGCAGATCGCATCCCCGCCGGGCTTGTCTCGGCCGAGGTTCAACGTCGCGATGTTGAGCCCCGCCTCCGCCGTGATGGATCCGAGCCGGCCGATGAAGCCCGGCTGGTCCGTATTGCGGATGAACAGCATGTGCGGCGCGATCTCGAACTCCATGTTGATGTCGCGGACCTGGATGATGCGCGGACGCCCCTCGGAGAACACCGTGCCGGCGATCGACCGCTCGTACTCGTCGGTCTTGACCGTGAGCTTGATGTAGCTCTCGAATGCGCCTTCCTGACTGCGCTTGGTCTCCTCGACGGGAATTCCGCGCTCCTTCACGTGCGTCGCCGCCGAGACCATGTTGACGTGCGCGAGCGAGGGACGCAGCACGCCGGTCAGCGCGGCCGCCGTGAGCGGCTTGCAGTTGAGTTCGGCCACCTCGCCTGAATACTCGAGCCGGATCGCCTTTATGCTGGACTCGGTAAGCTGTCCCGCGAACGAGCCGAGCTGCTCTGCAAGCTTCACCCAAGGCTGCAGCCGTGGTGCTTCCTCCGCCGTGATGTTGGGCGCATTGATCGCGTTGGTGATGGCCCCGGTCAGCAGATAGTCCGACATCTGCTCGGCAACCTGCAGCGCTACGTTCTCCTGCGCCTCGTTCGTCGAGGCACCAAGATGCGGCGTGCAGATCATGTTGGGCAAGCCGAACAGCACGTTGGCCTTGGCGGGCTCCTCCACGAACACGTCGAACGCCGCACCGGCGACATGCCCAGACTTCAGAGCCTCGGCGAGCGCCTGCTCGTCGACCAGACCACCGCGCGCGCAGTTGACGATGCGTACGCCCTTTTTGCACTGGGCGAGCGTCTTGGCGTTGAGAATGTTGCGCGTCTTCTCCGTCATCGGCGTGTGCAGCGTGATGAAGTCCGCCCGACGCAGCAGCGTTTCGAGCTCAACCTTCTCCACACCGAGCTCCATCGCCCGCTCCGCCGACAGGAACGGATCGAACGCGATCACCTTCATCTTGAGGCCCAGCGCACGATCCGCGACGATCGAGCCGATGTTGCCGCAGCCGATCACGCCGAGTGTCTTGGCGTAGACCTCCACGCCCATGAACTTGTTCTTCTCCCATTTGCCTGCATGCGTAGAGCGGTCGGCCTCCGGGATCTGGCGGGCGAGCGCGAGCATCAGCGAAATCGCGTGCTCGGCCGTCGTGATCGAGTTGCCGAACGGCGTGTTCATGACGATCACGCCGCGCGCGGTGGCCGCCTTGATGTCGATGTTGTCGACACCGATACCGGCGCGACCGACGACCTTCATCCGCTTGGCCTTGTCGAGCAGCTTCTCGGTCACCTTCGTCGCGGAGCGGACGGCGAGGCCGTCGTACTCGTGGATGATCTTCTCGATCTCTTCCTTCGAGATGCCGGCCTTCATGTCGACGTCGACGCCGCGATCCTTGAAGATCTGAACGGCGGCGGGCGACAGCTCGTCGGAGATGAGAACGCGGGGTTTGTTGGTCATTGCAGGTCTCCTGCTCGGACAGCAGTGAAGGGGTGAATGGGTGAATGGCGAGTGGCCAATGGACGAAGCGTTCAGGAGACCTGCGGTCGTCTCCATTCGCCATTCGCCATTCGCCCGTCTACGCGAGCTTCGCCTTCGTCTGAGCGAACGCCCAATCGAGCCACGGCGTCAGCGCCTCGACGTCGGACGCCTCGACCGTCGAGCCGCACCAGATGCGCAGGCCGGGCGGCGCATCACGGTAGCCGCCGGCATCGAGTGCCGCGCCTTCCTTCTCGAGGATCGCCGCGAAATCCTTGGCGAACTTCGCCTGCACCTCGACGCTGGCGCCCGCTATCGCCGGATCGACGATCTTGATGCACACCGACGTATTCGAGCGCGTCGCATCCACCTCGGCGAGATTGGCCACCCAGGGCGTCCTCTCGATCCAGTCCCAGATCACCTTCGCGTTGGCGTCGGCGCGCGCGTGCAGCGCCTTCAGCCCGCCGATGCTTTCGGCCCAGGCGAGCGTATCGAGATAGTCTTCGACGCACAGCATCGACGGTGTGTTGATCGTCTCGCCCTCGAAGATGCCCTTGATGAGCTTGCCGCCCGAGACGAGACGGAACACCTTCGGCAGCGGCCATACCGGCGTATGGCTCTCGAGCCGCTGCACCGCGCGTGGGCTCAGCACCAGCATGCCGTGCGCCGCCTCGCCGCCGAGCACCTTCTGCCAGGAGAACGTGGTCACGTCGCACTTCGACCAATCCATCGGCTGCGCGAACGCCGACGACGTCGCATCGACGAACGTGAGGCCCTCTCGACTGGCCGGGATCCAGTCGCCGTTGGGCACCTTCACGCCGGAGGTCGTCCCGTTCCAGGTGAACAGCACGTCGCGCGCGAAATCGACCGACTTCAGATCAGGAAGCTTGCCGTAGCCCGCCTTCAGCGTCCGCATGTCCTCGAGCTTGAGCTGCTTGGCCATGTCCGTGACCCAGCCCTCGCCGAAGCTCTCCCACGCCAGCGCATCGACACCGCGCGCGCCGAGCATGGTCCACATCGCCATCTCGTAGGCGCCAGTGTCCGAGCCCGGCACGATGCCGACGAGATAGTCGGTGGGAATGCCGAGCATCTCTTTCGTCTTGTCGATGGCGAGCTTGAGACGCGCCTTGCCTTCCTTCGCGCGATGCGAGCGGCCGAGGAACGCGTTCTCGAGAGCTTTGGGGGTCCAACCCGGGCGCTTGGCGCAGGGGCCGGAGGAGAAATTGGCGCACGCAGGCTTCGTTGCCGGTTTGGCTACGTCGGTCATATTCCTATCCTTCCAGATAGTTGCCCCTCGGTGGGGAGGGGTGGCCCGCGGCGGGGATAGGCTTCGAGCCACCCTAAAGTCAACACCGGCTTTCGACGCAGGCAGTGCGCCGCACCTCGCCGCTGGCCTCATACCGACTTGGCCTCATGCTGGGCGCGGCAGGTCCGCTTCGCTGAGCCCCATGCGCAATGCCGCCTTGCAGATGTCTCCCCACGTCGTCGGGTCGATTTCGACAAGCGTGCCGAGCCGCGCGCGGTTCGCCTGCTCGGGCTCACCCGGCGTCAGTACAGCCGCAACGCCGTCCGCGGCAGCCGCACTCTTCACCCACGCGACCATTCGATCCGTCGCTGCCTCGATGGGCTCTTCACCGACCGCCATGCGCCTGGGATCGAGTACGAGCGCGGTCATGTTGTTGAGGATCGCGCCCGCCTCCGACTGATCCGCGACCAGCGGCCCCCCTGCCAGCACCGCCGACATCAACTCGCACACGATTGCGAGCCCCGATCCCTTGTGCAGCCCGAACGTGGCGATAGACCCGCGCGGGCTCGCCCACAGCACGCCGGGATCGTCGGTCGGCCGGCCTGCGTGATCGAGCAGCGTGCCGTGCCGCACCTTCTCGCCCTTCGCATGGGCGACACGCGCCTTGTTGACTGCCATCTCGGCCGTTGCGAAATCGAGCAGGAACGGATCGGCCCCCGCTCTGGGAATAGCGACGCAATGCGGGTTGGTCGAGAACCGCGGCTCACGCGCGCCAAACGGTACGACAGTCGGCTTGCGGCCGTGCACGTTCACCCAGAACATGCCGACGAAGCCTTGCCTCGCGACCATCTCGCCATAGTGCCCGATACGGCCGACATGATGCGAGTTGATAAGGCTCACGAGCGCGATGCCGTGCGTCCTCGCTGTCTCTATCCCCTTCAGCGTCGCATCCCGCGCCGTCACCTGCCCGAGCGCGCGATTGCCCTGGATCACGACGAACGGCCCGTCGTCCTTGACCGTCTCCGCCTTCCATTCGGGCTTTAGATTGCCGGCCTTGATCGTATCCACGTACATCGGGATGAGGCCGATCCCGTGCGAGGCGTGGCCTGCACGATCCGAGCCGATCAGACAATCGGCGGCGACGGTAGCATCCTCGCCGCTCCAGCCGGCTGCCCGGAACACGGTCTCGACGAGTTGAGCGACCTCCTCACGTTCGAGCGACAACGATCTCACCGATGACTTGTCGACACTCATCTGATCCCCCTTAAAGGCAATTCGAAAACTGATCTACGATTTGAGATTTACGCTCGCCGCGCTCGCCTCAATATCCGCGCGCGACGTCGATCTCCTGCAGCAGCTTGCCGCCTGCACGGATGCTGCGCACGTTGGCCGCGATCTGCTCCACGATCTGACCGACCGTCGGCCGGCGCGCGACGTGCGGCATGATCGTGACCTTGGGATGCTCCCAAAGCGGGCTCGACGCCGGCAGCGGCTCGGGCGCCGTCACGTCGAGTGCGGCGTGCGCGAGCTGTCCATTGTCGAGTGCAGCAATCAGATCGGCGTCGACGACGTGCTTGCCACGACCGAGGTTCACGATCATCGCTCCCTTGGGCATCATCGCGAACGTGCGCGCGCAAAGAATGCCTTCCGTCTGTGGCGTCAATGGCAGAAGGCAGACGGCGATATCGCATTGCGCGAGGAACCGCTCGAGCTGATCGGCCCCTGAGAAAATCGGCACCTCCTCTTCCGTGCGCGCCGAGCGCGTCCACCCCGACACCTGGAAACCGAGCGATCTCAGCACCAGGGCCGGCGCCTTGGCCATGACGCCGAAACCGAGAAAGCCAACCCGCCGCTGCTCGGGCCGCTTGATCGGCGACTTCAGCCATTCGCGCCGCGCCTGCGCCGCATGATAGGCCGGCAACTCGCGATGCAACCGCAGCACGTGCATCAGCACGTACTCCGTCATCATCGGGTCACCGCCCGGCGGCTCGACCTTGCCGAGCGGCGCCTTCGGGAACTTCGGATGGCCGGCAAAGGTTTCCACGCCCGCCGATCGGCTGAACATCGCCTTCAAATTCGGAAACGGCGGCAGCGCGCCGAAGTCGGGTCGCATGAACGCCAGATATTCGATGTCACCGACACGGCCAGCTTCGGGCCAGGTACGGATCTCCAGATCCGGCAGATACTCCTTGAAAGCGGCGAGCCACAGCTCCGTGTTGCCGATTTGATCGTGCAGGTCGACCAGCAGAAGCGCCATGTGCCTCGTCTCCTCCAAAAGTGCGGCCGACTTCGATCGCGCGATACGCCAGCGTTCGCAGGAGAGTTTAGACGCCCCTCGCGCCCCGTCGAAGCCATAATACGGGCTTTCGCCCAGCCCCGCTTTGCACCTCGCTTCGCGAGTTAGCCGGGCGGGCTATCGCAGGGCACCAGTCGCATGACTATATTGGGAGGATGATTATCAGCGGGGGGGCCGCCATCGCGGCCGAGACGGAAGAATGCTACGAAATTTTCGCTGGCGGCAGTGCGCGCGGCCTGGTGATCGTCTGCGATCATGCCTGCAACGCCTTGCCGGCGGAGTACGGCACTCTGGGCCTGCCCGCATCTGAGCTTCACCGCCATATCGCCTACGACATCGGGGCCGCCGGCGTGACCCGCCACCTAGGCCGGCTGCTCGACGCCCCCGCCGTCCTCACCCGCGTCTCCCGCCTGCTGATCGACCCGAACCGCGGCGAGGACGATCCGACCTTGATCATGCGCCTTTCCGACGGCGCCATCGTTCCCGGCAATCGCCATCTCGACGCCGAGGAGCGCCAGCGCCGCATCGATCGCTGGTACCGCTTCTATCACGACGCCATCCGCCGTGTGACCGCGAGGGTTTCGGCCACGGCGAGGCCGCCTGCCCTTCTGGGCATCCACAGCTTCACCGATGTCTGGAAGGGCAAGCCGCGCCCCTGGCACGTCGGCGTGCTTTGGGATGCCGACGGTCGTTTCGCCGAGCCGATGCTGTCAGCGCTTCGTGCGGAGGCCGACATCGTCGTCGGGGAGAACGAGCCCTACCCCGGGCAATACGAGGGGGACACGATGTGGCAGCATGCAACGCCGAACGGGCTGCCCTTCTGCCTCCTCGAGATCCGCCAGGACCTGATCGCGACCGACGCCGGGCAGTACGCCTGGGCGGAGCGGCTGGCGGCCATCGTCGCCGAAGCGCTTGACGCCCAGGTGAAATCCGCGACTTGATGGCCCATATCCAGCATCAGATGGGGCGCTCCATCGCAGCCCCTATGCCCCATTTATCGAGCCAGGAGACACCGATGCCGACCTTCGACGACAAGACCCGAACCGAACTCGAGGCCGCTGCCTACCGCAAGCTGGTCGAGCACCTGCGCGAACGCACCGACGTGCAGAATATCGACATGATGAACCTCGCGGGCTTCTGCCGGAATTGCCTCGCCAACTGGTATCAGGAAGCCGCCAACGAGCACGGCCAGCCGCTCGCCAAGGACGAGGCCCGCGAGATCGTCTACGGCATGCCCTACAAGGATTGGCAGGCGAAGTACCAGAAGGAGGCGACCGCGGAAAAGCTGGCGGCCTTCGAGAAGAACAAGCCGCACCAGCACTGATCTGGCTCGATATAGCGGCGGGCCTCGATGTGCCGGTGGGCTGGAACGCCGAGCCAGCCGCCGACGAGTTCCGGCAAGCCGTGCTCACTTCACGTCGAGGATATAGCCCGTCCCGCGCACGGTGCGGATGGGATCGTCCTGCTTGCCGCGGATTAGCGCCTTGCGCAGACGCCCGATGTGAACGTCGATCGTGCGCTCGTCGATCTCCGCGGTGAAGCCCCACACCCTGTCGATCAGTTGATTGCGCGTCAGCACGCGGCCTGCGCTTTCCATCATCACCTCGAGCAGCCGATACTCAGTCGGGCCCAGCGATACCTCCCGCGCGCTACGTGTCACGCGATGCGCTGCACGGTCCATGACGATGTCGCCGGCCGTCAGGACATCGCTGACCCGCTCCGGCGAAGCCCGCCGCAGCAGCGCCTTCACCCGCGCCAGCAATTCCGGCACCGAGAACGGCTTCACCATGTAGTCGTCCGCGCCGGTGGTCAGCCCGCGGATGCGGTCCCCCTCCTCGCCGCGCGCCGTCAGCATGATAACGGGAAGGTGTGGTGACTTGGCCGACTTGCGCACACGCGCGCACAATTCCAGACCCGACATGTCGGGCAGCATCCAGTCGAGCACGAGAAGGTCGAAGTCTTGCTCTTCCAGCAGCAGCGCGCCATCCTCGGCCGTGGCTGCGGCAGCGACCACGTAACCCGCACTCTCCAAATTGTATTGCAGCAACTCGAGGATCGACGAATCGTCCTCGACGACCAGAAGCTTGAGAGCCATGGCGCCCACCTGCGGATCTCCGGATTACGGTTTCGCGGTATTGGCAGTGTCGTCCTTCGGCCTCTCGTCGCTCATCACCCGACCGGTGACGAGGTAGTGGATGTTCTCCGCGATGTTGGTCGTATGATCACCGATGCGCTCGAGGTTCTTCGCCGCGAACAGAAGATGCGTGCAAAGCCCTATGTTGCGCGGATCCTCCATCATGTAGGTCAGCAACTCGCGGAATACCGCGTTGTAGAGCGCATCGAGCCCGACATCACTGCGCCACACCGCGATCGCCTTCTCGTCGTCCCGACGACCGAACGCGTCGAGCACGTCCTTGAGCTGGCGCTGCGCGAGCTCTGTCATGTGCCGAAGTCCGCTCATCAGCGTCTTGGGATGGCTCTCGTGGGCGACCGCCACCGCCCTCTTGGCAATGTTCTTGGCGAGATCGCCGATGCGCTCCAGGTCGCCCGCAACCTTCAGCACTGTCATGATGTGGCGCAGGTCGTTGGCCATCGGCTGACGCTTGGCGATCATCAGGATCGCCTGCTCCTGCAGCCTGCGCTCCAGCTCGTCGATACTGCGATCCAGCCCCAGTGCACTTTCCGCCAACACCGGGTCACGCCGCTCCAGCGCTGCGAATGCGTCGGCCAGCAGCTTCTCGGCAAGCCCCCCCATCTCGGCCGTCGCCAGATCGAGCTGCGTGAGCTCGTTGTCGAACGAGGTGACGATATGCGCGCTCATCAGGCTCTCCAGCTCTTGCCGACACGCAAACTGCATGACCGGCCACGGCTGCAGCCACTAGCATGAAATGGGCGAAGGTTTTGTGACAGTCACAATTCCCCGGCGCGGAGACCTTCGGCTCATCAATGCAGCCAGCCCCGGAGGCATGCCCCCGGAACCGGATCTTCTCAAACATTACTGCGAGCTGCGCTGCCCGATCAGACCGGGTCGAAGTAGTGCATCTCGAGCAGAATGCAGCCCTTCTCGGAGCGGAACGGCCCGTGCCATGCCCCCGGCGGCCGGCAAGCGTAGGTGAACGGCGGATAGCCCGTGCCGCCCTTGCCGTCCTTGTCGTTGCCGACCGTCAAATCGCCCTGCACCAGGAAGACCTCCTCCCAGTACTCGTGCACGAACGGCTCTGTGGTGTAGACGCCGGGCGCGAAGCGCAGCAACCTGGTGCGCGTGCCGCGCTTGTTTTTCTCGTCGAGACCGCCGGCAATGATCTTCTGCTGGATTCCGGCCGGATAGCCAGCCGGCGTCTCCCAGCCCGTCGTCAGGTCGAGAGTATAGAATTCGTCATGAGCCTTGTTGACTGGCACTTCGATCCTCCTTCGTGGCGATAGCGGCGAACACTTTTGCCGTCGGCACCGTTTGCGATGCCCAAAGCTAAGCACGAAAAGCCGCTACGGCCAATTCCGACTTCGCACGGGACGACGCACCTGCGGCAATCTTGGAATGGCAGTTCAGCTTTCGCCGACGAACAGCGTTTCCAGCGGCAGCGCAGCTGGAATGTAGTGCTGCTCGACCATGAAGCGCATCAGCGCCTCGAGCGTCGGGCGGTTGGCCTCCACCCCATAGGGCCAAGGATCGGGTCCGAAGACCTCGTCCATCTCCTCGATGTCCCGCTGCAGCCAGGGCAGCAGGTATCTCGGCGCGACCTCGATCCGCAGCATCGCCAGTGCATGCTCCTTGGCTGCGACCAACGCCTTGTAGAGACTAGCCGCGGCCCAGGGATGGGCCTCGTGCACGTCGCGCCGCATCGCCACCAGATGCATGATGGGATGGATGCGCGTCCGCCGGTAGTAGTCGCGCTCGACTGCCGGATAGTCCGGGAACAGCCTGACGATGTCCTTGTTGCGCCGGTAGCAGGCCGGCACCCGCGTACCGATCACCGCGTCGATCTCGCCCGCGTCCAGCAGTTGGTCGAGCGAGCTGCCGCTGTCGTTTATCTCGAGCCGAGGCTGCCGCAGCAGTGACGGCGGGCTCGGCGCACCGTGCGCGCCAGCGACCTGCACCGCTCCTTGAACCCAGGTCACGCCGGAAAGATCCACGCCGTGGTCCGAGGCGAGAACGCCACGGATCCATAGCGCCGCCGTCTGCGTGTAGAGCGCGGTGCCGATGCGCTTGCCTTCGAGGTCCTTCGGCTCTGCGATGCGGTTGCAGTTCACGAAGATGAAGCCGTGGCGGAACACCCGGCTCGGAAACACCGGCAGCGCCACGAACGTACGATCGCCGCGACCGATCCGCCCGATGTACTCGGTCGAGGAGAACTCCGCGACGTCGAACTCCGCCGTCGCTCCCATGCGATCGAAAATCTCCCGGACGTGCTCGATCGCGACGAAATCCAGATCGATGCCTTCAGGACGGACGTCACCTGTCCTGAGCGGCAGCATCCGGTCGTAGGAGGCGGCGGCGAGCTTTAGCTTCAATTGGGACACGTCTCGTCCTTGCGATAGGCCGTTTCAGTCGACCATGATCCATCCGATCATCGTCAGTCCGTTCGGCAGTTGCCAAGACCGCATCTCACAGCAACCCAAGCATAGGCCGGCCGACGAGCACCGCCGAGACTTCTTCTCATTTCGGCTGCGTCTTGAAACGCGCATGACGCAGCTCGGGCTGGTTTTCGATGTCGACCGCAATATTAATGTCGGCCTTCATGGCATAGGCCACGGTCTGGACGTGCAAAGGAATGTAGATCAGCTCTTCCTGCACGATCTGCCAGATCTGCGCGATCGTCTGCGTTCGCCAGGCGAATTCCACCTGTCCCGCCAGACTGCCGATCAGGCGGTCGAGCTCCGGGCTGGAGAACCCGGTACTGTTGAGCTGGCCCGCCTCCTCGGTACGTGTGTGAAACAAGCCAGATAGCAGCTGCTCGCTGTCGAATGAGGACACTCTCGCGCCCAGCAGGAATGAATCCGGCCTTGTCTTCTCGCTCCGCAATTGCGCGATGTGGTCTGCGAAGCTGCGCATCACCGGCACTATGACGATACCCACTGGCGCGAGCTGCGCTGCGATCGTCCGGCAGACTGCCTCGCTGCGGGTGTATCCCTCGGCTGGACACGCGAGCTCTAGACGAAAGCCGTTGCCGAACCCGGCCTCGGCCAGAAGCGCCTTCGCCCGGTTCACGTCGTGTGGTGGAAATCTGTCGAGTTGGCGTGGATAGCCGTTGATGCTGGGCGGTGCCACAGTGCCCGTCGGGATCGCCTGGCCGAGCAGCACGCCGCGCTGGATCGCCTGCCGGTTGATCCCGGTGCTGATCGCCTCGCGCACACGCCGGTCGGCCAGCGGGTTCTTTACTGGAACGCCGCTGTCGTTAGGGCCGGGCTGCGCAACGTTCAGCCCGATGAAAATAGACCGGTTCTCGGGGCCTGTGTGAACGGCCAGCGCCTTGTTCGCCTGCAGCCGCGGCAGCTCGTTGACCGGTACATCCTGAACGAAATCGACCTCGCCGGAAACCAGCGCCTCGACCCGCTCCGTGTCGTTGGGCAGTACGCGATAGACGAGCTCGGAAATTTCGACTGGCGTGGTTGCATTCCCCCAATGCGCATCGTTGCGCCGCATTACCGTGAGGTCGCCCGGCGTCCGGCTGACGAGCCTGAATGGCCCAGTCCCGTTGGCCTGCCCGAACGTCTGCGCAAGACCGAACTCGCTTGGCGCCGCAACCTTTCCAGCGCCGCCCTTCTCCGTCCATGCCTTGCTCATGATCAGCACGTGGGTGAGGCTGGCAGGCAGCAACGGCGTGGGACCGCGCGTGCTGATCCGCACCACATGGCTATCGACCGCGGCAACCCGATCGACGCCGGCCAGAAGCTGCGAGATGCCAGATCCAGGCTGCCGGGCGCGATCGATCGTGAAAATCACGTCGTCGGCGGTGAACGGCGTGCCGTCGTGGAAAGTCACGCCGCGGCGCAGCCGCAACTCCCAAACGAGAGGATCAGCCGTCAGTCCCCAGCTTTCCGCAAGCGCCGGCACTGTCTTGCCGACGGCGTCGCGCTGAACGAGAGGCTCATAGATCTGCTTGAGAAGCGAAAGCGATGTGCTGGTGTCGAAAGCATGCGGATCGAGCGTCGGCGCATCGGCCGATCGCGCCCAGGTGACCGTCCGGGCCTCCACATGGCCCGAACTGGAACACAGCGCAAGGACACCGATCAAAAAGCCACCGGCCAAGAAGCCACCGGCCAGGAGTACGCCCGCCAAAGGCAGTCGCGTCTTCCGCGGCATGGTGAACTCCTTTATCCGCCGAGGGCAGCCACTCTGGTGCGGTGATCCGATAATACCGGGCTGGCCCCTAAAAAAAGGGGACGGCAGATCGCGGACATGGCACGAGGTGGTGGGCACGAATGGTGTTGCAACGACAATAGTCGCGAGACGGTTCCGTGTCACGGACCCGTTTCCGGCAACGACCGATCGACCTTCTCGCTACGCTCATCCTGCCACACGATAGTAAGCATCGGATCAACGTATGGCGGCAGTTAGACTTCGAGAGATTTTTTCACCTCGAAGATCTCCATGATGCGCGCGCCGCGATGGGGGCCGTCGCACACGAACGTCCACTTGCCGGCGGTAAACGTGTCGCACATCTTCACGCCCTTGATGAGGATCCAGTGACCCTCCTTGCCCTTGTGGATGGCCAGGATGTAGTACGCCCACGCATTGCGGGGCTTCTGCATCCAGCTCCACACCGAGGGCCGATCCTT
>CAMAYR010000154.1 GCA_945862355.1 Devosia equisanguinis | reverse complement strand
CGACCGCGGTGGGCAAGGACTTCGCCGGTTGGCCGGTTTATGCCGGCACGTCGCCGAGCCACACCGGCCTGCAGCTTTCGGTCGGCGGATTGTTCGGGCTGACCTTGGCCTGGATCGAGGGGCTCGAGATCAACATGCTCGGGTTGGTCGCCGGCGTGGACCTCCGGCGACCCGCCGTGAAGCTGCCGGGGTGGGGGCGGATCGGATGGGCGGCCGCCTAGCGCTCTCGCCCGCGCCACCGCCCCGCCTCAAGCCACGCGATGCGGCTCGGGATCACCGCGCTCGACGCGGAAGCGGGTCGAGCGGTCGGCGGTGGCGGTCTTGGCCTGCCGGTCGAGGTCGATGATGCGCACCATGGTCGTCTCGAAGCTGTCCGGCGTCACCGTGCAGCTCATATACCCCTGCGAACTCGAATCGTGGAACGCGATCACGGGCCGGTTGGCCTCGTCGCCGACGATCGGCGTGAGGTCGCGAACAAACGAGGAGACCGCCGCGCAGACGAATTCCGGTGCCACCACGTCCGATGCGGTGTTGCGCCAGTCGCGATGCACGCGGTTGACGAAATGCGCATGGATGTCGCCGCTGAGGAAGACCGAGTTCTTGTCGCGCCTGCGGGCGATGAGGTCCACCATGCGCTGGCGTGCGGGGATGTAGCCGCTCCAGGTGTCGTTCCACATGTGCGGATCGGTGCGCCCTTTCAGGCGCGGGTCGCGGCGGGTCTCGAGATGGGCGAACATGACGCCCTGCGCCAGCACGTTCCAGTGCGCCCGGGAACGCGACAGCCGCCGCGCCACCCACTGCTCCTGCGCCGGTCCCAACACCGTGCGCGCCGCTTCCAGGCTCGGGCAGTCGGCGAGCCCGATGTTCTTGCCGCCGGGCAGCTTGTCGAACCGGCAGGCCTGGGGATCGCGGTATTGACGCTCGTCGAGCATGTGGAGGCTCATCAGCCGACCGAATCCCAGCTGGCGGTAGAGCTGCCGCCGGCCCGCGCGCACCGGCAGGGTCGAAAGCCTGATCGGCAGGTTCTCGAAATAGGCGCGGTAGCCGGCGACGACGCGAGCGAGAAAGTCCGCCTCGGTCTCGTCGGCCGAGCTCGTGGCCGCATAGTCGTTGGCGACCTCGTGATCGTCCCAGGTCACGATCCAGGGCGCGGCGGCATGAGCACGTTGCAGCATCGGGTCTGCCTTGTGCTCGGCATAGCGGCGGCGATACTGGCCGACCGTCTTCAACGGCACCTCGCGATCGAAGCGCAGCCGGCGCGCGCGATTGTCCGAACCCGTCTTGTAGTACCGGTCGTAGGTCTCCTCGTAGATGTAGTCGCCGAGGTGGACGATGAAATCCGGCTTCTCCTTCGCCATCTCGTCGTAGGCGAAGAACAGCTCGTTCTCGTACTCGGCGCACGAGCAGGCGCAGAACCGCAGTTGGCGCGGCATGGCGAACCGTGCGGGCGCAGTGCGCGTCGTCCCGCTCTGGGTGAAATCGCCGATCCGGAACGTGTAGCGATAGCGGGTGTCGGGTGCCAATCCATCGACCTCGACGTGGACGGCATAGCCCTTTTCGCGCAAGGCCAACGCGGTGCCGTGGCGCACGCCGCCACCGCGTCCCGGGGACCGATCGAGGCGCTGCATCTCCCAGGTCAGCCGGTAGGCGTCGGCATCGAGGCCCCATCTCTCGGTATCGGCCAGATCGAGCGCCAGTCGGGCCCAAAGCACGACGCCGTCGGACGTCGGATCTCCCGAGGCGACGCCGAGCAGGGCGAGAGGGTTGGACTTGGGGCTGGCTTCGGCTCCACCACGCGCCAGCACCGGCGCCGTCACGGCCGCCGACGCCGTCAGCAGCGCGGCACGCATCAGGTCTCGCCGCGTGAGGTGGATCATCAAAGCTCTCCCCCGATTCTTCCGCCTTCGTCGGACGCGACGCCGAGGCCCAATCCGTTCGGCAAGTAGGCCGGACGGGGTCTCGCAAACGAGACGAGGAGGACCACCGGCCCTCCTCGCTCCACTTCAAAAAGATGCGGGCGCAATCGAATTTCGATTGCGCCCGTTTTTCGTGGCATCAGGCCAGGTCGAAACGATCCGCGTTCATGACCTTGGTCCAGGCGGCGGCGAAGTCGGCGACGAACTTCTTCTGCGCGTCGGACTGGCCGTAGACCTCGGCGAGCGCCCTGAGCTGCGAGTTCGAGCCGAACACCAGGTCGACGCGGGTCGCGGTCCAATTGACCTTGCCGCTCGCCGCGTCACGGCCCTCGAACACGTCCTTGGCGTCCGAAACCGGCTTCCACTGCGTGCCCATGTCGAGCAGGTTGACGAAGAAGTCGGTCGTCAGCTTGCCTGGACGGTCGGTGAGCACGCCGTGCTTGGCCTGGGCGTGGTTGGCGCCGAGCACCCTGAGCCCGCCGACCAGCACCGTCATCTCCGGCGCCGTCAGCGTCAGTAGCTGCGCCTTGTCGATGAGCAGCTCCTCCGCCGAGACCGTGTAGGTGGCCTTGGCGTAGTTGCGGAAGCCGTCGGCGATCGGCTCGAGCACCGAGAACGACTCGACGTCGGTCTGCTCGGCCGTCGCATCGGTGCGGCCGGGCGTGAACGCCATCTCGACGGGCGTGCCCGCCTGGGTGGCCGCCTGCTCGACCGCGGCGTTGCCGCCGAGCACGATCAGGTCGGCGAGCGACACCTTCTTCTTGCCCGCGCCGGCGTTGAACTGCTTCTGGATCTCCTCCAGCTTCGCCAGCACTTTCGCCAGCTGCGCCGGCTGGTTGACCTCCCAGCTTTTCTGCGGGGCGAGGCGGATGCGCGCGCCGTTGGCGCCGCCACGCTTGTCGGAGCCGCGGAACGTCGAGGCCGACGCCCAGGCGGTGGAGACCAGCTCGCTGACCGTCAGGCCCGAAGCGAGGATCTTGGCCTTGAGGGCCGCGGCATCCTTGGCGTCGATCAGGTCATGGTCGACGGCCGGCACCGGATCCTGCCAGACCAGAACCTCGGCGGGAACCTCGGGACCGAGATAGCGCGCGCGCGGGCCCATGTCGCGGTGGGTCAGCTTGAACCAGGCGCGGGCGAAGGCGTCGGCGAATGCGGCCGGATCCTTGTGGAAGCGGCGTGAGATCTTCTCGTAGGCGGGATCCATGCGCATCGCCATATCGGCGGTGGTCATGATCGTCGTCACCTTCTTCGAGTGATCGTGGGCGTCCGGCGCCATGTGCTCGGGGCGCGGATTTTTCGGCACCCACTGATGCGCGCCGGCCGGGCTCTTCGTCAGCTCCCAGTCGTAGCCGAACAGCAGGTCGAAATAGGTATTGTCCCACTTGATCGGGGTGGGCGTCCAGGAGCCCTCGATCCCGCTGCTGATCGTGTGGCCGCCCTTGCCGCTGCCGAAGCTGCAGGCCCAGCCGAGGCCCATCTGCTCGATGCTCGCGGCCTCCGGGTCGGGGCCGACGAGGGCTGCGTCACCCGCGCCGTGGCACTTGCCGAAGGTGTGACCGCCCGCGGTGAGCGCCACGGTCTCCTCGTCGTTCATCGCCATGCGCGCGAACGTCTCGCGCACGTCCCGGCCGGAAGCGACTGGGTCGGGATTGCCGTTCGGGCCTTCTGGATTGACGTAGATGAGGCCCATCTGCACCGCAGCCAGCGGGTTGTCGAGCTGGCGGTCGCCCTGGTAGCGCTTGTCGCCGAGCCACGTCGTCTCGATGCCCCAGTTGATGTCCTGCTCGGGCTCCCAGATGTCGGCACGGCCGCCGCTGAACCCGAAGGTCTTGCCGCCCATGGACTCGATGGCGACATTGCCGGCGAGCAGCATCAGGTCGGCCCAGGAGATCTTGTTGCCGTACTTTTTCTTGATCGGCCAGAGCAGCCGGCGCGCCTTGTCGAGGTTGCCGTTGTCGGGCCAGCTGTTGACGGGGGCGAACCGCTGGTTGCCGGTGCCGCCGCCGGCTCGACCGTCCGAGATGCGATAGGTGCCGGCGCTATGCCAGGCCATGCGAATGAACAGACCACCGTAGTGACCCCAGTCTGCCGGCCACCACTCCTGGCTGTCGGTCATCAGCGCAGTGAGATCCTTTTTCAGCGCTGCGTAGTCGAGCTTGCCGAACTCCTTACGGTAGTTGAAGGCCGCTCCCATCGGATCGGACTTTCCGGAGTGCTGGTGGAGAATATTGAGGTTCAACTGGTTCGGCCACCAGTCCCGGTTCGACGTACCGCCACCTGCTACGTTCGCCCCGTGCATCACCGGGCATTTGCCTTCACTCGCCATGTTCACTCCATTCCTGCTCTGCTTGGTTACCTATACCGTCGCCGAAAGCCCTTGGCCCCGGCGAAGTCTCGCTTCCATCCCGCCAGCCGACAGCCCTCCCGAGCCGCAGCGTGTCGAGTATTCCAATGTCTCTGCGCCGCGCCCGCCGCCTCTTGCCACTGGCACCATCAAACCGGAAAGGACATGGCGTGCGATTGAGGCAGGTCAACTAGTTTAGAATCGATCCAAACAAGCTGCCACACGGATTTTCTACTGACCTCCCTCCACACGTTCCACGCACTCCGGCGCGCTGTCCCGCACCACCCGCGTCAACGCCTCCACCACGGCGCTGCGCGGCAATCCGCGCCGCCACACCATGCGCACGCGCCGACGTGCCCGCTCATCTGCGATGGGGCGCACGATGAGACGTCCCACCAAGCGCTCCCGCCCCTCCCACGCCAGGCGTGGGATCAGTGTCACGCCATAGTCGGCCGCCACCAGATGCAGCAGCGTCTCCAGGCTGGAGGCACGCACGTCGCTACCGAGGCTTCCTCCCTCGATTACACTGCACAGATCGAGAGCCTGGTCGCGCAGGCAATGCCCGTCCGGCAACAGGAGCAACATCTCGCTGCGGATGTCATCGGCCGTGACCGCCGGCTTGGCCGCGAGCGCGCTACGCGGCGACAGAGCAAGAAGGAACGCGTCGTCGAAAACGCCGGCCGAAACGAGCCTCTCGTCGCGTGGGTCCGACGCTATCAGCGCTGTATCGATCTCACCGTCCACGAGCTGGTCCAGAAGATGATGGGTGATGTCCTCCACCAGGACGAGCGGTGCTGCGGGAAGCTCCCGCTCCGCCAATTGGAGAATTCCGGCGAGCAGATACGGCGCCAGCGTCGGGATCACGCCGAACCGGATCGAGCCCGACAGTGGATCACGGCTCGCCAGTGCTGTCGCCTCGATGTCGTTCGCAGCGGCTATGGCCTGTCGGGCGAGCGACAGTATTTCCGATCCGATCCGTGTCGGCCGGACGGACTTGCCCATGCGATCGAAGATCTTGACCTGCAGCTCCTCTTCGAGCTTCAGGATCTGCCCGCTGAGGGTCGGCTGGCTTACGTTGCAGGCGATCGCCGCGCGGCCGAAGTGGCCACGGTCGGCAACGGCAACCGCATATCGCAAGTCCCTGAGGTTCATGTTCGCCGATAATCGATACCACCTATGGATATCACTTAGGCAATTGTTGACGCCTATTGCAAGCGTGAACTTGCGTAGACCGACGACGCACCGAGCGATGCCGAACCAAGGCCGATCTGCACCGAGCCGCAAACCGCCGCCTTCGGCCCGCTGCGGCCATCAGGCATCCTCGACAAAGCGCGGCTGAAGACGGTTCTTGGACTGAGAGATTTGTGCCCTCTGGAGCACAGCAGTTGCGTCTGGCTAGGCCTTGATGAGCAGCGAAGTGCGGCGTCTCTCTTCGTTCGTCGTCGCAATCCATGATTCGCGGCGACGACGGCGGCAGCGTCGGCAATAGACACACCAAGGGCAGGAGACGATATGGCTTCCCAATCCAAAGCCTACGCGGCAGAGTTCATTGGAACGTTCGCGCTCGTGACGGGAACGTGCGGTGCGGCGCTCTTCGCCGCCCCCGCCGGTGCAGGTCTGCTCGCACCCGCATTCGCGATCGGCCTCAGCGTGCTCATCATGGCATACGCTGTCGGCCACATCTCCGGCGGCCACTTCAACCCGGCCGTCACGATCGGCCTGATCGCCGCCGGCCGTTTCAAGGCCGAAAACGCGATCGGCTATATCATCGCCCAGGTTTTGGGTGGGCTCGCAGCGGCTCTGGTCTTCCAGCTCATCCTATCCGGCGCACTTTCGAGCGGCCCCTCTCAAACAACGGCCTGGAACACGTTCGCTGCCGTCTCCAACACCTATGGCGGACCACGCGGCTTCTCGATGACTGCCGTTATCGTGATGGAGGTGGTGATCACGGCGATCTTCCTGATCGTCATCGTCGGCTCGACATCCAAGCGCGCTCCTGCCGGCTTTGCACCTCTCGCAATCGGCGTGGCGCTGTTCGTGCTCCACCTTGTCTCGATCCCGGTCAGCAACGCCTCGCTCAACCCTGCCCGCTCCACCGCTCCGGCAATTCTGGCAGGCGGGGTGCCGCTGAGCCAGCTCTGGGTTTTCTGGGTCGCGCCCATCGTCGGCGGCCTCATCGGCGGCGCTATCGGCCGATGGCTGAACGACGAATAGTCGCCAGGGATGGACATCAGCGGTGGCCATTCCGCCGCTTTGTGCCCTCCCAGCGACGCTTTCCCCAGAAAAACGTGCATGTTGGCGCCGGCGGCAGCATCTTGCTTGGCATCGCCGCCGGCCCGCGTTAAGCCCGCCCCACGGATACTTTTACCGACGGGGAGAAGCGCATGCTGCGAGTGCTCGTTTCGATCGTCTTCGCGCTCTTTCTCTTGATGATCGTGCTGGGCCGATATGCGCCGAGCCCGTCCTCACCGGATGCCGCGATGTGGGCCATCGGCTGGGTCGGCATCGTTGCGCTGCTCTATTCCGCAGTGAACAGCTTCGATGCGCTCCGGCATTCGCTGGGGCAACCCACGCGCCTCGTCTACATCGGCCTGCTGTTCTCGTTCCTGCCGCTTCTGGTCGCGGCCTACTCGGTCGCCGTGTGGCAGTATTCTCCGGCCAAGCTCAGCACGTTCCAGATCATCTCCATGCTGTTCGGCGGTCTCTCTGCCGTCGTTGATCTGACGCTGTTCTCGTGGCTGACTTTCGGTCACGCCCGCAACGCCAACGGGCAGGGCCGCAAATCGGGCTGATGCCTGGCCGGCTTGGCTTTCCCCTGCCGGCATGCGACATGCCGCTGACCGGAAGGAACAGCCGCAATGACCATCAGCAGCCAAGATGCCGGCGAGATCGCCGCGCAAATGCATCTCATCGGCCGACACGCGCGCTCTGCCCAGCGCGGCATTGCGCTCGCCTCGCCGGAGGCAAAGACCTGCGCGCTGCTTGCAGCAGCCACCGCGCTCTACGACCACAACGCCGAGATCATCCACGCCAACGCAGCCGATGTCGAAACAGCGCGCGCCGCGGGGATGACCGCCTCCTACATCGACCGCCTCGCGCTCGACACCAAACGGATCAATGCTATCGGGCAGGGCCTCGAGGACATCGCGGCCCTGCCCGATCCGGTCGGCAAGGTGATGGAGGCCTGGACGCGCCCCAATGGTATGCGGATCGAGCGGGTGCGCGTGCCGATCGGCGTCATCGGCATCATCTTCGAGAGCCGTCCCAACGTCACCGCCGACGCCGGCGCCCTGTGTCTAAAGGCCGGCAACGCCGCGATCCTGCGCGGCGGCTCCGACAGCTTCGAGACGAGCCGCATCATCCATCGGTGCCTGGTCGAAGGACTGAGCACAGCCGGCCTTCCCGAAGCCGCCGTGCAACTCGTTCCCACCAGGGACCGCGCTGCCGTCGGGCTGATGCTCGAAGGCCTCCAGGGCGCGATCGACGTGATCGTGCCCCGCGGCGGCAAGAGCCTTGTCGCCCGCGTGCAGGCGGAGGCCCGGGTGCCGGTATTCGCGCACCTGGAAGGCATCTGCCACACCTACGTGGACCGCGATGCCGACCTCGACATGGCCGTGCGCATCGTCCTCAACGCCAAGCTGCGTCGCACCAGCGTGTGCGGCGCAACCGAGACGCTGCTCGTGGACCGCGGCGCAGCGCCAGCCGTCCTGCCGACACTCGTCGGGGCCCTCCTGTCGGCGGGCTGCCAGGTGCGCGGCGACGAGGCGACGTTGAAGACCGACGCGCGCGTGCAACCGGCAAAGGAGGGGGACTGGTCGAGCGAGTATCTGGAAGCGATCATCGCCGTGAAGGTGGTTGACGGCGTCGACGGCGCCGTCGGGCATATCGCCCGCTATGGCTCGCAGCACACCGACAGCATCGTCACCGGCAGCGCCGACACCGCCGAGCGCTTCCTCGACCAAGTAGACAGCGCCATCGTCATGCACAACGCCTCGACGCAGTTCGCAGACGGCGGCGAGTTCGGCTTCGGCGCGGAGATCGGCATCGCGACGGGCCGTCTCCATGCCCGCGGACCGGTGGGCGTCGAGCAACTCACCACCTTCAAGTACAAGATCCGCGGCACCGGTCAGGTTCGCCCTTGAATTCGCCGGGTTATCGTCCAGTTGGCCGAGCCGCCACCGGGTTCGTGGAGCGCACGAAGTTGGCACATGGTTTTGGGGCCGGGCCACTCGAAGCTGCTCTCGATACCCACAAGCCCTCCGTTCGATGCATGGCTCCGCTCTCTCTCTCCCCGGTTCTCCAATTCGCCTCGACATGGTGAGCGTTATCTGGTTCATTTTCGACCAGCGAATTGCGGGGGTTATATGCTCAAACCGGTCATAACGGTCGGGCATTCCCCTGCCATGGAGCCGCCCGCTCGATGCCCGGGATGCATGTGCCTGCGAGTTTTGGCTCCACCAGGGTGAAGCCGCCGTTGATCCAGCAGGGTCAGCGGATCGGTATCATGGGTGGGACATTCAATCCGCCCCATGACGGCCATGCCCTGATCTCGCGCACTGCCTTGCGCCGGCTGAAGCTCGACCAGCTCTGGTGGGTCGTCACGCCTGGCAACCCATTGAAACAAAACAATGGCTTACCCCCCAGCAGTGAGCGCATGGCGCTGTGCCGGCGGTTGGTGGGGGACAATCGGATGCGCATCACCGCCTTCGAGGAAGACCTTCGGACACCGTTCACGGCGGCAACGTTGGCGTTCCTGACCCGCCGCTATCCCGGCGTCGAGTTCTTCTGGATCATGGGTGCCGACAACCTCGCCTCGTTCCACCGCTGGCAACAATGGCGCGACATCGCTGCAAGCGTGCCGATCGCCGTCGTCGATCGGCCGGGCTGGCATCTCAAGGCCCTCGCCTCTCCTGCTGCGCAATGGCTGCGCCGGTCATTCGTGCCGGAAAGCCGGGCTGCGACCCTCTCGAGCAAACGCCTGCCGTCCTGGACATTTCTCACGGGGCCACTATCGCAATCGTCCTCGACGGAGATTCGCAAGTCGCGGCAGGAGGAACCGCACGAGCAACAAGCTGCGCCTGTCGTCGAGCATATCCCGTCGCGCGCCCGGCTGGCTGCGGGAAGGCGCTGATCGAGCTCAGCCGGCCAACTCCCGCCCTCGCCGGGTAGCTGCTTCGATCGCCCGCGTCATCAATGCCTCGAGCCCGTCCTGCCCCATCAGCACTGAGAGCGCGGCAGCCGTAGTGCCGCCCGGCGACGTCACGTTCTGGCGCAGCGTTCCCGCCGGCAGATCCGATTGATGCAACAGCTCGCCCGAGCCGGAGACGGTCGCGCGCGCGAGCCGCATCGAAAGCTCCGGATCGAGCCCCGCCTCTATGCCGGCAGCCGCCATCGCCTCGACGAGCAGGAACACATAGGCCGGTCCCGATCCCGACACGGCCGTGACTGCATCGATCAGCGCCTCGTCGCCGACCCAGTCGACCTCGCCGACCGCCGACATCAGCGCTTCGCACAACGCTCGATCTCGAACACTGACATGGCTGTTCGCAACGCACACGGTGATGCCTCGCCCGATCGCCGCCGGTGTGTTCGGCATCGTGCGGATCACCGGCGTACCGGGCTTCAGGTGCTTCTCGTAGCTGGCGATGGTGCGCCCCGCCGCGATCGACAGCAAAAGCGTCGAAGGTGCCGCGAGCCCCACTAGCGGCGCCAGCACTGCGTCCATCACCTGCGGCTTGACCGCCATCAGCATGACGGACGGGGGCGCAGGAAGGCTTGGCACTCCAATCTCGTGGCGGATGCCTCGAGCGTCGAGCAGCGCCTTCACCTCCGGCGGCGGCGCGGGATCGACCACGACCACCTTAGCCCGATCGAGCCCCCGGGCCAGCCAGCCGGCGAGCATCGCTCCGCCCATCTTGCCGGCGCCGACCAGGAGCAGCGGACCGTCGAGCTCGATCGTCATTTGGTAATCCCCTGGAGTCGTGAGGGGATCGCCAGCCCATCGCGGAGAAAAAGGCCGATCGTCGCCTTCACCCACTGGCCGTAAGGTCTCTCACGCCCCGGCGCCTTCGCACCCTGGCCGCGATCAGGCCTGCCCCTCGGTCTGGAACATCGTGGAGACCAGTGCCTCCCGGCTCTCCTTACCCGCCCAAACGACGAACTGGAAGGCCTGATAGTACCGTTCGCACGCCTCGAGCGCAGCTTTGAGCAGCGCCTCGCACTGCCGATGCGTCACCACCGAGCCGTTGAGCATCAGCGAGTGGCGGAACATGATCAACCCCTCCTGCGCCCACAGATCGAAGTGCCCGAGCCAGAGCTGCTCGTTGATCTGCGCGATGAGGCGATAGATCTCGTTGAGGCGGGCATCGGGCACCTTGAAGTCGAAGGCGCAGGCCATGTGGAGGGATTCCAGATCCTCCCGCCAGTTCACGGAGACGTGGTAGTCGGTCCAGTTACCCGCGACGACCATGGTCAACTCGTCCTCGCTGGCGCGATCGCAGGCCCAATCGTGGTCGCTGGCCGTCCGCTCCATCAGATCTACAGGATGAGTGATCCGCTCGATTCCAAGCTCGGCAGTCGCCATTCGCGTTCCCCGGTAGGCGTTGCGGACCTTGCAGACTTCAGCAGCGTGGAGCGCTGAAGGACAGTTTTGATCCAAATCAGTCATCGATGACGGGGACGAAAACAGAAGCGCCGAACCCCGGCAAGAACCACGGGTCGGGTTGTCCAACATGAAAGTGACGATGCCGGGGAAATCCCCAAATAGTGCAGCGATCCGCCTCCCCCTGTGGAAATCTTCGTCTCCGGGGGCGCGGACGGCTGAAAAGCGCGCAGATCGAAGAAGTACTCTGATTATTCCGACTGCGAGGCCGCGACCGGCGGCGCCAGCTCACATCTTGCCGGCTAGCCGCGCCTCCATCTCGACCAGCCGGGCCGCCAGCCGCTCGTTCTCGGCCCTCGCCTTCTCGGCCATCGCCTTGACCGCCTCGAACTCCTCGCGGCGCACGACGTCCACGTCGGCCAGCATTTTTTCCACCTGCGCGCGCGCGACGCTGTGCATCTCCCGCCGCACGCCTTGCGCAGCGCCCGCCGCATCGGTCATCAGCTTGGCCAGATCGTCGAGGATGCGGTTGTTGGTCTGGGTCATGTCATATCCTCGCATACCGCAGGAGTTTGGATCAGTTGATGGTATGGGGCCGGGCGCCGCGCGGTTCAAGCCGGCGGGGCACTGCGCCTCACTGGCGTCGGATATCGATTTAACGCTAATGGGTGCCGAGCCGAAGCCTCGGCAAGCTGAGCTCGGCTCATTCGGGAAGGCTCGACGACATGCTGGCGATTTCATTCCCCGACTTCAACCCGATCGCGATCGAGATCGGTCCTTTAGCGATCAAGTGGTACGGCCTCGCCTACATGGCAGGGCTGCTGCTGGGCTGGCTCTACATCAGGCGCCTGCTGACTGAGCCGGCACTGTGGCCCAATGGGACCGCCCCATTTCCTCCTTCCCGCACCGACGACCTTCTCCTCTACATGACGGTGGGCGTCGTGCTCGGCGGCCGGCTCGGGTTCGTGGTGTTCTACGAGCCGAGCCACTATCTGGCGAACCCGCTAGAGACCTTCATGGTGTGGAAGGGAGGCATGGCCTTCCACGGTGCATTGCTGGGCTGCGGACTTGCGATCTGGCTATTCGCGCGCAATGCGAAGGTCTCGGTTCTGAGCAGCATGGACCTGTGCGCGGCAGCCGTCCCCATCGGACTGTTCTTCGGTCGCGTGGCCAACTTCATCAACGGCGAGCTGTGGGGCCGTCCAACTACCGCACCTTGGGGCATGGTGTTTCCCGAGGCGCGCCTGTTCTACCCCGCGCTCGAACCGACGCCGAGGCATCCGAGCCAACTCTACGAGGCAGCTCTCGAGGGCTTGGC
>CAMAYR010000153.1 GCA_945862355.1 Devosia equisanguinis | reverse complement strand
AAACTCCTCCGGCCCCGCGAAATAGGCGAACACGTTGTTGCCCGCACCGTGACGGCCGATGCCCCACTCGATCGGATAGCCCGCGTCCTTCATTCGGCCCGTCCCGCACATGATGCTGTCGAGGTCGGGCGCCTCGAAGGCAACGTGGTTGACCGTATTCCGGCTCTCCTTGGAAATCACCAGCGAGTTGTGGTCGGTGTTGTCGCAATGCATGAACAGTAGCTGCACCGTCTCGTCGACCAGGCGGAAGCCGAGCGCCTCGCTGTAGAAGCGCGTGCAAGCCACGTGGTCGGTGGAGTTGACATTGACGTGCGCGATTTTGCGCGGCAGGTCGGACACGTCGGCAGTGTCTTTGTGATCGGCGACGTCGCAAAGGACGGCGACGTTGCGCCCCTCCGGATCCTTGAAGCCGAAGCCATAGCCGCCGCCGGGCCACTCGATCAGCCCCGTCGCAGTCGGCGCGCAGCCCTGGTCAATGACTTGCCCGCGCAGCGCATCGACCCCCGCGCGATCTCCGCCATCGAACACCATCCGGCGAAAAGCAGCCGGCCCGGCCGATGGATGCAGCGCCAGGATGTGATGATAGCGTCCCGTGCCGCGCAGGAAGACGGAGCCGCCGCGCCGCTCGACCTCGTCGAGCTTCCAGATGCGCGTATAGAAGTCCGCCGCCCGCTCGACGTCGGCGACCTCCATCTCCACGCTGCGCATGCCCTTCACGGCCGCCATCTGACGCCTCCCTCGAAAACCACCGTCACCGCTACTCGAACAGTCGCGGCTGGCGCGCCTCTTCCTCCCGGGCCCGCCGCTGCGCCTGACGGTTCAGCCTGATCTTGCCGTAGATCCACAGGAACGACAGCAGGATCTTGAACATCGTCAGGCCGTAGAACATGCGGAAGATGAAGGCGTACCAGACGAAGCCGCGCAACTTGCGGTTCATGTAGACGTGGCTGAGCGTCATGTCGAAGTGCTGCATGAAATCGAAGAAGCCGCCGCGCAGGACGAGATCCATCGTGAACAGCGACACCGCGATCGGGCTGGCGCGCACCACCTGGCCATTCTCGGTGAACAGGGGAAAGCCGTCCGCCTGCAGCCACACCGCCGACAGCGTGAAGGCCACGTAGGTGAACAGCATCGAGACCGCCATGAAGCGGTAGTAGTCGAGCGCGCGCGCCAGCGCCTCCGAGGTGAACGAGAAATCGACCCACGCCTCGAACTGCTCGTGATTGCGATCGTGCTGGAACAGGATGTAGCCCGCGACGCCGATCATCGCGAAGGCGCTGAAGATCGCGAACAACACCGACAGTGTCAGGGCTGCCATCATGGATTGCCCCCCCGTTCAGGTCTGGACCGCCGCCCCGCCAGAAGCCAATGCTCCAGGCTAGCATGAGAACGACTAGTGTTCCCACTCCGACATTTGCTCCGAGCCTCGCCGCAACGGGAAGCAAATTTCAGAACCATGAGGAACACTAGCAAGACTATGTTTATATTGCATATTTTGCACATTACGTTTGATTCGGAGACAAGTCGCGCGCTATAACCAAACGTCTGGTGCGCTACACTAGAAGCACGCCGCTCAAGAACATGCCATAGCTGAAGCACTCTGCCTCCGGACGGCAGAGCGGCAGTTTTCCCGGCGCAGGCCAGTGCTGGTCGCGATAGAGCCAAATACTGATCGCCAGCGCTGCCAGAACGGGCGGAGCAGGTACCGCCGCAAGCCACGTCGGAGACCAGCGCGAGGCCCCGCCCCGTCCACCCGTCTACCCGTCTACCTTCCCGCAGCCCCGGCGAAAAAAGTACACGGATGACGAGAGCCGCCGCCATGACCTCGCCTCAGCCGGCTGCGCCACCCGAGATCGTCGGCAGGTCCAGGGCATTGAAGCCGTAGTGGCGCATCCAGCGCAGGTCGGCCGCGAACATGTCGCGCAGATCGGGAATGCCGTACTTCAGCATTGCGATCCGGTCGAGCCCCATGCCGAAGGCGAAGCCCTGGTAGCGCTCCGGATCGAGCCCGCAATTGCGGATCACATTGGGATGCACCATGCCTGAGCCCAGGATCTCGAGCCAGCGGCCAGGCTTGCCGATCGCGGCAGCGTCGATGTCCACCTCCATCGAAGGCTCGGTGAACGGGAAGTGCGATGCGCGGAACCGCATTTTCACGTCATCGACCTCGAAGAACGCCTTGGCGAACTCCTCGAGGACCCATTTGAGATGACCCATGTGGGTGGTCTCGTCGATCACCAGCCCCTCGATCTGGTGGAACATCGGCGTATGCGTCTGGTCACTGTCGCAGCGATATACGCGTCCAGGCGCAATGATCCGGATCGGCGGCTTCTGGCTCATCATCGTGCGGATCTGAACCGGGCTCGTGTGCGTGCGCAGCAGCATTCGCGCACCCTCGCCCGAGTGGTTCAGGTAAAACGTATCGTGCTCCTGCCGGGCAGGATGCTCCGGGGGAATGTTGAGCCGGGTGAAGTTGAGGTCGTCGGTCTCGATGTCCGGCCCCTCGGCGACCGAGAAGCCCATGTCGGCGAAGATCTCGGCGACCTCGTCGAACACCTGGCTGACGGGATGGATGCGTCCTTCGCCGAGCGGGCCGAGCCGCACCGGCAGCGTCACATCCGCCCGCTCCGATGCGAGGCGGGCATCGACGGCGGCGGCCTCGAGACTGGCCTTGCGCTCATCGAGCGCGGCCTGCACTGCCGACTTCACCGCGTTGATCGCGGCGCCGAACGCCTTGCGGCTCTCCGGCGGCTGCTTGCCGATCTGGGCCATCAGCCCAGATACGCTGCCGCTCTTGCCGAGCGCACCGACACGCACGCCATCGAGCGCGGCAAGGTCGGTCGCGGCCGCAATGTCCTTCAACAGCTGCGATTCGAGCTGCCCGAGGTCGGATGTGGACATGATGAGCACCCCAGGCCGGGTAGAGCGGTGTCCAGCACCGCGCGCCCCGACCTCTCGCAGTGTACCAGGAGCCGAGTGACCGAATAGGTCGGATGCTGCCCGCTACGTTGCGCGCCGTGATCCAACCTGCGCCATCAGGCCGCCACTGGCACCGTCTGTGCCTGGCTGACCAGCGACTTGAACGCGGCCGGGTCCTTGACGGCGATGTCGGCCAGCATCTTGCGGTCGACCTCGATGCCGAGCTTGGTCAGTCCGTAGATGAAACGGCCATAGGTCATACCGTGCTCGCGCACTGCCGCATTGATGCGCTGGATCCACAGCGCGCGGAACGAGCGCTTGCGGCGCTTGCGGTCGCGGTACTGGTACTGCAGCGCCTTCTCCACGGCCTGCTTGGCAACGCGGATCGTATTCTTGCGCCGGCCGTAATAGCCCTTGGCGGCATTCAGGACTTTTTTGTGCTTGGCATGAGCGGTTACGCCGCGTTTGACGCGTGCCATGGGAAATCTCCGTCTAGTGGCGTAGTTCGAGCCGAGGGCTTTCGCCGAAGCCCGACATGAAGCCCGAAATGGGGAACGAATTTCTGCTTTGGGCTTCGCTGTGCCAAGCCCAACCTGCCAACCTCACCTGAAGTACGGCATGTACTTCTTGACGAGGCCCGCATCGCTCTCGTTCAGCACCATCATCCCACGCGCCTGACGGATGAACTTCGCCGTGCGCTTGATCATGCCGTGGCGCTTGCCTTGCGCTGCCGCCATGATCTTGCCCGTGCCGGTCTGCTTGAAGCGCTTCTTTGCGCCACTCTTCGTCTTCAACTTGGGCATTTTGCTCTCCGTTCTCGTCGTTCGACTTTTGCAGCAAAACAGCCGTTTGGTCTGCTGCGGTTGCAACAGACTGGTCCTCCGCTGGGGTAGCGTCCGCGCCGGAGCGCAGTCGCGCCTTCAAGACGGTCGCGAAAAGCGCACGTCGTTGAGGAGGGGCGGCCGAATTTGCCAAAGCATTAAGAGCCGCCACGGCATGCCCCGCCGGGCGGCTCGGAACGGTCTCATAGTCGCAAAGCCGCCAACGTGCAACGGCAAATGGGTTAAACCCCTGCGAACGATGCCTTGTCCGCCCGTCGCGCTGCCCCGCTGGACGTCGACGGCCGCCTGGCCTATCGGGTTCACCGCCGCAACGCGCATGGATGCAGCCGATGCCCCCTTCCAAGCCATTTACCAAGCCTGCGATCGAGCCCCCCATCGCCCCCCCTCGGGCGGCGAAGAAGCCGAAGATCGAGCGCCACCACGGCATCGACCTCGTCGATCCCTACTCTTGGCTTCGCGACGACGACTGGCAGGAGGCGATCGACGACCTGACGCTGATCGACCCGCCGATCCGCGCCCACATCGAGGCCGAGAACGCCTACACCGATGCCGCGATGGCGGGAACCCGAGAGTTGCAGGCGCAGCTTCTTGCCGAGCTGCGTGCTCGGATCGCGGAGGAGGACGCCACCGTACCCGAGCTGGACGACGGCTGGGCCTACTACGAGCGTTTCAAGGCCGGCGCCGAGCGCCCCTGCCTTTGCCGTGTGCCGGCCGGCGGCGGCCCCGAGCAAGTCATGCTGGACTGCGACGCAGCCGCCCGCGACCGGCCGTTCTGGTCGATAGAGGAAGCGATACCGTCCCCCGACCATCGCCTGCTCGCCTACACGTTCGACCCGAAAGGCTCCGAGCGCTGCTCGATCCGCATCCGCGACGTCGAAGCGGGCCGGAACCTCCCCGACCGAATCTCCGGCGTGCTCGGCGACCTCGCCTGGAGCGCGGACAGCCGCACGCTGTTCTACGTTCGCCTCGACCGGAACGAGCGGCCGATGCAGGTCTGGCGCCACACTACCGGCACACCTGTCCACGACGACGTGCTCGTTTTCGATGAGAAGGACCACCAGTACGAGGTCGCCGTCGGCGTCAGCCAGTCCGGACACTTCGTGCTGATCGAGACGCATGCCCACGAGACGAGCGAAATCTGGATCGTGGATGCAGAACACCCCGCCTCGCCCCCTCGTTGTGTCGCTCCACGCTCGCACGGTCATCAGTACAGCGTCGATCACTACGTCGGCCCCGACGGCGATCGACTTGTGATTGCCACCAATGCGGGCGGCGCGGAGGATTTCCGGATCTGCACCGTCGCCGTCGCCGATCTGGAGGCCGCGCACTGGCAGGAAATCGTGCCCCACCGCGCCGGCTGCCGCATCGTCGACATGGTCGGCTATGCCCGCCACCTCGTCAGGCTCGAACGCGAGGACGGCCAGCCGCGCATCGTCGTGCGGCGCTGGAGCGACGGCGCCGAGCATATGATTGCTTTCGCGGAAGAGGCCCACGACCTCTATTTCGAGGAGTGCCTCGCCTTCGACACAGACGCGTTGCGCTTCGTCTATTCCTCGATGACGACGCCCGCGGAGACCTACGACTACAATATGGAGAGCCACGCACGCACGCTGCGCAAACGGCAGCCGATTCCCAGTGGCCACGATCCTGCCCGCTACGTCACGCGCCGCCTGCACGCCCGCGCCGCCGATGGCGAGATGATACCGATCTCCCTCGTCCACCTCGCCTCGACGCCGATCGACGGCTCCGCGCCGTTGTTCCTGACCGCATACGGCGCCTACGGCGATGCGATGGACGCGGAGTTCGACGCCACGCGGCTGAGCCTCGTCGACCGCGGCTTCGTCTTTGCCATCGCCCACGTCAGGGGCGGCGAGGACAAAGGCTATCGCTGGTACGAAGGCGGGCGCCGCCACAACAAGATGAACACCTTCACCGACTTCATCGCTGTCGCCGAGCATCTCGTCGAGGCCCGCTACACCAGCACGGGCCGGATCGTCGCGCAGGCCGAATCCGCGGGCGGCATGCTGCTGGGCGTCGTCGCCAACATGGCGCCGGAACTGTTTCTCGCGATCATCGCCGACGTGCCGTTCGTGGACGTGCTCAACACCATGCTGGATGCCAGCCTGCCGATGACGCCGGGCGAATGGCCCGAGTGGGGCAACCCCATCGAGAGCGCGGCGGACTTCGAGTTGATCGGCTCGTACTGCCCCTATCAGAACGTAAAGGCCCAGGGCTACCCGCACATGCTGGTCAACGCCAGCCTCGCGGATCTGCGCGTCGGGTATTGGGAGCCAACAAAGTGGGTTGCCCGGCTGCGCGAACTCAAGACCGACGACAACCTGCTGCTGCTCGATGTCAACATCACCGCCGGTCATGGCGGATCGAGCGGACGCTACCAGCGGCTCGTCGACCTCGCCTTCGACTACGCCTTCGCGCTGTCGATCGCGGGCAACCACTGCCGAGCCGAACCGACGTGAGCCAAGACGAGCACAGGCCGGCCAGCGTATCGGCCAAGCGAGCTAAGGACACCGCGCATCACGGATCGCTGAGATTCGTGCTAAGCTGCGACATCCTGCCCATCGGCGTTCAGTAAAGAGCCAGAGGCATCCCATGAAATCCATCCTGCTCCCCGTGGAGCCCAATTCGATCATCGAAGCCGCTTTCGCCTGTGCCGGCCTGCTTGCCGGCCGGTTCGGCGGCGAGGTGGAATGCGTCACCTTGAAGCCCAGCATCGTGGACTTCATCGCGCCTGATCCGGTGGTGGTGGTGCTCCCCCAATCGGGCTATAGCGAGGAAGACGCGATCAGGGCCGCCCGCGAACGCTATGCGGCTTGTGCCGACGGCAAGCCCGGCTTCCGCTGGAGCAGCAGGCCCGCGGTCGACGATGCCGGCCTAGCCTCCCTCAGCCGCGTCTGCGACATCACCGTAGTCGGCCGGCCCGGCGTCGGCCGAAACGAGCCGCGTATGACCACGCTGGAAGCCGCCCTGTTCGAGAGCGGCCGGCCAGTCCTGATGGCGCCCCCGGTGGCTCCCAAGACCATCGCCACCAACATCGTCGTGCACTGGAACGCCAGCACCGAGACGGCACGAGTGATCAACGACGCCATGCCGCTGCTCAGGCTCGCGGAGCGCGTGACGCTGCTCTCCGTCGAGGGCAACCTCGTATCGGGGCCGAACGTGTCGGACATGATCGGCTACCTCGCCCGCCACGACATCAAGGCCACCGCCGCCCACACCAAGCCCGCCGCCAAGGGTGGCGCGGGGGAGGCAATCCTCGTCGAGGCTCGCAAGATCGGTGCGGATCTCGTCCTCAAGGGCGCCTACACCCAGAGCCGACTGAAGCAGATGATCTTCGGCGGTGCCACGCAGCATATCCTGCAGGCTTCCGACCTGCCCGTGATCCTGTCGCACTGAGGCTCACCGATTATGCTCAAGCCTCTTCGCGGGCCCAGCGCAACCGCCGCGCTGTGCCTATCGTTGGCAGCGCTCGCCACTGCCTCGCCCGCGCTGGCCGATACGTGCTCCGACACCATCGTGACGGCGCGCGGCGAGCCCGCCAGCTATCGTTGGCTCGCGCTCGTCAAGGCGCGCGGCAACTGGCGCAGCCAGGTCCGCATCCTCCCCGATCTCGGCGCCCCCTATGCCAACTTCGGCCGCGCCGCCGATCAGGTGGAACGTTGCATCTCCGACCAGCGTAGCGTCGTGTGCACGGTCTCCGCCCGACCCTGTCGGCCTTGACTTGCACCTTGCCCGCACTTTCTCGCAACTGACCACAACTATGGCCTTGACGCCGGCGACGGCATGAGACGATAAGGGCGGCTCTTGAGGGGCGCGTAGCTCAGCGGTAGAGCACTACCTTGACATGGTAGGGGTCACAGGTTCGATCCCTGTCGCGCCCACCACCCTTTCATCCGGGTGCCGGCCAAGCGCATCGTGTGCGCGGGGCTTGTGCTCGGCCGAACGAACGAGCGAACGAACGAGCGTGTCATGAAGGTCCGGAATTCACTGAAGTCCCTGCGTGGCCGCCATCGCGACAACCGCATCGTGCGGCGCAAGGGCCGCGTCTATGTGATCAACAAGACGCATAAGCGCTTCAAGGCCCGCCAGGGCTGATTGCCAGGCGGCTTGTTGCTTCGGGCTGCCGGAACGTATTTCGTCGGCCGCGGGTCTTCCTGCGACCGTCTTTCGTGCGTCGATCGTACCCCGGCTCACGCCTTCGCGACGCGCACCGGATTGCCGGCGAGCCAAGCCTCTATGTTCTCCACCATCTCGGAGAAGTAGGTGACGTAGTTTTCGTGGCTGACATAGCCCACGTGCGGCGTCACTATCACCTTCGGTGAGGTGCGGAAGAAATGGCCGGCCGGCAGCGGTTCCTCGTCGAACACGTCGAGACCCGCCCCGGCGATGCCACCCTCGCGGATCGCCGCGATCATGGCGGCCTCGTCGATCAGGGGCCCGCGCGAAGTGTTGACGAGATAAGCCGTCGGCTTCATCAGCGCGATGTCGGCCGCTCCAACGATTCCCTTCGACCGCGCCGACAGCTTGTAGTGCACGCTTATGTAGTCGGCGGTGCGGAACATCTCCTCCTTGTAGACCCGCCGCGCTCCCGCCTTGGCTGCGGCCTCATCGGTCAGGTTCTGGCTCCAACCGATGACGTTCATCCCGAACGCCTTGCCAAAACCCGCCACCTGCGCGCCCAGATTTCCGAGCCCGATGACGCCGAGCGTCTTGCCTCGCACGTCGTGGCCGAGAGCGATCTGCCAGCCGCCCGATTGCACCGAGTTGTGATGCGCCACGATCTGGCGGGCGAGCGCCAGCACGAGACCGAAGGTCAGCTCAGCCGTCGCGTAGCGGGATGACGCCGTCGTGGTGATCGGAATGCCCCGATCGGCCGCCGCCTTGGCATCGAGCGCGGCATGGACGTGCCCAGTCGTACAAATCATCTTGAGGCTTGGCAGCTTGTCGATCAGCGACCGCGTGACTGACGTGCGCTCGCGCATGATGCAAAGCACGTCCACCGCCCCCAGCCGGCGCACCAACTCGTCCTCGTCGGCGATATGATCGCGAAAGGCCACGACCTCGTGGCCTGCGCGAATGCGCGACCAGTCCGCAAGCTCGAGGGCACAACCCTGATAGTCGTCGAGCAGCACGATCCGCATGGCGCGTGGTTTCCCTTCGAGGCAGCACCTGCCGCTGGAGCAGCGGCTTCACGCCGCTTTCATCCTACAGCAGCCGACGGAAGGGAAGCACCATCGGAAAGGTTTGCCGTCAACGCCGCTTCGTGCCGTCACCGATCTTCCGCCGGGGCATTTCGAACGTGTAGAACTGGCCAGCATACCTAACGCCGAGGCAGTCGCCGAACCGCCTGACGACGACGCACTGCACTTCCGTATATTCCCGGCTGTTGCGCAGCACCAGCTTGAGGCTGTCGGGCACATCGTCCACCAGCGCCCCATCGGTGGCCGCCAGGATCTGAAGCAGCGCCCCGGAAGATGACGTATCGCGAATGGCAACCTTGACCGGTCCGGACTGACGGTCCGCATATATGAGACCGACCACGCCGGATTTGCGCCTTGCCGCCCAACGCTTGTTCTCGAACAAACCCCGATCGCCGCCGCTCGGCACGGCCTTGGCGCGCAATCGGCTGGACCAGTGCGGCGCTTCCCCTTCCGGTCTGGTATCGGAATTCATCGGAGCCCTCCCTTCGCAAAAAAAACGCAGGCGATGCTCCGTATTCAAATCTATTCTGCTGAAAGCTACATTGCGAAAATTGCTCGAATTTTATCGAACGCCGAAAATATTGCGACGTCGTCGCGGCTGCCGCGTGCGGCGTGACCGCGAAGCGTCGGAAGGCTGGGCCAGCCAGAAACTGCTGCCAGCCCCCAAATCGCCGTCAGCGGACAGTCGGGTCCGCAAAGCACTTGCGCATGTATTCGCAGCGGTAGGACCCCGCGACATGCATGCTGTCCCCCTTTGCCGGCGAGATGAACCGGCACACCTCCTCGACCCCCTCCGGCGACAGCCATCCCTCGCGCCGGCCGCGCTGGACGGCGAAGCAGTCCGCCGTCTCCTCGTCGGGCCCGCGGAACTGATGACCGCACTCGTGGGCGTGGATCCACAGCTTCACCGGGCGCGAAACCCGCGCGAGCAATCGTGGATTGAGGATCAGGAAGCCCGGATAGGCCGCGCCGTAGTCGTCCAGCTGGTTGTCGAGCACCGTCGGACGCTGCCCGCAGATTACCCTGTGATTGTCGAGCTTGAGCTGGCCCGGCGGAACGATCTGCGCCCCGTTGCCGACGTGAGCCACGTACTCCTCGGGTGTTGGCGGGCCTTCCGCGCGCAGCGGACCGAAGGCCGCCATCAGCGCGAGCGCCAAGCCCGCCACTCCAATCGAAGTCTTCCTGGCGTGCAGCATCCCTGTCAGCCGATCCGCGCTAATGGTGTGGTCAACCCATAGCCTTTGCCGACGACGACTGGAACGGAAATCGACGCATGGCGGCAATGCCTGTCCAAATGTATATGGCCAAATTCTTGCCAAAAGCTTGGCGGTTGCCCCAGTTGCCCGGTACTCAGCAGTCGCTACTCGGTACTTAGCCCTGGACCAACCTCACCAGAGCCAGGCCGCTCCCCGCACCCCACTGGCGTCGCCCCAGCGCGGCGGCCGGATGTCGAGACGCGGCGCGGCGGCGAACACGTGCGGCGCGGCCAGCCGCGGCAATGCCCCATAAAGGCCCGTCAGCTTCGACAGGCCCCCGCCGAGCACGATGACTGCCGGATCGACTATATTGACGACGTGCGCGAGCCCGCGAGCGAGCCGGTCCGCATGTCGTGCCAGCGTCGCCACGGCGGCAGCGTCTCCCGTCGAAGCGCGCGCGGCGATGACGTCAGGGGCAAGCCGCTCGCCGCAAACGCGCTCGTGATCGGCCGCAAGACCGGGCCCGGACACCCAAGTTTCCATGCAACCGCGCCGGCCGCACCAGCACGCCGGCCCCGGGCTCTCGTCCGTCCGTGCCCACGGCAGCGGATTGTGCCCCCATTCGCCGCTGATCGCGTTCGGCCCTTCGAGCAGCCGACCGCCGATGACGATCCCGCCACCGCAGCCGGTACCGAGTATGACGCCGAACACCGAGGCAGCGCCCGCGCCGGCGCCGTCGACCGCCTCCGACAGCGCAAAGCAATTCGCGTCGTTGGCCACGCGCACCGGCCGGCCGAGCCGCGCTGCGAGATCGGCCGCGATCGGGCGACCGTTGAGCCACGTCGAGTTCGCCCCCTGAGCCAGCCCGGTAACCGGCGAGATCGAGCCCGGCATACCGATGCCGACAGGCCTTCCATCGCCAGTTGAGCCCGCGATCCCCGCTGAACGCTCCATGTCGGCCACGAGCCCCGCGACGGCCGCCAGGCTCGCTGCATAGCTGTCCCGCGGCGCCGCGATGCGAAGGCTCGCCAGCACTTCGCCGCCCGGAGCCAATACGACGCCTTCGATCTTCGTCCCGCCCAGATCGATGCCGATGCGAGGCCCCGGTGTCGTGCTCGTCGTCGGCATCACTGCTCCGGCCCGGCCCAGCGCTTGGACGGCCGCTTGCGGCTCTGGCGGCCGGTCGAATGGCCGGAGGAGTGGTTCTCGGAGGCGAACCGCAGGGCATCACCACCACCCGCCAGGGCAACACGCGCCGGGCCGATGGCCGCGGGGTCGATGCCGGCACCGGCTGCGAACACCATGAGCAGTGATTCGTCCGCCAGCAGGTAGTCGAGCACGGCCGCTTGGCCTTCCGCCGTGCCAGCCACCGCGCGAAGGTCTGTCGGCGAAAATCCCGTGTCGTTGAAGAACCGGCCCAGCCGCTCGGCGTCCTCAGTCAGGAAAACGAGCGCTGCGAGGCCGATCTGCTCGGCTTCCTCGCTTTTTGCTACCCCGCTCTCCTTCAACGCCATGATCTGTCGGCTCCCGCAGTGAAATCGCGCAACGCCTATACACCATAAACTGTTGGTTAGTCCTTGGTGAGCAATCTAGGTCGAACAGTTGCCAACCGAATCGGTGCAGAAGTTGGCGGAACCTCGAGCCGAGCTTGCCAAACATGAACATTCAGCATCGCAGCGGATCAATGAGGGGTCTCGGTCCCGGTCCGCACCGGGCTGGCAAGACCGTCCTCATCGTGGAGGACAACGAGCTCAACATGAAACTCTTCCACGACCTGCTCGACGCGCACGGGTACGACACCTTGCAGACGCGCAACGGCATGGAGGCGCTGGAGTTCGCACGCGCGCATCGGCCGGACCTGATCCTCATGGACATCCAGTTGCCTGAGGTTTCCGGTCTCGAGGTCACGAAGTGGCTCAAGGAGGATGACGATCTGCGCGGCATTCCCGTCGTGGCAGTGACCGCGTTCGCCATGAACCTGAATCGGTGAATTCGCGCACCGTTCGGCTGGCTGCTTTGCAAGTGGCTGGATCGGAGTGACCGGCGGCAGAGGGGGGAAAGCGCGCAGGCTTCGCACTTCGCGGGGGCGACACGCCCCGGCGGCTGGCACTGCGACGCTGGCGATG
>CAMAYR010000152.1 GCA_945862355.1 Devosia equisanguinis | reverse complement strand
AGCATTCCGAACCCGGCAGGGCCGAGCAGCGCCAGCACCCCCGCCACGTTGAGGATCAGGAATGCGACGAAGATCGGGACGCCGATGACGAGCAGCGCCAGCAGCAGCGCCAGCCCGACGGAGAGAGCAACGATCCAGCTCATGCCCCGGTCTCCTCGATCGGCGATGCCCGATCCCCGGCGATCTGCCGAAGGAAGTAGAGCGCTGCGCTGAGCAGGCCATAGGGAATGAAAATCGAGATGAGCCACTTCGGCACGGGGAAGTACGAGATGGTCCAGATATTCCCGGTGATCTGCGCGCCCGTCTCTCCCGCCGTGATCCAGGCGGCGAGAATGCAGGCGACGAGCCCGATCGCTCTGATCACCTGTTGCAGCAAGGCTGCAGTCGAGGCGGACAGGGCCCCGATCAGGATGTTGATCGAGATGTGTTGCGATGTCCGCGTCATCTCCGGCAAGGCCAGGAAGATCATCGCGCAGAGCAGATACGACACGAGAGGGTTCGCCCACACCGTCGGCGCATTGAAGGCATATCGCGCGACGACCTCGTAGCAGAACGCCACGGAAATTATGCCGAGGCACATCACGGCCAGCTGAAACGAGGCCGCAGTTACGGCATCGTGCGCCGAGCTGAGGCGGCTTGCCAGACTTGTGCCGTGTCTTGCCCCGTGTCCTTCACCGTCGGCATTGCTCGAGGCCATCACTCACCTTGATCCGCGAATTGGCATGCTCGGCGAGCGGGCGGGCGGGACGCAGCGCCCGCCCCTCCCAGCCGGTTCTTCTATTTCGACAGCCCCTTCGAGACTGCGAACTTGCGCAGCGCGGTGGTGTCCTTTGCGTTCTTTTGGCCCGTCAGCTCCCAAAGACCCTCGGACCACGCTTGGCCGAGCTTGGCCTTTTGTGCATCGCCCATCTGCACGACTGTCACGCCCTTGGACTTCAGCTCTGCCTCCTCGTCCTGCATGACCTTGTCGAATGCCTTGGTATAGGCGTCCTCCAGCTTGGTGATCTCGGCCAGCACGATCTTGCGGTCGGCCTCGCCAATCCGGTCCCATGTCGCCTTGTGAGCGAAAACGAGCTGGGTCGTGGTGCCGAATGCGGGTCGCAGCAGATATTTGGCGACCTCGTTCCATCGGTAGTTGGTCATGCCGAACGTCGGCCATGCTGCCCCGTCCACGAGACCCTTCTCCAGAGACGTGTAGATTTCCCCGGGCGGCAACACCACCGGCGATGCGCCCAGCATCTTGAACACGCCGCCATATGTGGGCGTACCGCGCACTTTGTAGCCGGCCAGGTCGCCCGTCGGCTTCACCGGCTGGCGCAGCAGGATGTTGTAGCCGCTGCCCGGTGTCGACACCGCGAGCCCGATCAACGTCACGCCGAACTGGTTGTAGTGCTTGTCGAGCTCCTGCTTGACGCCGGCCTTGCGCCATTCCTCCAGCCCGCCCGAAATCGCTTCGACGGCGGTGGCAATCGGCGAGGTCCCGAAGTGATAGGCGCCATGCGTGAACAGGAAATGGAACGCGCCCGAGCCAGTCGGCTGCAACTGCTCGAACGGAGGAACCGTCTCCGGACCGCTCAGTCGGATGTTGACGCTGCCTTTGCTCGCAGCGTTCACGGACTTTACGAAGGGCTCCACCAGGAGCTTGCGCATAGGATAGTTCTGATCCCAGCTCGACAACATCCGAAAGTCCGCTGCCTGGGCGACGGATAGGGCAGCAGAGCAACCAAGCGCTGCGATCGCGGCTGCGGCGGGCAACCAGTGTGGCCTTGTCATGGGACCTCCCGTGAAGTGGCTCAGCCTACCGAGGCGAAGCCTGGACCATCACGCTCGATGGAACGCGCAGGCCTGTCAAGTCCGCAGCCCGATTATGACCGCCTTAGCATCCTGGTGCCGCCGCCCGCCGATGGCGTGGAAGTTTCAGCTACGCGGTGCCATCGTATATATGGGTCGCAGCGTGTCCGGTGATTCAGCCGAGAGCACAGCAGGGTGGAGCGCCCCAATGCCTTTCGATCTGGACGCCTATCTCGGTCGCATCGGCTATGATGGCCCGCGACAGCCGACGTTTGCGGTGCTGGCGGCACTGCATGAGCTGCATCCGCGTGCGATCGCCTTCGACAGCCTCGATCCCTGGCTTGGCCGAACCGTGGCGCTCGACATCGCGGCGCTACAGGCAAAGCTCGTGCGCGATGGGCGCGGCGGCTACTGCTACGAGCACAACACGTTGTTATGGGCCGCTCTGGAAGCCCTCGGCTTCGAGGTCCGGGGCCTGTCCGCGCGCGTGCTCTATTCGACGCCGCCAGGTGGTGGCCGTCACCCTCGCAATCACATGCTGATGAAGGTCGAGACGCCGTCCGGTCCCTGCATTGCCGATGTCGGCTTTGGTGGCCTGACGCTGACGGCGCCACTTCGCCTTGCCGCCGACGTGGTCCAGGCGACGCCGCACGAGCGGGTGCGTCTAACGCGGGCCACGGCGGATACGGTCAATAACTTGCCCCCTACGTGGGTGCTCGAGGCAGAGGCCGGCGACACCTGGCGCGCGATGTACGAGTTCGGGCTCGAGGAGCACATCGCGCCCGACTACGAGGTCGCCAATTATTACATGGCGACCCATCCGCGCTCGCCCTTCGTCGTTCGCTTGGTGGCCGCGCGGCCACTCCCGGGCCGCCGCCTTGCTCTCGCCGACACGGCCATGTCGATCCATCCCACCGGCGGGCCATCCCAGAAGCGGACGCTGACGAGCGCCGACGAGCTTCGCCGCGTGCTGACCGAGGACTTCGCCCTGACGCTACCGGAGGACCCGCGCGTCCAAATCAAGCTGAACGCGCTGTTTTCGCCCTGATCGGGGCCGACTGGAGTGGCGTGACACTCGCGCACACCTCTCAAACACGCGCTGCGGCCTGCGCAAGCCCGACGCAACGCTCGAGCATTGCGCTGCCGGGGCGCATCAGCTCGTCCACCACCGAAAAGTGGTTGCCGCCTGGCACGACGACGCACTCGGCCTTGACGCCCGCCGGCGACCAGCGCGCGACGACATCGAGGCTTTGGCGGACGAATTCTCGGCTCTCCGCCCCGCCCACGGCGGCTACCAGCGTAAGGCCCTTCGGCGCTGGCCACAGCGCCGGGCTGACGCGCCGCGCTTCCTCCGCCGTCAGGCGGATTGCCTTGTTGTAGGAGGTGTGCACGTAAGGCTCCACCTCGAACACGCCCGAAATCGCATAAGCCGCGCGCACCAGATCATCCGGCACATCGCCGACCTTGGACCAGTCGGTTGCCAGCATCGCACCGGCCATCGTGCCGCCGACCGAGTGGCCGATCACCAGCGGGCGGCGTCCGGTCCGAGCCCAAAGCGCGCGCATGAACCCCCGCAACTCCTCGAAGATCTGCGTGACGCTCGCTTCCGGCCCGAGCGTGTAGGACGGCATCGCCAGATCGACGCCGCGCGCGACCAGTTGCTCTGCGACGCAGCTGTAGTCCTTCCGGTCCCCGCGCTGCCATACGCCGCCGTGAATGTAGACGGCCAACGGCGTCGCCGTGCCCCGCCGCGATGTCAGGAACAGGTCGTATCGGTTGCGGATCGCTGGGCCATAGGGGATGTCGGGCTCGCAGGTGAGCAAGGCGCGGACGCGCGCTGATTCGTCGGCCCACCGCGCGCCGTACTTCGCGTTGTCAGGCACCAGGAGGCGATTGTTGTACTCTGCCTCGTAGTCGATCTTGCTCGGATCTGTCCTGCTGTCGTCGTTCGTCACTGGGCGCTCCCCCCTCGGTCTTTCAGGTCTGCCTGCAGTCCTCGAGCGCGCGGCGCGACGCCCGATCGTACATTGTTGGGCCGAGTAAATCGGAAAAATACGGTTCCGCGCAATCCTGCGATAGCCCAATGTCGAGCAAGACCGTCTGACCAACCAGGAAGCCGGCTCTCGACGCGCCCGCCCGCTCGTCTATGCTGGGTCCGACCAATCCTGCCCCAAGGCTGCGGACGAGAGCCCATGGACGCCATTACGATCCAGATCCTGCGAAACAAGATCGGCAGCCTCGTCGAGGAGATGCACTATCTCTTCTACCGCTCGGGCTATTCCACGATCATCCGCGAATCCCGCGATTTCTCCTGCGTGATCCTCGATTGCACGGGCCGACTGATCGTCGCTCCGCCGATGTTTTTCCATGCGCCTGTCTACCGTCACCTCGTCGGCCGCATCCTGGAGGTCTACGACGGCGCGGGCGGCCCTCTGACGGCGATCGAGCCGGGCGACGTGTTCGTTTCCAATCACCCCTACGAGGGCGGGCTTCCCCACGTCTCCGACATGGCCTTCGTCGCCCCGGTCTTCGCGAACGGCGAGATCATCGCCTTCTCGGGCTCGATCGCACATAAGGCCGACGTCGGCGGCGCCATCGCCGGCTCGACCTCGGCCAATGCTACGGAGATTTTCCAGGAGGGCCTGCTGCTGCCGCCGATAAAGATCCGCGCGCGCGGCGAGGCCTTGCCCGACATCGAGCGACTGATCCTTGCCAACACGCGCCAGCCAGTGCTCGTGAAGGGTGACGTCGGCGCGCAGATCGCAGTTACAGAGATGGGAGCCGCCCGTGTGGCGGAGTTGGCCTCGCGCTTCGGTTCTGCCACGCTGACGGAAGCATTTGCCGCAATCCTGCAAGGCGCCGCCGATGAGCTTGCGAGCCGTATGGCGAGCCTGCCCGATGGTGTCGCGGAGGCGGCGGGCTACATCGACAGCGACGGCGTGGATTTCAGCAAGCCCGTGAAGCTCGCCGTCCGCGTCGAGGTGAGGAATGGCCGCGCCACCTTCGATTTCTCCGCCAGCGACCCGCAGGCGAAAGGCCCCGTCAACCTGCGCCCCTCCATGATCGAGGCATGCGTTTTCTATTGTCTGATCGGCAGTTTGGGGCCCGACCTCGCCTTCAACGACGGTATGCGCGATTGCGTGGACATCGTGCTCGCTCCGCGCACGGTGACCAATTCCGAGCCGCCGGCCGCGGTCTCGAACTACCAGATGGTCAACCTCAAGCTCGTCGACACGATCCTGGAGGCGATGGCGCAATTCGTGCCGGGTCGTGCCGTGGCTGGGGCAGGCTCTTCCAGCGCACTCGGCCTGATCTGGTCGAAACCGCGGCCGGGCCAGTCTGGAATGCAGTACGAGATCCTGGGTTCCGCCTACGGCGGCGGTGCTGCGGGCGACGGCACATCGGGAACCGCCGCGCATCTGTCGAACCTGCACATCACACCCATCGAGATCCTGGAATCCGAGTTTCCCTGTCGTATCCTCCGGTTCGACCTCTTGGCCGGATCAGGTGGCGCGGGTAAGCATCGCGGCGGCCTCAGCATGGTCCGCGAGTACGAGTTGCTCGAGGATGCCACCGTCATCCGTCGCTTCGACAAGTCGCGGTTTCCCGCCAACGGCCTGGCCGGCGGCGAGCCCGGAGGCCGCGCGCGGTTCGTCACCGCTGCCGGCACGGCGGACGAGCAGGAGAGCCCACCCGGCCGTTACGACATGAAGGCGGGCAGCCGATTCGTCCTGCAATCCGCCGGCGGCGGCGGCTACGGCCCACCTGCCGAACGTGATCCGAACGCCCTCGCCCGCGATCTCGCGGAAGGCTACGCTGAAGTGCGATCGTCCGAGATGGAACTACCGAGGGCGTGAATCGCACGACAAATCAGAGGCTGGAGTCTTTCTGGCGCTTCCACTTCCGCCGGAAAGACTCTAGCGCATCCGAAATCTCCTGATACGAACCCCACCCCATGAAACAGACACTCCGCAGCTTCGATTACATCATCGTCGGCGCAGGCTCCGCCGGATGTGTTCTCGCCAATCGACTGACCGAGGACCCCGCAGCCACGGTTCTGCTGCTCGAGGCCGGCGGCCGCGACCTCGACCCGCTCATCCACGTGCCGCTCGGCATGGGCAAGATCCACGAGCACCGCCTGCACGATTGGGGCTACGACACAGAGCCCGAGCCGGGCCTTGCCGGCCGCAAGCTAAGAGCACTGCGCGGCAAGGTTCTCGGCGGATCGTCAGCGATCAATGTAATGGCGTGGACGCGCGGTTCGCCGGGCGATTACGACAGGTGGGCGCAGAAGGGCGCGCTCGGCTGGTCCTGGCAGGATTGCCAGCCATACTTCGAGCACATCGAGAGCTGGGAGGAAGGCGCCGGCAACGGCCGCGGCGGCTCCGGCCCGATCGGCGTGCAGTGGGCCCGCACGAACGATCCGCTTTACGACGCCTGGCGGGGGGCCGCGCGCGAAGCCGGCTGGCCGATCACCGACGACTACAACGGACCAGCCCCTATAGGCTTCGGCCGCAGCCAGTATTCGATAAGGAACGGTCGACGGTGCTCGACGGCCGTTGCCTATCTCGCGCCGGTCCGCTCGCGCACCAATTTGACGGTGGTGACCGGCGCGCTCGCCACGCGCATCGTAATGGAAGGCAGCCGGGCCACGGGCATCGAGTACGCCGTCGGCCGCGATCTACATAGCGCGGAGGCCCGCAGCGAGGTGATACTGGCATCGGGCGCATTCAACTCGCCGCAACTGTTGATGCTGTCGGGAATAGGTCCGGCCGCGCATCTGTCGTCGCTCGGCATCACGCCGCGGCTCGACCTCCCCGTCGGCGAGAACCTCCAGGACCATCTTGCGCCACTGCTCCTGTGGTCGCGCCCGGATAAACCGAGCACGTTCCGGGACACACTGCGCGCGGACCGCATCGCGCTGGCTATGGCTCAGGCCTATCTGTTCGGCACCGGGCGCGCGACGGTCGTGCCGGGCGGTCTTCATGCCTTCATCAAGACGCGCGAAGGCCTCGAGGCGCCCGACATCGAGTTCATGTTCCGCGGCGCGCCGCCGGCAGCCCACGTCTGGTTTCCCGGCATCCGGCCTGCCTACGCGGACGGTTTCGGCATCCGGCCGTGTCTGCTTCATCCAGCCTCTCGCGGCAAGGTCACGCTGCGCTCGAAGGACCCGGCCGACAAGCCGCGCATCGCTTTCAACTTCCTCAGCGACCCCTCCGACCTCACCAAGCTGCGCGAAGGCTTCCACATCGCCCGCGACATCGCCTCGCGCGCGCCGCTGGCTTCATTCCGCGGCGATGAGCTGGCGCCCGGCCCCGGCATTGCGACGGACGCCGCGATCGACGACTGGTTGCGCCGCACTGTCACGACGGCGGATCATCCCGCCGGCACCGTTCGCATGGGCACCGGCCCGGATGCGGTCGTCGATCCCCAACTCCGCGTGATCGGCGCCGAACGCCTGCGCGTCGTGGACGCCTCCGTGATGCCGGACCTGATCTCGGGCCATCTGAATGCGCCCGTCATCATGATGGCGGAGAAGGCCGCGGACATGATGAGAGGCCGCGTCTCCGCTGCTGCGGCGTGATCGCCTCTATGCGTCGTGGGTGGTGATCTCGATGGGAAGGTCGGCAACCTCCGCCTGGAACTCCGTGAGCGTCATCAAGCCGAGACACGGCATCGCTCCGCGCGCTTGGATGTCGCCATGCGCCAGCTTGCGCGCGATCACCACCGCCGCGATCGCCGGCACAAAAGGCCCCATATTATCCCGTGCGACGAGCGAGACGACGCGCGTCAGCGGGATGCCTTCACTCGAGAGCCCCGAAAGCCGAACGATCATGCCGCCGGCATCGCTGCCGAGAAACCGCAACTGGCGCTTCATCGTCATCAGCACGCCGGCGAGCCGCTCGGGCCGGCTGATCAGTCCGCGCTTGGCAACCATCGCCAGCACCCATAGAGAAAGCTGGAACATCGTGACTTCGAGTCCCGCCAGGAAGCGCACTGTGCGAACGTTCCTGTAGCGCGCGGGGAACAACTCGACGTCGGGTACGTCGCAATATGCCATCAGGCGGCTCCCGAGACCTGGAATGGCGACGCGCCTCAGGCCGAGCCATCCATGTACCGTCGTCCATTCCCCGTCGATCAGCATCGGTATCGGCTTGCCGAGCCCGCCGAGAATGGATGCCGTCGTGGCAACGCCCGGATCGTAGCCGTTGGCCGGCGTGATCCCATGCTCGATCGTATCGAGCCGCGCGAACGCCGGCATGTGGTGGTCGACGATGGCCGCCGCGAGCGCTGGCACGCTGCTCGCACCGCTCGTCACCAGCACGTTGGCTTGTTTCGCCGATCTATCGAGCGCGGTGATGCCCGTCACGAAGCCGCGCGCGTCGGCAAGATCGACATAATGCGCGCCGACAGCAATGGCGGCTCGAGCCAGTGCGTAGTCCTGCGCCTGGAACGGACCCGACGCGTTGATCACGACGCGAGGCTCGAGTGCTGCCAGCGCCGCCACGTCGGGCCGCTGCGCATCGAGCACCGCAGCCGTCACGTCATTCTTCGAGGCCCGCTGAAGCGCCTCGGCCGCGACGCGCGCCCGCTCGATCGACCGGCCTGCGATTACGACATCGAACTCCCCGCGGAGTGCCAGCCGCTCGGCTACCCTGACGCCGAAAGCACCATAGCCGCCCACCACGACGACGCGCGTTGTGGCGGGCGGCGGCACGCGCGAGCCCCTTACGCCTTCGGCCCGTGCTTGGCCATGAACGGCAGCACCTCGGCGTGGAACTTCGCGGGCGCCTCCACGTGCAGCATGTGTGCAACGCCCGGAATCTCCACGTACTCCGAGCCGGGTATCTCTTTGTGCATGATCTGCATCATCGCCGGCGTGGTGGCTGGATCGAGCGAGCCGGCGATGATCCGCACCGGCACCTTGACCTCTTTCAGGCGGCTCGTGACGTTGAAGTCCATGATCGCCTGGCACCACCCGATGAAGCCTGCCGGCGACGTATCGGCGACCATCTTGGACAGCCGCGCGACGACCTCGGGCTTACTCTTCAATGCATCGGGCGAAAGCCAGCGCTGCATCGAGCCTTCGACGATGGACTTCGCCATACCCTCCTGCTCGACGGTCTTGACGCGACCTTCCCAGATCGCCCGGGCCGCCGACATGTCGCTCGACGTCGAGACGAGCACCAGCGAGTGGAAGCGTTCGGGATGCGCATAGCCCAGGATGTTACCGACGAACCCGCCCATCGACAGGCCGAGATAGCGCGCCTTCGCAATGCCGAGCTTGTCCATGAAGGCAACGACGTCGCCGGCCAGCTTCGTCATGTCGTAGGGGCCAGGCGTCGTATCGGTTTTACCGTGCCCGCGCGCGTCGAGGCGGATGACGCGATAGCTGGGCTCCAGCGCTGCCGTCAACTCGTCCCAGACCGAAAGCTCCGTCGCCAGAGGATGATGCAGCACGACGGGTGGCGCGCTTTCTTTGCCGGAGATCTCGTAGTTCACATCGATGTCGTTCACGCGCACGCGCATGGCATTCTCCTTCACTGCTCTCTTGGAACCGTCTCGTGGAATAGTCTCGTGGAATAGGTGGAACAGTCCGTCCGTAGCTTCCCCATCTGCCGCGCGTCGACCGGGATTTGGCGCCGCGACGGCTGGCCGGATGCCGGCCGAAACGTCGTTCGGACTATGCATGTGCCCCCGCGATGCCGCAAGTAAGTCTCCTCAACCTGTGCTGCCGCGCCGCTCGGCCTCACGTCGCGCCATCAGCGCCTGTGTGGCAGCGAGCGCCCGTCGCGCCCGCTCCTCAGCCGACAAGTGAGCATGCCGCGCGCTCGGCGCCTCGACGCTGAGCGCCACGCCCCGCGGCAGCACGTCGAGCAGCCGATCGAGGGGCAGCGAGCCTTCGCCCGGCAACAGCCGCGCGGTCCGTGATTCCGCGCGCAGTTCGTCCACGGAGCGATCACGATCCGGTGCCGGCGTTGCATCGCACAGATGCACCAGGCGGATCAGACCCGGCTCGACACTAGCTAGATCCTCCACGCTCCCGCCCGAGCGCGACAAATGCAGCACGTCGATCACGAGGCCGGCCTCCAGCCTTTGTGCCGCCCGGGCAAGCGCGACGGCACCGTCTAGCGAAGGGCAAGCGCTGTAAGGGTTGAACTCCACCAGCGCATCCATGCCGTTTCGCCCGGCGATGTCGCACAGCTTGCGGAACGCCGCGAGCCGCCGTTCGTTATCGTGGTCCTCTACCGGGCATACCAGGTGCCGCGCACCGAGGCTGGAGCTGAAGGCGGCCACGGCCTCGATCAATGGCCAGTCCATGACTGGTTTTACCGGAAACACGCCGATCTCGAGCACCGCAAGGCCCGTCTCGGAGATCAACCGCCGGAGCTCGCCCTCGGCTATCGGGTTTCCCACCACGCGCGCGTCCGTATCGAGAAGCGGCATGAGGCGCAACCCCACGGAGGGCCAACCGGCTGCGGCAGCCGCGTGGATCTGTCCAGCCGGCCCCGCATCGAGAATGGTGAGGGCAGCGAGTGAAAGCAGATTTGACATGGTTACTTCCTTCTTGCTCCCTCCTCGTGCGGCGATCTTGTCGGAGTAGGTATCGCCCGCCCCCTTTCCCCTTGCCGCCGGGTGACTTAATGTCCGCCCCGAATTCCAGCGCTATGAGAGAAAAAAATGCAACACGAGACCTTCCGCCAGTTCCTCGACCGCCTGCGTGAGCACGGCGAGCTGATCGACATGAAGCAGCCCGTCGACATCCGTCATATCGCCACGCTGGTCGATCAGTCGGACAAGGCGCTCATGTTCCACAACGTGATCGGTTATTCCATGCCGGTCATGTCGGGCATGATCCGCACCAAGGAGCGGGCGATCATGTCGCTCGGCGCCAAGGACTTCCGCGACGTCGAGGACAAGCTCGCCAACGGCATCGCCAATCCGATCAAGCCGAAGATGCTCAACACCTCCCCCACGATGGAGGTGGTCATGCAGGGCGAGGATGTCGACCTGTTCAAGATCCCGATCCCGATGTCGTCGGTGTTCGACGGCGGGCCGATGATCACCGGCGGCGTCGTCATCGCGCGCGACCCCGAGCTCGGCCTCAACTCCGGCATCTATCGCTTCATCGTCAAGGAGAAGAACCTCACCGGCATCGACATCGTCACGCCCAACAACATGCGCCTGTTCGCGCAGCGAGCCTTAGAGCGCAACGAGCCGCTGCCGATCTCGATCTCGATCGGCACCCACCCCATCGAGATCGCGGGCTCGGGCTATCGCGCGCCGCTCGGCGTCGACGAGATGGCGATTGCCGGCGGCATTCGCGGCGCAGCGGTCGAGCTCGCCCCCTGCAAAACCATCGACCTGCCCTACATCGCCGATGCGGAGATCGTGCTCGAGGCAGAGATCCTGCCGACCGGCTGGACGTGGCCGGAGGGCCGCTTCGGCGAGTTCACGCGCCTGATGGGCGGCCTGCACTGGAACCCGCTGGTGCGCATCAAGGCGATCTGCATGCGCAAGGACGCGATCTACTACTCGCTGCACATGCCCTGGGAGAACACCTGGCTCGCGGCTCCCACGCGCTACGCCGCGATCCGCCAAGCATTGCGGACGGCCGGCGTCACCGTCAAGGACATCAACGTCACCCTCGGCGGCTGCGCGTTCTGGCACGCCGTGATCTCGATCAAGAAGCAGCCGGGCGAGGCGAAGAACGCACTGCTCGCAGCACTTTCCGTGATGGACCTGAAGCACGTCGTGGTGGTCGACGACGACATCGACGTCAACGATCCGATGGACGTAGAGTGGGCGATCGCGACGCGCGTGCAGGGCGACAAGGACATCATCGTCATACCGAACAGCCGCGCCAAGCCGCTCGATCCGAGCCTGCCGCAAGGTGCCGGCATCGTGCCGACGGGCGCCAAGGTGGGCATCGACGCGACGATCCCCGAGGGCATCCCCAAGGAGCACTACGAGCGCATCACTTACGCCTACGCTGAAACCGCGAAGGTCGATGACTACGTCAAGGGCAAGTCCGACAAGCCCGGCAAGGCGGCGGTGAAGAAGGAGATCGTCGATCTCGCCGACAAGATCCTTGCGCTCATCGAAAAGGAACCGCTCTACTATACCGACATCGCGGAGCGGTTTGCCCAGTTCGAGTTCCGCAGCGTGGCCCAGGCCCTCGGCCACCTTCACGCCACGGAGCGGCTCTGGCAGGACCCGCGCGGGAAAATGTGCGTGCGCGGCAGCAAGTTCGCTGCCAAGCTACCCGAGAAGCGCGGGAGCTGATGTAGTATCTCGATTGAAGCGCGCCCACTCCCCCACGATAGTCTCTAAGGGTGGGGGCGCTTCGTCCAGGCCTTCCTGGTCCACGGAGGCGAGTTGGAGTCATGGACCTGAATCGGTGACTTTGCGCACCGTTCGGCTGGCTGCTTTGCAAGTGGCTGGATCGGGGTGGCCGGTGGCAGAAGGGCGAAAGCGCGCAGGCTTCGCACTTCGCGGGGGCGACACGCCCCGGCGGCTGGCACTGCGACGCTGGCG
>CAMAYR010000151.1 GCA_945862355.1 Devosia equisanguinis | reverse complement strand
CCAGCGTCGCAGTGCCAGCCGCCGGGGCGTGTCGCCCCCGCGAAGTGCGAAGCCTGCGCGCTTTCGCCCTTCTGCCACCGGCCACCCCGATCCAGCCACTTGCAAAGCAGCCAGCCGAACGGTGCGCAAAGTCACCGATTCAGGAAATAGTCATCCGGAAAACAAGGATACGGGTCGCTGAGGCGGCTGCGAGCCACCGGCGGCGACCAAGGGATGGAAGCATGTTTGCTCCCTTGCGTCTCGTGCTGCAGCGCGTCGTCCGGCATGGCCGGCTTACGATCATCAATGGCGCCGGCAAAGAATTCCACTTCGGACCGGCCAACAATCCAGAGCCCTTGGGCCAGGCCCTACTCACCCCGGTCGTCGTGCATTTGGCCGACCGGGCCACCGAGCGCGCACTCGCCCGCGATCCCTATCTTGCCCTCGGTGAGGGCTATATGGACGGCCGCGTCACGATGGTCGAGGGCAGCTTGTACGACCTGCTGGCGATCGTCATGCGCGGTGTGGAAGGCGCCGCATTGCCCAAATGGATCGTCGGTCTGGAGCGCCTGCGTCACCGCACGCGCCGTATCGCGCAATACAATCCGGCCGCCCGCTCCCGTCGCAATGTCGAGCACCACTACGACATCGACGGATCGATCTACGACCTGTTCCTCGATTCCGACCGCCAGTACTCCTGCGCCTATTTCCCCGATCCCGGCCACGAAACAATCGATCTCGAGACCGCCCAACTTCTCAAGAAGCGTCACATCGCAGCCAAGCTCGCCGTAGAGCCGGGCCACAAGCTGCTCGACATCGGCTCCGGCTGGGGCGGACTGGGGCTTTATCTTTCCGGAACCTGCGATGCCGACGTGACCGGCGTCACCTTGTCGAGCGAGCAACTCGCCATTGCGCGAAGGCGATCCGCACTTGCCGGCCTCACCGAGGCTGCCCGCTTCGAGTTGATCGACTACCGCGCCGTGAGCGGCAAGTTTCAACGCATCGTCTCGGTCGGCATGTTCGAGCACGTCGGTGTCAATCACTACGACGAGTTCTTCGGCAAGGTCGCCGACCTCATGACCCAGGACGGCGTCGCCCTGATCCACACCATCGGCCGCTCCGATGGGCCCGGCCACACCAATCCATTCATCGCCAGATACATCTTTCCCGGTGGCTATTTCCCCGCACTCTCCGAAGTGCTGCCTGCAATCGAGCGCGCTGGCCTCATCGTCTCCGACGTAGAGGTGCTGCGGCTGCATTACGCCGAGACTCTGAAGGCATGGCGCGAGCGCTTCCAGACCTCTCGAGACACGGCCGTGAAACTGCGTGGCGAAGGCTTCGCGCGCATGTGGGAGTTCTACCTGGCAGCCTCCGAGGCCGCGTTCCGCTATCAGGGCCTCGTGGTATTCCAGATCCAGCTCGTCCGCAGCATCGATGCGCTGCCCATTACGCGCAACTATATCGAGGAGGCCGAACGCCGTTTGGCTGAGCGTGAGCAGCAAGCTGAGGCGCGAATGAGGATGGCTGGCGAGTAGCGCCGCCCATAGCCGGGCCTCATTCGACCCACCGCCCGAAAAATCGCCTTCCCGCTGTCACAATCCTGCCCACTCGCGGGCGTGTCTCGGATCAGGCTCAAGAAGCCCCGCCCGAAAACGAGCGAGCACGGTTATGCGTTGCGCAGCTGCAATCCTGATACTCCTGGCATCCATCCTCGTCCCCACGTCCGAGGCGGGTAGCAAGGCACCGCCCAAGCCCGCGCCCTTTGCCTCCGCGGAGGACCTTCAGCACTGGATAAAAAACTATCGCCTCGCACCCCGACCCGAACGATTGCCGGCCGCAGTCAAGGCCATGAGCCGCCTCGGTTTGTTTCAAGAGATCGACAGCGCCGGCATATACTTCGGCTTCGCAGCCGGTGTGATCGGCGCGAACCCCAAGCTTGCAGAGAAGCTCATCGGGGCGATGTTTCCCATGCCGCCGGAGGATCAGGTGATGATCGTCCGCGCAATCGCCTGGTCCGGATTGCCTCAATGGCGCACTATCATGACGCGCTTCGTAGAGAAAATGCCGGCGCGCCGCGTCCTCATCGAGCGCCATTTGTACGGAAAGCTGCCGGATCTGATGGCGCTGCCGGCAGACCAGAACCCCGCAGCCATCGACGCGCTCTGGGGCTACTACTACGGCAGTGGCGACACGCGCCCCATCGGGCGGCTGATCGAGATCCTGGCCTGGTCGACCGATCGCGATGACGTCGACAAGCTGACCGCCGGCAGCATGGTCAAGCTGACACTTGCGACCAACGCCACGCGCGATCTCGATCTGCTGGCCCTCCTGAAGCGCGAGGCCCAGCGCCAGACCAAGGCGACAGCCCGCCCGCTGGCAGACGTCATCGAGGCGGCAGAAACCTACGAGACGGGCAGGTTACGCAAGAACGCACTCGCCGCCATCGCCGACGTAAAGCAGAAGGGCGGCGCATCGAAACGCAACGTCTCCTTCTGGGGACAGGTCGGCACCACCGCGCTGGCCCTGGGCTGCGTGGCGGCGAGCGCGCTAGGCCAAGTGCAACTCGGCCTGCCGTGCATCGTGGGCGGCGCAACCGCGACCGCAGCGCTGAGGGTGTTCACCCTCGAGAAGTGAGCCTTCAGGATCGTCACTTGATCGCAACCCGTTCCTTGTCGGCGAGACCGACTAGAAGTGCTCGCCCGTCGGGAAGCACTCGAAACTCGCCATAGCGCGCCGCCTCCCATTTTTCAGCCGTACCTTCCTTGAAGAACCAACCATCGGTGACGACGATCCACTGTCCGCCCTTGCGCACGAGCTCGATCATCATCTCGTCCTCGGCCAGCGGCGTGGCGATCGTTCCGACACGCAAGAGCCGCAGCACGCCGTTGCCGTCACGCTTGCCGATGCCGCGTGGCCGCACCTCGGACGACGGCAACTCGCGCAGCGCTGCATTCGGCAGCTGGAAGCGCAAAGCCATGTAGTCGCCCTGCATGAGCGACCTTGGATCGACTGGCACCAGCTCCACGAAAACCGGCGCACCATTCCGGATCAGCACTTCCTTGCCGCGGATGGCATCGGCCGAGACGACACCGACGACAGCAAGCCCGGCAATCGCGAGCGTCCGCACGAATGACGGTGCGAACGGAAGAGCCGCCACCCCACGATCGCCTGCATCGCTCCTGGCCACGCCCCTTCCCGACAGCCGCGCACCACAAAACAGCGCCGCAAGGCCGACTACCGCGCCGCACGCAGCCAGGATTGCAGACTTGTGCGTCAATGGCAGCGAGAGGTTGTAGTAGAACGCTCCGATGATCCACAGAGCCGCCCCGACTGCCGCAAGCGCGACAACGCGCATCCGCGTGCTGATCGCAAACGCGAGCACCACGAGCACAGCTCCCAGCGCAGGCATCACCAGCGACAATGCGATCGCCGTTGCCATGATCGCCGTGGCAAGCCGCGAGCGTAGCGACGGCACAGCGCTCCACATCCACACGCAGGCAGCCCCCGCGAGCGCACCGGAGATGATGCGCGCCAATACGATCCACTCACCTGCGGCGGCTACCCCGAAACCGCCACGCGGACCGACGTGGGCGGCAAAAAGAAAAGCCGAGCCCGATACGATCGCCAGCCCCGCAAGCGACGCCGCGAGCCATCCCGACAGCATCGCGCCGGCCACCTCATGGCCCGACACCTCTTGGCCCGACAGGCGAAAAACCACCGTTCGCAGCCGATCGCCGTTCTGACGCCAGGCTTCGACGAGCACAACCCCGGATACGGCCAGAACGCTCCACTCGATGGCGAGCACCCCACTACCGCGCCCCATTTTGAAAGCCATCATCGCCGCGTCGAACGCCACCGCGAAACCCGCCGTCGCCGCCGCGCCGAGCAGCGCCGCTAGCCAAACCTTGCCGAGCGCGAACGCCAACCCGATCGCGATTGCTCCCGACAAGAGGCCGGCAGTACCCGTGGGGAGATCGCGGACGATGCCCCAGAGCAGCAGCAGCATCCCGGAGGCGAGCCCGACAAGTGCCAGTTGCTCGGTGAACATCCCGCTGCTGCGACGGATGAAGTACATCGCGATGGGAACCGCGATCAGCGCGACGATGTATGTGACGGGCCCTTTCTGCAATGCCGGCCCCAGGATCACCACGAGCGCGGAAATAAAAGGAACCGCCGCAAATATGGCGCCGAAGCCGCTCAGTAGAACGACAGGCCAGGGCCGCGCCGCATCGACCTCGCGCCTCACAATGGCGAGGCCCCCGCTACCGACCGTTCGCGCATCGGGAACAAGCCGCATGATGCCGACAACACTCGCCGCGATGAGCCCCGCAGCCACCAGCCCGACCAGCATGAGGTCGCCCCATCCCGCGCTGCGCGTCAGGGGAAAGATCATACGCGCGAAGCCGAATACCAGCGACGTGTTCACGGCCAGCGCCGTGGCAGCGATCAGGAAGATGTCACGCCGCGGGGAGAGCACCAGCCACACACCGATTGCCACCAGACCGGCGACGCCAGCGAAATACGTGCCAAGCCCGGTCCGCTCGGTGCCCATCAGCGCCGCAGACGAATGCGATGAGATGATCACGAGCGTAAGCGTCGCCGCCAGCCGGAACGCCCACCGGCGCTGGCCCATCCAGGCATCCAGAACCTGCCACGGCGACATCAGCGCACTGATTCCCGAAGCCAGCAGCCATGTCGTGAGCACCACAGTCGGAATGCCGAGCAGTGTCGGCACGCTGGATTTTCCGCGACCGAATGCAAACATTTCCGACCACCCGCCGGGCTGCGACTGCGACCACAATGCCACCGCGGTCATCGCCACGAGCGCCCAAGGAGCCCACAGCGCATCGCTGCGTGCCGCGACCGCCCACGGCAGACAGAGCGCTGCCCATAGCGCGAACAGTTGCCAGGGATCGGCGCCGGTCTGGTAGGTCTGGCCGATCAGCGCCAGCATTCCACCGGTCCCCGCGAACGCGAGCAGCAGCCCCGGCGCCGCAAGCCACGATCGCAGCATTGCAGCCGCCCCGCCCGCCGCGATCACCACGGCAACAAGCCCGAAGCGTTGAAACTTCCCCATCGCATCCCAGTTGGCGGCGATGAAAAGCACGAGGCCAAATCCCATCAGCCCCGCCGAGGCGATCAGCGCGACAGCGCTCAACCGTTCCTCCGGCACGTTCATGGGTGCAGCACCGTCGACGGTGATCGAGTTGCGCATGAAAAGCTCGCAAGTCCTGCGGTTTCGATTGATCTATTCCGGCATCACGGAGCGAATATGTCGTCTCGGAGAATGCGCGATCGTTGAAGTTCGACCCGTCCGGTGACCGGAGGAGACGGCCGTTCGGCCATCCCCTCGATCACACTTCATGTCCGATCGATACCCATCAGCAGCTTCTCGGCCTTGGCGTCCTCCAGCCGGTTCGCGAGCCGCTTGCCCTCGTGCTCGTCACGAATTGTCTTCGCAAGCGTGAAGCAGGTGCCGACGAGAAATACGACGGCCATCGCCAGGTATCCCTTGACCCACAGATCGGCGGGAATTCCCCATATGCCGAGTGCGGTCATCGCGGCAGCGCTGCCGAACGATGCGTATGTGTAAGTGACCCAGGCGGCCGAGTTGCTCTGATTCATGGTCGGAGTGCTCCAATGTGCATAGACGGAAGGTTGAAGTGGAAAGCCAGCGCTTGTCATGCGCTCCGGCTCGCCGATGGCCGTGGCCATGCGCACGCGCTGCTCTCTGATAGCCGCGTTCATGGCGCGGCCTCGCGGGGCGAGCTGTGGGATGTGGGGGGTGCCTGCTCGCAAGCTGCGGCTTTCTCCCGAAGCCTCGCCAGAACGTCGCTGGAAGCCGTGCGCTTGGCAGCGCCGAAACCAGCGTCTGCCATTCGCTCGTCGAGATTGCCGGCCGACACCTCCCTTTCGAGTTCCTCCAGCGCCTCGTGCATGTCCTCGTCGCCCTGGTGGCGATCCTTGATACGTGCAAGCGTCCGCTCCGCATCCCTTAGCGCACCGCTACCGACGACGATGGCCCGCCGCCCATTTGCGCCGGCCCGCGCCAGCGCTTCCTGCACGCGCGCCATCTCCAGCCCGCGCCGTAATTCCGCGAGCCTCTTGGCCCCGTGGTCGGTGAGCTGACGCAGCCTCACGATATCCGCGTCGAACCGAACGATCGCCTCGCGGCGATCCCGCCGCTCGTCCTCCGTCGCAGCGATCACGACTGCCGCTTCGCTCGCGAGATCATCGCGCCCGCCGCGGATGGCCGACACCGCGCTCGTCTCCAACTCGCCAATTCGCTGATCGAGCGAGGTCGCCGCCCGCTCCTCGCTGGCGCGGTAGGCCATCGCGCAAGCCATCTCCCTATTTGAATGCTCGAGCGCCGCGGCCGCCTCCCGCAACTGCTGCGCCAGCAATCGCGTGGCATTGGCGTCGAGCACGGCTTCCTCTGCTTCCGCAACCGCACCCCGAACAAGCGTACTCAGGATCTTCAACATGGCTCGGGCACCTCCTGACGCCCAATCATATGAACATAGATCATATTAACTCGCACTGATGAAGCTCAGGTCGAAAAGTCAGGGCTTGGATGCACAAGAATACCGCTATAAGAGGCGATATATCTCGTACAAACCAGACGAAGACCATGTGACCTTACATGAACTAAGTTCATGCAATGCATTGATACCGCCGTCCGCAGGCTCTTGCAAGAAAAATATGAACTGGGTTCACGCGAAGCTGAGAATGGGTTAATGAAGTCTGGAGAACCTGCGCCCCACCGTCGGGACAGCGGCGCACCGACCAGGAGACGAGATGACAGAGCCCTCGCCTTACAGACAGCGCCTGGAAACGCGCATGGCCGACATCACCGAGCGCCTCGTTGCCGCCGAAGGGCTTTCATCCGTGCAGGCAAGGCGCGTAGCTCAGGAGGCCGATTGCTCCGTCGGCACGCTCTACAACGTTTTCGGCGGCCTTGATGGCTTGGTGATTGCCGTCAACACGCGCACCATCGACGCTCTGGGTGAGGCGCTCGACGCTGCCTCGAGAGCGGCGGCATCGAGCGGCCTGGAGCAGCGGCTGATCGCATTGGCGCTCGCCTATCGGGACTTCGCATTTCGCCAGAACAATCGCTGGCGGGCCTTGTTCGATCACCGAATGGAATCCGGCAAGTCCGTTCCGGACGAATACCGGATGAAGCAGGAAGCCCTCTTCACACTGGTCGAAGGCGGCCTGACAGACCACATCGCCGACGCGGCCGAGCGCTTCACCGCTGCACGCGCACTGTTCTCGGCAGTGCATGGCATTCTCTGGCTGGCGCTTGACGGCAAGCTGGGCGGGCTCGGCCCCGAGGAGACCGAGCGACAGATCCGCTTCATCGTCTCCGCCGTCGCACGCGGCCTTCTCGGCGCCGGCCGTTCGCGAGGACGATGATTGTCGCCGCTTCGACGCTCACCGCTCCCGCATTGCGACCTGCCGCAGACGCACGAGCGGCTTGGTGAGATAGCCCATCACGGTCTTCGACCCGGTTATCACATCCACCTCCGCAACCATTCCGGGGATGATCGGCAGCGCGCTGCCGCGATGCGACAGGTTCGCCTTATCGGTCCGTACTCGTATTATATAGTAGGTCTCCCCCTTGTCGGTGCTGATGCTGTCCGCACCGATATTCTCGAGCTTGGCGGAAAGTCCGCCATAGATGGCGAAATCGTAAGCAGTGATCTTGACGAGCGCATCCTGGCCCGGTCGCAGGAAAGCGATATCCTGCGGGCGCACTTGCGCCTCGACCACGAGATTGTCGTTGACAGGTACGATCTCGACCAGGTTGTGGCCGGGCTGCACAACTTGGCCCGGCGTCGTTACATGCACCGTCTTCACGATCCCCGCTGTCGGCGCACGAACGGTCGTTCGCGCCAACTTGTCTTCCGTTCCCTTGCTGAGTTCGACCAGGGCGGCAAACTCGACGCGTGCGCTCGAAAGTCTCTGCAGGCCATCACTCCGGAATGCCTCGATGCGCTCGGTCCGCCGACGCGCGATCTCATCCATTGCCGCTTCCAGACGCGGCAGTGCCAGAGTGGTCGCCTCGAGCGCCCCGCGCGTATCGTTGAGCTTGCCCTGTGCCACGAGCAGTTCGGAACGCGACGCAGCCTTCATGCGCTCCAGCGGTCGAATGAGTTCGAGCTCTTCTTGTGCGATCGCCAGCCCGCGCCGCAGTGTCTCGATCTTCGATTGCGTCTCAGTTATCTCCTGTCGCCGCTGTCGCTCTTGCGAATCGAATGTTGCAACCGCGGCCTCTATCTCCTTGCGGCGCGTCTCGTAGTGCTCCCTCTGATGTGAGACGAGATCGGGCCTGCTGCTCTCGATCTCGGTCGAGAACGCGAGCGGCCGGCCCTCCACTTCCGCTTCCAGCCGAGCGATCAGAACAGTGAGACCTTGCATCTTCTCGCGCGCCTCTCCCAGCGATGAGCCGGCGATGGTCGGATCTATGCGCAGTATCACGTCGCCCTCGCGCACGAACGTGCCTTCGCGCACCAGCACCTCCCGCACGATGCCGCCCTCCAGGTTCTGCACCACCTGGATCTTGCTCGCCGGCGTCACACGTCCGCGCCCCGTGGTGACCTCCTGCAAGGAGGCGAACGACGCCCACACGATGAAGGCGGCAACGAGCGCGACCAGAGACAGCATCAGGACGCTGGCGGAAGTCGAGGGTATCGCCAGCAGGTCCGCGCTGATCGCAGTTGGCACGCCATTCGCCCGTGGCCGCGCCGCGAAAACAGGCGCCTTCGTCTTTTCCAGCACAACGCGATCGGGGCGGGCGCTCATGGCTTCTTGGTCTCCGCCTTGGCAGTTCCGGTCAGGCTCGTTGCCGCCGCGAGCGAAGCCAGCACTGCAGCCTTGGGACCGTCGAGCCGCTTGCGCCCGCCCTCGATCACGATCAGGCGATCGACGAGCGCGAGCATCGCAGTCCGGTGCGTGACGATCAGCGCCGTGCGCCCCTCGAGCCAGGGCTTCATGCGATCGACCACGATCTGCTCGGTGCGCGGATCGAGATCGCTGGTCGGCTCGTCGAGTAGCAGCACGCGCGGTCGCCGCAACAACGCACGTGCGAGAACGATCGTCTGCCGTTGCCCTCCCGACAGCCCAGCGCCCCTCTCGCGCACTGCAGTTTCGAGCCCCCTCGGCAAGCGCACGATCCAATCGAGCGCACCTGCCACTGTCGCGGCCTCGAGCAGCGCGGCCTCGTCGACGCCAGGATCGCCGAGCGTGATGTTGGATCGGATCGTGCCATGAAACAGATCGGCTTGCTGCAGGGCAAGACCGACACCGGTGCGCAGCACGGCAGGATCGAGTTGCGACACGGGAATGCCGTCGATGAGGATTCGACCGTCATCGGGCTGGCGCAACCCATGCACAAGCTTCAAAATCGTCGTCTTGCCTGAACCGATGCCGCCGATGAGCCCAACGCGCTCTCCCGGCGCGATCGTGAACGACACCTCGTCGAGCACCGGCGCAGCGTCCTTCTCGTAGCGGAACCGCACGCCCTCGAACGCCACCCCGCCGGCAATAAGATGCTGACCGATCAGCCTCTCGCCTTCCGGCCGCTCCTGCGGCGCACGCACGATCTCGTCCAGCAGATTGTAGGAAAGTCGCGTCTGGTGAAGCCTGCCGATGAGTAGGGCAACTTGCGAAAGCGGCTGCATCGCACGTCCTGCAAGCATGGTGGCGGCAATCAGCGCACCCATCGTGAGATTGCCCGCAGCCGCCACATAGAACCCTGCCACGATCATGATGACCTGCGTGAGCGTCTGTACGGCATGCACGGTGAAGATGCCGATGTTGCTGCACTGCTTCATCTCGTTGCTGGTCCGGATGCTCTCCGCGGTCGCTTTTTCCCATTGGGCCGCAGCCCAGCTTTCCGCTCCCGCAGCCTTGATGCTTTCGAGCCCCATCACCGTCTCGACCACGACGGCGTTCTTGACGGCTGACTGGCGGAGCGCTGCCTCCATCAGACGCCCTATGGCCCGCTGCGTGGCCCAACCGATCGCGAGCACGATCGGAATGGCCGCGAGAGGGATCACGACGAGCCAGCCGGCGACGAAGCCGATCATCGCGATGAAAACAAACATGAACGGCAGATCGCCGAACACGGTGAGCGTGGCAGAGTTATAGAACTCGCGCAGCGTATCGAGTTCTCGCATGGTATTCGCGCGCACGCCGGCGGAAACGGCAGGCCCGTCGAGGCGCGCCCCGATCAGCCGGCTGTAGATCAAATTGCTGAGCACAACGTCGGCGCGTCGGCCGGCGGTATCGACAAAATGGCCGCGCAGAACCTTGATCAGGAAGTCGAACAACGTTGCCAGCATCACACCGATCGACAGCGACCAGAGCGTCTCGGCGGCAGCATTCGGCAGCACGCGGTCGTAGACGTTCATGGCGAACAACGGCAGCGCCAGTGCTAGAAGATTGATCGCAATCGTCGCGGCGATCGCCTCCGCGTAGATCCGATTGCTCGCTGCAAAGGCCGGACGCAGCCACGAGACCCGCTCACGATCGCGCGCATCGAGCCCCCGATCGTCCAGTGCCGCTGCCGGCCGTAGCCGAACGACGCGACCGCTCGCCGCTGCGGCGAGTTCTTCCGCCGGGATTCTCGCTGCCAGATCTTTTTTGCCTGGCGCGCTCGAAACTACGCTGACAGCGCCGCCGTCATCACCGCGCTCGACCGACCAGATGACGTCGGCGCCGCCTTCACGCATCAGCACGATGGCCGGTAACTCGACTTCCGTGAGCCGGAGGGGATCAGCCGTGACGATTTCCGCGATCAGCCCAGCCCGCCGGGCCGCAGCATCGACGTGCTCGAGAGGCAACCTGCCCTCGACCAGCGGAAGGCCAGCCACCAGCGAGATGGAGCTGACGTTGGTACCATAGTGGCGCGCGACATCGCAAAGCGCCAGCGCCAGTAGATCCTCGCAGCCTAGCGCACTCCCCTTCCGCTGCGTCGGCGAACCGAACGTCTGCACGGCGTGCTCGAGGCGCTGCTGCATCCCGAATATGCCGCTCATCGGCAGTTGGCCTCATTGCGCTGGATTGCAACCGCCCGAGGTGGACCCACCGGGGACGTATGGAGCACGAAAAATCAAGAGCTGGAAACGTTCGCCGAATTCCAGCTCGACCCGCACGACACCTCTTCAGCCCGAACCAAACCAGCACCGCACAAACGTCGACGCGCAGCTCCGTTACTTGCTCGGACTCGGGTGTGTCGCGTCTGCCTTGTTGCGGAGGTGGTAGTCGATGTCGCGACCTGAGTTCTGCCATCCATCGCGCCAGCCGTGGACCACGGTCGGCGCGTGGGGGGGGGCAGCCTCTGGCGGTGGTTGCAGACCTAGAGCCGGAACGAGCGTCCCCATCGCGGCAAGCAACCGGTAGCTGTTGTAGACCCGCACGAACTCTTCCGTGCGCAGCGTTGCCTGCGCCATGAACAGCTCCGACTGCACATTGAGCAGATCGAGCAGGCGCCGCGATCCACCGTAGAACTGCGCATTATATGCCCGGCGCGTAGAAACGATGCTTTCCACCTGCCTTCGCAGCAGAGGAACACGCGCGCCCGCCGTCTGCATCGCGTTCCAGGATGCCATCCTCTCGCGCTCGATGATACGCCGCGTGTTGGCAGATATCTCGGCGGCCTCCCGTGACCGGGATTTCGCTCCCCAGATCCGAGCCTTGTCGATGCCGCCATTGAGCAGGTTCCAGCGCACCACCAGCATGGCACGCGTGTCCACGCTGCGATCGCCGTCCTCGGTCATGCCCCAACCACGATGAGTGGAAACCTCGAGATTCACCCGCGGCATGAAACGCGCATGAGTGCTGCCGAGCGCGGCTTGGGCTGCCGCAGCGTCGTGCTGGGTCGCCAGCACCGACGGCGCGAAGGCGACCGCCTGCGCCACCGCTGTTTCGACATTCGGCGGACGCCCTACCGGCGGCACGCCGGCCGACGTCAGCTTACCCGGCGCCCTCCCGACCACGGCGCGAAACAGCGAATCCGCATCGCGCAACCGGCCCTGGGCTTCCACGACCCAAGCTTCGGCCTGCGCGGTTCGCGATTGTGCCTCGCTGAGATCGGACGAGGCGCCACGACCTCCCGCCACGCGACCGCCGATCCGCGACAGCAATGCCCGGTGCGAGCTCAGGTTCGCCCTGGCCGCACTCAGGACAGCGTAGGCGCGCTGCAGCTCGAGATAGGCCTGCACAGCCCGCAACGCGATTGAGTTGGCAGTATCGATCACGCGCCAGCGCGCGCTTTCCACGCGGTTCTTCTGCCTCGCAATCTCGTGCCAGGCCTCGAACCCATCGAACAGGCGTTGCGAGGCAACGCCCTGAACCTCCCGGTGCCAGTGCCGCTCGCCACCCGTCCTCATACCCGTCGCTGTACGGCTGTAGTCCTTGTGTCGACCATGATCTGTGCCCACATCGACC
>CAMAYR010000150.1 GCA_945862355.1 Devosia equisanguinis | reverse complement strand
CAGCGTCGCAGTGCCAGCCGCCGGGGCGTGTCGCCCCCGCGAAGTGCGAAGCCTGCGCGCTTTCGCCCTTCTGCCACCGGCCACCCCGATCCAGCCACTTGCAAAGCAGCCAGCCGAACGGTGCGCAAAGTCACCGATTCAGGTTTAAGAGCAAACGATGATATCTCTCGTTCTGCGTGGTGCACCTCTCCGTGTATGCGTCGGCGCTTTGGCGGTCTCGGCTCTCACTTTTGGCGCGGCCCTCGCCCAGAATGGCCCTCCCCGGCCGCTTGACGTTCCCTATGTACCTACGCCGCAGAACGTCGTGGATACGATGTTGAAAGTTGCCGGCGTATCGCGTCGCGACTTCCTGATCGATCTGGGCTGTGGCGATGGACGGATTCCCGTGACTGCCGCCACACGCTTCGGCACCAGGGGCTTCGGTGTCGACCTCAACCCTGTTCGGGTCAAGGAAGCCAAGGAAAACGCCGCCAAGAATAAGGTCCAGCGGCTGGTCGACTTCGTGCAGGGCGACCTGTTCGAGACCGACATATCCAAAGCGACGGTAATTTCGATGTACTTGCTTCCATCGGTCAACATGAAGCTCAGACCGTTCGTGTTGAGCCTCAAGCCAGGCACCCGCATCGTCAGTCACGACTTCGACATGGGCGACTGGAAGGCCGACAAGGTCGAGAAGCTCGACTACAAGACAGTTTACTTCTGGATCGTCCCTGCGAAGGTCGCGGGCACCTACGCGGTGAAAGCCGGCAAGCAGTCGTTCGATTTGAAACTCGAGCAGAAGTTCCAGGAAGTCACCGGCACAGCCAGGATCGGTGGCAAGGACGTCGCCATCGCCAACGGCAAGTTGGTCGGCGCCGATCTTTCGTTTGATTTGACGATGCCCGACGGCAAGGTGCGCAAGTTCGAAGGTAATGCCTGGGATCTCGGCAAGATCGGCGGCAAAGGCTGGGCGGCACGGCGGATTTAAAGTGCGATCGCCCGAGAAGACGACCGCTCGGATGTAAATCCGCAATTGAATCAAGCAACCAAACCGGTCCTGCGATTCCACGTGAACCGGACCAGCACTAGTGCTATCCCCTGCCTCCATTGCTCCTCGGGGACGTGGAGCGCGGGAGGGATCGCATGACGTCCGAAACTGGCGCGCCGCGCCATTCTCTATCGGTGCTGCAGGCCAGCACTATGCTTGTCGGCATGGTGCTGGGTGTCTTCATTTTCAAAGCACCGACGCTCGCCGCGTTGAACACTTCGACGCCTATTCAGTTTCTCGGGCTGTGGCTCGCTGGCGGTCTGGCGACGCTGATTGGCGCCTTGTGTTACGCTGAGCTGGCAACCACGTATCCCGATGAAGGCGGCGAGTACAATTACCTTCGTCGCGCTTACGGCAATGGCGTAGGTTTCCTCTTCGCCTGGGGGCGGATGAGCGTGATCCAGACCGGAGCGATTGCCGCCGTCGCCTTCGCTTACGGCAAATACGCGCAGCTCGTGCTCCCCCTGCCGTTCGGCGAGACCGGCACGGCCATCCACGGCGCTCTGGCCGTCGCATTCCTGACAGCAGTTCAGCTCAAGGGCACGAAAGAGACCGCGAACGCGCAAACCTTCCTGACCGCGCTCGAGATTCTGGGGCTGCTGTTGATCGCGACGATCGGCTTCATGGTCGCCAAGGGCCAGCCCGTGGTGGCGGTCGATGCTGGGTCCAGCAACATCGGTCTGGCAATGGTGTTCATCCTTCTCGCCTACGGCGGCTGGAACGAGCTTTCCTACATCTCGAACGACATGAAGAACGTGCGCCGGCACATGGCGCCGGTGCTCGTGCTCGGTGTTATCGCCGTAACGGCCCTATATCTGCTCGTCAACTGGGCCTATGTTTCAGTTTTCGGCATCGGAGGGCTGCGAAAGACGTTCACGCCGGCCGCCGACCTCGTCGGCCAGGCCTTCGGTTCGGCAGGCGCCACCGTGACCGCACTCATTATCTGCGCGATGGCGCTCTCGACGATCAATGCGTCGATCTTCACCGGTGGCAGGACGAGCTACGCGCTTGGCCGCAGCTTCCCGATGTTCGGTGCGCTCGGGCATCGCTCGTCGGGCGGCGGCGTCCCCGTCAACGCTATTCTACTGCAAGGCGCAATCTGTCTCGCGCTCATCGCGCTCGGTTCCGGCACGAAGAGTGGCTTTGAGTACATGGTTGCTTACACGGCGCCAGTGTTCTGGCTCTTCATGATCGGCGTCGGCGCCGCCCTGTTCGTCCTGCGCGCTAAAGACCCAGACCGTGAGCGCCCGTTCAAGGTACCCCTCTACCCGATAGTGCCGGCGCTATGGTGCCTTGTCACGCTCTACATGTTCTGGTCGAGCCTCAACTATATCTTTGGCCAGCTGTGGGGGAAGATGACCTGGGGCGACACCGGCGTGGGCGCTGCCCTGGGCCTCATTATCCTCGCGCTTGGGATACCCTTCTACCTTGTCGGGCGGGCCAAGGCGGCCACTGAAACAGGCAGCGCTTGAGGCGCCGCGCTTGCTTGCATCCAAGGTTCCGCTTGCGTGCCAGGGCGCGGCACGATAGCGCGGAGTTCCGGCGAAGGCAGTGCTATGATTGCGCTGTCCGGTTCGCGAACTGCAGTCAGCTAGTCGTTTCTCGTGCAGAAGCCTAACCCGTCAAACCTTCAGCCGATCGATCGGCACGATGCACTCGACCGCGTGGCCGAGCGCTACGCCGTGGCGATCACGCCCGCCATGTCGCGCTTGATTACGGCTGGTCAGCCGAACGATCCTATCGCACGCCAGTTCCTGCCCGATGTCGATGAGCTCGAAACCCGCCCCGACGAGCTTGCCGACCCGATAGGCGACGGCGCCCACGAGGCGGTGAAAGGTCTCGTACACCGCTATCCCGACCGCGCCCTGTTGAAGCTGGCTTCCGTTTGCGCCGTCTACTGTCGCTTCTGCTTCCGTCGCGAGATGGTTGGCCCTGAGCATGGTATCCCGCTTTCGCCCACCGAGCTGACGGCCGCGATCGATTATATTCGAGCGAACCCCGGGATCTGGGAGATCATCGTCTCTGGTGGGGATCCCCTTGTGCTTTCGCCCCGCCGGATTCGCGAGGCCACGGCAGCCCTGTCTGAGATCGAGCACGTCAAGGTCGTGAGGTGGCACACGCGCGTGCCGGCCGTGGCGCCCGAGCGCATAACGACGGAACTGGTCGCCGCGCTGCGCGCGACCGGGCAGGCCGTTTGGCTGGCCCTTCACGTCAATCATCCCCGCGAGCTGACGGCCGATGCCCGCGACGCCATAGCGCGCCTAGTGGATGGCGGCGTTGCGATGGTCAGCCAGACCGTACTTCTGGCCGGCGTCAACGACGATGCGGCCACGCTCGAGGCGCTGCTTCGAGGCCTCGTCGAGTGCCGCGTGAAGCCCTACTACCTCCATCATCTGGACCGTGCTCCGGGAACGGCGCACTTCCGCACGTCCATCGCCGACGGCCAGGCCCTGCTCGCCGGCCTTCGCGGCCGCCTGTCGGGCCTCGCCCAACCGACCTACGTACTCGACATTCCCGGCGGTCACGGCAAGGTACCGATCGGACCGGCCTGGATCGAGGCCATCGACACCGGCGACGGCGTTACCACGTATACGATCCGCGATGCCCGTGGCTGCCGGCATTGCTATCCTGATCCGCAGTCGCTCGCCGGGCGTTGACTGTCGAGCCTGCCGACGTGGCGGTCCGTGTGTCCGCACGCCCATGTAGCCATTTTCCTCATGCCGTAAAGTGAAATATCATGACCGATGGCATCACCAGGAAATCTCAGCACCTCGAAATCGTCCTTCGCGGAGATGCTGGCGCGCGTGGCGTCACGACCGGTCTGGAAGCGATCCGCTTCGAGCACGCAGCGCTGCCCGAGATGGCGCTGGCCGACGTCGATGTCTCGACGACGTTTCTCAACCGACGGCTCGGTGCGCCTCTGCTGGTCAGCTCGATGACCGGCGGACCACAGCGGGCCGACAGCATCAATCGTGCGATCGCGGAGGCAGCCCAGCATCTGCGGATCGCCTTTGGTGTCGGCTCGCAACGCGTCGCGCTAGAAGGCGACGCGGCAGCGCTCGCGCGCGGCGGCTTCGGCCGCCATCTGCGCGATGCCGCGCCCGATGTCCCCATCCTCGCCAATTTCGGCGCGGCCCAGTTGCGTGACTGGGACGCCACGGATATGGCGCGCCGTGCGCTCGACATGATCGGGGCCGATGCGCTGATCGTGCATGTCAATCCGTTGCAGGAGGTGGTTCAGCCCGAAGGCGATCGCGACTGGCGCGGCCTGCTCGCTCGGCTCGAGGCGCTGCAGCGCGCGTGCCCCGTCCCCGTCGTCGTCAAGGAGGTTGGCGCTGGCATATCCGGCCCCCTCTCACGGCAGCTATGGGATGTCGGCATCCGCATCATCGACGTGGCAGGCGCCGGCGGCACGAGCTGGGCCGCCGTCGAGGCCGAGCGCGCGACGAGCGACCGCGCCAAGGCGATCGCGGCGCCGTTCCGAGACTGGGGAATCCCGACCGCGCAGGCAGTTGCAGACGTTCGCGCGGCATGTCCATCGGCCACGGTGATCGCCTCGGGCGGCCTGAAAGACGGCCTCGATCTCGCCAAGGCGATCCGGCTCGGCGCCGACCTCGGCGGCTTCGCTGGCGGTATCCTGGATGCCGCGATGACGGGAGGCGAAGCGCTGGCAGATCGCCTCGGCATCGTCGTCGAGCAACTTCGAATTGCCTGCTTCTGCACGGCAAGCCGCACGCTTTCAGACCTCAAGCAGGCCCGCCTCGTTCAGCGACCAGCTTAGCCCTGCGATCTTTGGTCTTGACCTGTCTCCAGATGATGCTTCTCGCCGGCAATGGCGGCCGTATCGCGAGCAGGATGGTCGATCACCGAGTCCCCCGCGGAACCGCCCGCCGTCGTTGCGCCAGATATACATTGGGCGTCGGCGCTCGATGTGAGCGTGCCGCGAGCCCGGAGGAGTTCCCCATGCTGATGGTCATCGAAAGCGCTCTGGACCAGGCTGCCATCGAGTGGCCCGTCACTGCTCCCAACGCCACCCCCAACTCAGAGGCAAGCGTCGCGCGGATCGCGCAGCCGACCGGCGACACGTTCCGCTTTGGCCCTGATCGTTCGGCGGTCGTCGTCGTTCTCGGGTTCCGCCCAGGCTATGACCGCGTCGTGGTCGTGGCTTCGCGCTCATTCGCCAGATCGCGCCTGCTTGCCACCGAGGAAGCCGGCAACGCCGTCGTGGTAGACGGCGAGTGCCGCCGGATCGTGCTCGAAGGCGTGCGGCTGGCCGAGCTGAAGTGCGGCGACATCAAGCTCGGTATCTGCCCGTGAGCGGACTGGTAAGGGCTACTCGAGCTTCAGGCCGATCCGCTGGACGATGGGCTCGAGCCTCTTGCGCTCGGCATCCATATACTGCGCCAGGTGAGCAGGCGAGCTGGCGATGGGAACGGAGCCCTGCTTGCGCATAGCTTCCAGATAATCCTTGTCCTTCGACGCAGCACTCATCGCTTCCACGAGGCGACCGACGACAGGCGCAGGCAGCCCAACCGGGCCCACGAGCGCGTTCCAATTACGCGTCACCAGTTGCGGTAGGCCGGCCTCGGCCGTCGTCGGAATCTTCGGCGCCAGCTCCGAGCGCTGCGTCCCAGTGATGGCGTAGGCCCGGAGCCGCCCCGCCTCCACCATCGGCAGGACCGCCGTGATGTCGCCGAAAAGAATATGGTTTCGACCGCTCAGGAGGTCGGGAAGCGCCGCGCCTGTGCCGCGATAGGGCACGTGCAGCATGTCGATGCCGGCGATCGACTTGAACAGCTCTCCCGCCAGGTGGGGCATGGTGCCGATGCCGGCCGAGCCGTAGTTGACCTTGCCGCCACTCGCTTTCGCGAAGGCGACGAAGTCCTTCAGTGTCTCCGCCTTCACAGTGGTGCTCGCGACGACAATCTGCGGCGACTCGTTGATGAGCCCGACCATCGCAAGCTGCGTGCCTGCGTCCACGCCTTTCACGCCGGCCGCCGGCGCGATCACCAGCGGTCCGGCCGAGCCGATGAGCAGCGTATAGCCGTCGGGCTTCGCCGCGATCACGGCTCTTGTCGCGACGATGCCACCCGCGCCCGGCCGGTTCTCGATCACGATCGTGCTCTTGAGCTGGCGCCGCATCGCCTCCGCGAAGGCGCGGCCGCTGTTGTCGACCGGCCCTCCGGCCGCGAACGGCACGACGAATGTGATCTGCCGGGTCGGGTAGCTTTGGGCAACCACCGCACCGCCGGTCGCCACGAGTGCAGCAACCGACGCCAAGACCTTGCGAAGCATGTGGCATTTCCTCCAGATTTTTTCGCGGCGTTCTTTTTTCTGGGTCTTCAAACCCTGAACGTACCGCGCTTTTTGCCTTCGCCGACATCCAGGAACAGATCATCGACCGAAAGCCGGCGCTTGATCATGCCCTGCTCGTGGCTGTAGCCGATCATGTTGTCGAGCGTCTTCCGGTTCTGCTCCGACAGGCCATACTCCCAAGGGTCGTCGCCGAGCAGTGCCCTCTCTTCCTCCCAGTACTCTGTGTACCAGGCGAGCGGCACCACGCGCGGATTGAACATCCGCTTCATGCCGGCGGCTTTGGATTCGTTGAATGCGCGATAGAGATTGACCGGCAGCCACGGGTACTGCTTCACGAGGTCCCGGCGGATCGCCACGACGTGCATGATCGGGAACATGCTCGTTTTCTTGTAGAACGACATCTCCTCGGCGCGATGATCCGGGAACAGCCGCGCCACGCGCGGGTCCTTGTTGACGATCGGCTCGATCAGGTCGGTATGCAGCACTGCATCGAGCCGCCCCTCGACCAGTTCCTTCTCGCAATTGGTCGTGTCCGCCATCCGCGTGAGCTTGAGCCCTTTGGGCCGCTCGAACTCGATGTCCTCGTCGAGGTCGGAGAACCATTCGATCTCGCGGTGAGGCACGCCGTACTCGTGCTCCAGGATGCCCTTCATCCACAGGATTGCGGTTGCCTGGAACGACTTCACGCCGACTTTCTTGCCGATCAGGTCTTTCGGGCTCTTGATGCCCTTGGACGTGTTCACGAAAATGAAGCCGTGCCGGAACCGGCGATGCGGGTAGACCGGTATGGCGTCGATCTCCATCCCCTGATCGCGCGTCATCATGTACGACGAGCACGACAACTCGCACACGTCGAACTCGCCGTTGCGGAGGAAACGCCAGTGCCGGGTGGTCGAATCCATGTTTTTGAGGATGGTGAGGTCCACCCCTTCCGGCGTTGCGCTGCCGTCGATCAGGGCGCGCAGGATCTCGTAGTCGCCGCAGGCGAGCGTGAGGTGGATATTCTTGGGCATATGTAATTCCGTTGCTATCGTAGGGAGGGGGCTATCCTGGCGCGTGCGGGCGTCCTGTCAAGGGCGCACCGTAACGGTTTGGAGCCGGCGGTCCATCACAACGACCACTTTTGCACGCCTGCCCTGGCGCGTCCGCAGGCACGAAACCTGTTAACGTTGCGCACCAGAAGTCCTCAGTTGCGTACCGGTTGCACGTCAGTGGTGGACACCCCGATCCCGAATGGTCCTATAATTCGCGTCGTTGCAGACCTTTGGCATGCAACGAGCAGGTTCACGTAGCGACGAGGTCCGGGCCGATGAGCGCAGCAGGCGAAGGTGGAGCGCACAGCGCGAGCGAGGCGATGGGCAAAGCGTTGGCGAAGGCGGAGCAGTCGAGCCCCCACGCGGCCACCGTCATGGGCGTGGCGGGCTATCTGTCGCCGCGGCAGATCCCGCTCCAACTGCTGGCCGCACTGCCGTTCGGTGAAGCCGGCGCCCGTACCGCCGCCGATGCGCTCGTGTCGGCCGGTCTCGCGCGGCATGAGCCGATGGCGAGTGGCGAGCCGGCGCTCTCCATCGAGGCAGCCACCCAGGAGCAGATGCGCCGCCGCCTTGCCGCCGGGACCGGCGAGGAGGACAGGCACGTGGCGCTCGCCATGCAAGCCCTCTCCGCGCGATACCCGCAAGGTGCCGAGGCCGCGGAGGTGGGCAAGTGGACTGCCTGCGAGAACCTCGATCGCCATCTGCGCGCCGTCCTCGCGTTTGCACCCGACGCCGGTAATGGCGCCGAGACGACGAGCGACCTCCTGCATCGCTTATCGCACTATCTTTTTGCCCGCGGTCGCTATGAGGACGCCGAGCCGATCGTCCGCCGCAGCGGTGCCGTCGACGAGGAGCTTCTCGGACCCGACCATCCCCAGGTCGGTCAGGACTGCGCCAACCTCGCAATTCTTTTGCACGAGCTGGGCCGCACCGACGAGGCGCTTCCGCTCATTCGCCGCGCGATGGAGATCGGCGAGGCTGAGCTGGGTCCGGAGCATCCCCTCGTCGCGGAGCGCTATCACATCCTCGCCTCGCTGCTGGAGGCTCGAGGTCGTCACGCGGACGCCGACCCCTTCATCCGTCACGCGCTGGTTACCTCCGAGCGTATGCTGGGGCGGGATCACGAGGACACCCGGCTATATCGCGAGGCCTACGACCGGATCGTGACCGCCATGGAGCGCGTCGCGCGCAAGGACGACGCGGTGGAAGCCGGCCTCGCGCCCGCCCCGCCTGAGCGCCTCGCCCGCCCCGACTTGCCGCCGCCTCCCCCGCCCGCCTCGCGCGGCGTCCTCGGCCGCCTGCTGCGGGGCCGCCAGAGCTGACGCCGCCGAAGCCGCCGCCATTGGCACGTCCATTGCTCCGTCTGCCTACCGAAGGGGCCTCCGCGCCCCGATCGGTTCATTCTGGAGCAACACGCGCATGTCGCCCCGGCTCAAGACTTGGCTTGGCAACTTCGGCCTCGCCGGCCTTTCCATCGTGCTGACCCTCGCCGTGCTCGAGCACGTCGTCTTCCGCTTTATCCTGCCGCCGGACGATCTCCTCGAGAACGTCACGATCAACGGCGTCGTCCGCTATATGCCGGGCACCGAGGCGAGGTTCCGCCACCCCGACGGCCGCACCTCCCTGGTGCGCATCAACGCAGACGGCTGGAACTCGACGAAGCCCGAGTACAAGACCGCGCGCACCCCGGGAGTAAAGCGCATCGCCGTCGTCGGCGACAGCTACGTTCATGGCGCGTTCGTCGACGTCGACGAGGCCTTCCCCGAGATCATGGAGCGCGGTCTGAAGGCGCGCGGCGCCAACGTCGAGGTGCTGCGCTTCGGCATGGACGGCGCCCCGCTCAGCCAGTATCTGCACGTGCTGCGTCGCGAGGTTCTGGCTCTGAAGCCCGACATCGTCCTGGTGCCGCTGATCCACAACGACTTCGACGAGAGCTATCGCCTCATCAAGACCCGCTATGCCTCGAGCTTCATGAAGCTCGCGCGGGAGCCCGACGGCAGCGTGACCGAGGTGCCTCCGGGCGAGTTCCGCTATGGCATTGCCGACAAGCTGCGCGGCTGGCGCACTTTCCGCTACCTTTACTATGAGACCAACTTCTATCTTCACGCCAAGGGCTGGATCAGCCGCATCTTCTGGGGCGGCAACGAGGAATGGTCGCCGGAGTTCGTCTCCTCCGCCGTCGACGTTCGCAAGATCGCCGATCATCAGGCCAACCGCTTCTTCGCACGATACGTCCTGGCAGAGATGAAGAAGCTATCCCAGGAGCACGGCTTCCGCCTCGCATTCGTCATGGATGGCGTGCGCGAGGCCGTCTACGCGGGCCGCTCGTCCTCCGACTACGAGGTGGGCATGTTGAACCGCATTGCCGCCGACCTGACCCGCGAGCTCGGCCTGCCTTTCCTCGATCTCCAGGATGCCTTCGCGCGTGACTGGAAGGCCAACGGTCAGCGTTTCGAGTACGCCTACGACTGGCACTGGAACGCCCGCGCCAACCGCATCGTGGCCGAGGCAGCGATAGATCTGTTGGCCGGCGATTCCCGCATCGGCTTGGCACTGCCCCGCCGCTCCGCCGATACCGGTGCGACGTTCCGAAGCGTGCGGTAGCGCTGCTCCACTACACTCAGTATGGTCCCGGGGGCTCGCGGCACGTCGCTGCGGGGCCCCGGTCGTTTCCAAGGGGGCACCATGCGCGGCGACACGCTGTTCACTCGCGTATTCATCAATCGCAACGTGCCGCTGCTGGCCTTGGCCCAGGCGCTCTCGACCACGCTGCAGACGCTTGGCCTGACGACGACGCCGCTTGCAGCACTCGCCATGCTCGATGCCGACAAGTGGATGGCGACGATCCCGCTGGTTTTCACGCACCTCGGTCTGATGTGCGGCACCTTCCCCGCCTCGTTGTTGATGGAGCGCATCGGCCGTCGGCCCGGCTTCGTGCTCGGCTCGCTGATCGGCATTCTCGCTGGCATCGTCGGCGTGATCGCCATCTACGAGCAGAGCTTCTGGATGCTGTGCCTGACAGCCTACCTCCAGGGCATTTCGATATCGTTCGCCTGGTACTATCGGTTCGCCGCGGCCGACGCCGCGCCGGCCCAGTTGCGGGCGCGCGCGATCTCGCTCGTCCTGTTCGGCGGCATCCTGTCCGGCTTGATGGGTGCAGAAACCGCGAAATGGGCCAAGGACATGTTAGCCCCCGTCACATTCGCGGGCGTCTACTTGATGTACTGCTTCTTCTGCATTCTCAACCTGGGGCTTCTCGCATTCCTCGACATACCCAAACCCGCCAAGGAGGAGCTGCGCGAGCCGGCAAGGCCGCTTTCGGAGATCGCGCGCCAACCTGCTTTCATCGTCGCCGTGTTGTCGTCGATGATGGGCTATGGCGTGATGACTGCGCTGATGGCCGCGACCCCGCTCGCGATGCTCGGCTGCGGCTTCACCTTCGAGCAGGGCGCCACCGTCATACAGTTCCACGTGAGCGGCATGTTCGCGCCGGCGCTTTTCACCGGATCCCTGATCCAGCGCTACGGCGTGCTGACGATCATCTCGGTCGGCGCGCTTATTCTCATCGCCTGCGTTCTCGTGGCGATGTCCGGCATCGGCTTCTACAATTTTCTCTGGGCTAACCTGCTGGTCGGTGTGGGCTGGAACTTCTGCTTCATCGGCGGCTCGACACTGCTCACCACCGTCTATCGCCCGTCCGAGCGTGCCAAGACGCAGGCCGCGCACGACTTCCTCGAGTTCACGATGACGGCGATAACGACGGGGCTTTCGGGCGCCATCCTCGCCTGGTTTGGATGGAGCTTCGTGAACCTGCTGGCGTTGCCCATGATCGCCACGGTGCTCGGCGCTGCGGTGTGGCTCTACCTGCGCCAGGGCCACGTCGACCTGGCGCCGCAACCACGATGAGCCCCGCGCTCATCCGCCCGCCGGATCGACGGATACGTCGGGAATATCGGTCCGCGGTGCCGCCAGCCAGCGCGGCACCGGCAAGCCTTTCTCGCGCAGGAACGCCGGATTGAAGAGCTTCGATTGATAGCGCGAGCCGTGATCGCAAAGCACGGTGACGACCGTATGCCCCGGCCCCAACTCGCGGGCGAGACGGATCGCACCTGCTATGTTCACGCCCGAGGATGAGCCCAGGCACAGCCCCTCCTCCTCGACGAGACGAAAGATCGTCTCTACCGTCTCCTTGTCTTCGATGCGATAGGCCCGGTCGACCACGACACCTTCGAGGTTCTTCGTGATCCGTCCCTGGCCGATGCCTTCCGTGATCGAGCTGCCCTCCGCAGTCAGCTCGCCCGTCGTGTAGTAGCTGTAGAGCGAGGCGCCCGGCGGATCGGCAAGCGCGATCTGGATCGTTGGATCCTTCGCCTTCAGCCCCAGCGAGACGCCACCGAGCGTTCCGCCCGAGCCGACGGCGGACACAAAGCCATGCACCTTTCCGCCCGTATCGGCCCAGATCTCCTCCGCAGTCGTGTGGATGTGCGCATCGCGGTTGGCGGTATTGTCGAACTGGTTCGCCCAGATCGCCCCGGTCTTCTCCGTTCGCGCCAGCGCCGCGGCCAGCCGTGCGGAATAGCGGACGTAGTTGTTGGGGTTCCTGTAGGGTGCTGCCGGCACCTCGACGAGTTCGGCGCCGAGGATCCGCAGCATGTCCTTTTTCTCCCGGCTTTGCGTCTCCGGGATCACGATCACCGTGCGATAGCCGCGCGCGCTGGCGACCATGGCGAGCCCGATGCCGGTATTGCCGGCCGTGCCTTCCACAATCGTGCCGCTTGGTTTCAGCAAACCGCGCCGTTCGGCATCCTCGACGATGTAGAGCGCCGCGCGGTCCTTGACCGATTGGCCCGGGTTCATGAACTCGGCCTTGCCCAGAATGGTACACCCCGTTTCCCGGGAGGCGCGTTCGAGCTTGATCAGCGGCGTTCGCCCGATTGCCTGGCACAAGTCCCGATGAAATCGCACGGGCCGGTCTCCTGATCGTTCGTGCAGTCCGCACCAGTCGGATGTGGGAGGCTAGCCGGCCCGTCGCAACGGGAAAAGCCCACGCCGCCGGATAATTTGCGCTTGGCCGAGCTGCGCCATTCTCCTTGGTTTGGCGCTGAGCGGGCGGTGGTCAGGTGCCACATTTTGCCGGTTGCTCACGCAAC
>CAMAYR010000149.1 GCA_945862355.1 Devosia equisanguinis | reverse complement strand
ATGCTGGCGAACTCGGCCTGGTCTGCCCGCGCCAGCGTCATGTGCCCCAGCGAATAACGCCTGTTCGGCCCAGCCAACGCCTCGCGCAGATCATGAATCAGCCGCCCGACATGCATTTCGCTCCAGGCGTAGGCGCGCTGGAACCAGGGCAGATCGAGCCTCCACGGGCCCGCATAAACCCTGCCGACCGGCTGCACCGACGACCGAATGAACATGTCAGAATTCCCCTCCCCCCTCGACGAGTGAGCCATGACCAAGATTTCGCCGATCACTGAATAGCGGCAGCACGCAGATTGCACACCGGCATGCAAGTCGCCGCACGCGCAGCGCGGCGCAAATTGCACCTGCCGTTCAGCAATTCCCAACCAGAAAAACCGCCGAAGTTGCGCCCATAACCGCCTGCATCCAATACAGAATTACAACCGGACGCCGAGTTAAACTAGCATGGCGCCCTCAGAATTGGAACGAACCTAATGCTCCCACGCAAGGAAAGATGTTTCAACGCAATCACGCCCTGAAAACTTCAATAGGCACACAAAAATCCGCACCCGCATAAATTGCTCTCGTCGGAGATTTTCTGGGGGGGCATTCTCGTCACGGCTCCACGTCCCGGGCGCATGTCCGGGACGGGAGCCGCACGCTAGGGGCTTCAACCCACTCTGACGCCAGTACCGATCGGACAAGCCACGCCCGTACCGCCCAGACCACAATACCCACTCGGGTTCTTGGCGAGGTACTGCTGATGGTAGTCCTCGGCGAAATAGAACTCCGGCGCATCGCGGATCTCGGTCGTGATCGGTTCAAAGCCCTTGTCCTCCAGCGCCGCTCCGTAGGCAGCCTTCGACGCTTCGGCTGCCGCCCTTTGCGCTGGCGAATAGACATAGATTCCGGAGCGGTACTGCGTGCCGACGTCGTTGCCCTGGCGCATCCCTTGTGTCGGATCGTGGCTCTCCCAGAACACCTTGAGCAGTCGCTCGTAGCTGATCGCCTTGGGATCGAACACGACGAGCACCACCTCGTTGTGCCCAGTCTGTCCCGAGCAGACCTCGTCATATGTCGGGTTAGGCGTGAAGCCCGCCGCATAGCCCACCGCCGTGACGTGTACCCCGGCCCCCAGCTGCCAGAACTTCCGCTCCGCACCCCAGAAGCAGCCGAGCCCGAACATCGCCGTCTCCTGCCCGTCGGCATAAGGCCCCTGGAGCGGCTTCTTGCTCACGAAGTGATTGCGCGCCGTGGCTATCGGCGTCTGACGCCCCTTGAGCGCGGTCTCGGCCGTCGGCATGGCGGCAGACTTCTTGAAGAACATGAAGACCTCTCCTTACACGAACGCGATCCGGCTATCGTAGCTCCGATCCGGCACGAATGCATTCCCCGGTTTATCGCCGTCACGGTGCGATCGAATTCCTGTCATCTGCGCACTTTCTGCCCGATCCAATGGTGGAACAATCGCGGGCGTCGAGCATGTAGCACTGTGCGTGCGCGTTCGGGACAAGCCCCGAGGTGACGAAGGTTGATCGGAATGCCCTGCTCGCAGACCTTGGCCGTAGTCGCCCCCGGGACGCTGCAGCAATCGTATGGTACCGTCGTCGAAAACGACACGCGGAGGAAACCATGAAACGTCATTCGATTGTACGCAGCGCAACCGTCACGACCCTGGTAACGGGCGCTGTCCTAGCGTGTCTGTCTGGACCGGGCCGCGCCGACGAGGTTGCCAATTTCTACAAGGGCCGGACCATCAATCTGGTGCTCGGTTATGGGCCAGGCGGCGCCTATGACGCCTATATGCGTGCGTTGGCGCCGCACTTCTCGCGCTACATCCCGGGCAACCCACAGGTCGTCGTCCAATACATGCCCGGCGCAGGTAGCCTTGTGGCCGCCAACTACGTCACTAACGTCGCGCCGAAGGACGGCACCGTTCTCGGCGTATTCTCGGTGACGACCGCACTCGAGCCGATGCTCGGCAATGCGAGCGCGAAATTCGATCCCGCCCGCATCGTGTGGATCGGCAATATGTACGCGGACGACGCGGCATGCGCGACATGGCGGACGACGGGCATCACGCGGATCAAGGATGTTATCGAGACCAGCAAGGAGATCGCGTTCGGCGCGACAGGGCCGGGCTCCACCGGTAACCAGCAGGCCCTCGTACTCAAGCATCTGCTGGGCGCCAAACTCAAGGTGATCCAGGGCTACAAGGGCATCAAGGAGGTAGGGCTGGCGCTCGAGCGCGGCGAGATCCAGGCGGCGTGCGCGATGTCGGTCGGTGCGGTGAAGTCGGCGTTCAACAACGAGTTCCGCTCGGGCAACATGAAGATCTTCGTGCAGTTCGGGCGCAAGAAAGCCCCGTTCTTCGGCGATGCCGACCACTTCTACGCGCAGAAGCTCACCGCCGAGCAGCGGGCCGTTGCCGACCTCATTCTCGGCCAGTCCGATCTGTCGCGACCGATCGCCGGCCCTCCAGGATTGCCTCCCGCGGTCACGGCCGCCCTGCGCAAGGCCTTCATGCAGACACTTGCCGACAAGAATTTTCTCGACGGCGCAGCCAAGATGAACGTCGAGATCACGCCGACATCGGGGGAAGCGACACAGAAGCGCTTCGAGGAGTTCCTGCGGAGTCCGCCCGCCATCGTCGCCCACGTCAAACAGATGCAGAAGTCCTAGAGTTGCGTCAGTGAGGCTTGGTCTCCGGTTGTTGCGGGGTGGTCAGCCAAGCGTCAGTGACGGTTGCAACACTAGAAGCTTAGAGTTGCTAGTGTAGCGCATCTGACGTTTGGTACCCGCTTGCGGCTGGGCTCTCAACCAAACGTCAGATGAAGAAGCTACACTAGAATCATAGACTTGCTAGTGTTTCTTATGGTTCTGACATTTGCACCGAGCCTCGCCGCAACGGGAAGCAAATGTCAGAACCGGAACACTAGTGTTCCTGATGTCTCAGACATTTGCTCGGAACCCAGACGCAGGGGGTAGCAAATGTCTGAGACGGAACACTAGAGTTGTCAGCAAACTCGTGTGATCGAGATCGAGACGTCCACCTCGTGCCCGTCGGCATAATGCCCCGGGAGAGGCTTCTTGCTCACGAAGCGGGTGGCCGCCGCGGCTGTCGCCGTCTGACGCCCCTCGATCGCGGTCTCGGCCGTCGGCATGGCGGTTGGTTGGATGCTGGCGCGAACCGCGGCGGGCCATCAAGGCCGCAATTTGGCGTTCTGCACGTCCAGTTTCACCACTGGAGCAGCCGGATGTGGCGACGCGACCGTTCAACGTCGCGTGGTCGCGATCGCAAGGGCCTCAGCGCACAGGTGGCAGTGGTCCCTGTCGGACCCTGCTGACGCCGAATGCCGAAGACAGGCATCCGCCGCCGAAGCTCGGCAGCACCATCAGCGCACCATTGGAGTAAAGCCTGCGCGCGAAACCCGGGCTGGTGCCACGCCCGACGGTGAACCCGTCACCCTGCTCGACGATGAGACCGTCGGCCTCGACGATGGCGGCGAGGTTGCGGTTCTGCGGTCCAAGCACCATGACCGATTGCGACGGCTCGAAGACCAAGGTGACGAGCATCGCGGCAGAGATCATGGCCGCCAGAATGGCGAGTACGCTGACAGCGAAACTCACCAGCGCCTCGCCAACGGCGCTGCCAGCGCCGATCGGCGCAGAAGCCTCCTCATCGCTGGCAGCCGTTGCTTTCAATTCGACGCTCGCCCCGTCAGCCAGCCTGGGGAAGCCAGCCTGGGGAAGCCAGCCTGCCAAAAATCGCCGCTCCGACGCGCAATCAGGCAGTCGCCGAGGGTGAGAAGCGCCGTGCGGCCCTTCCAACCCTCGGCCTGTTTGCCACGATCAGCGATCGCGCCGACGCGGCCGGTCACCGCCGCCGCCTTCACGACGCGGCGGCCGGTCACGGCGCATGCCCTCGTCCTCCGGCGGATCGCCTTCGGCGCGCGGGATCTCCTTGCCGGTCGCCTGATCGACGATCTTCATCGACAGGCGAACCTTGCCGCGATCATCGAAGCCGAGCAGCTTGACCCAGACTTCCTGGCCTTCCTTGACCACCTCGTTGGGATGGTTCGGACGGATCGTCGACGACAACTGCGAGACGTGGACAAGGCCGTCCTTCGCGCCGAAGAAGTTCACGAACGCGCCGAACTCCATCAGCTTGACGACCTTACCCTTGTAGACTTGACCGACTTCCGGCTCCGTCGTGATGGCGCGGATCCTGGCCAGCGCCTTCTCGATCGATTCCTTGTTGGCCGAGGCCACCTGGACGGTGCCGTCGTCCTCGATGTCGATCTTGGCACCGCTCTCCGCCACGATCTCGCGGATGACGGAGCCGCCCGAGCCGATCACTTCACGGATCTTGTCGACCGGGATCTTAATCGTCTCTATGCGAGGCGCGTACTCACCGACGCTCTCGCGGGCACCGGTAAGGGCCTTGCTCATCTCACCGAGAATATGCAGCCGGCCATCCTGAGCCTGATTGAGCGCGACCCGCATGATCTCCTCGGTGATGCCGGTGATCTTGATGTCCATCTGCAGCGACGTGACGCCCGCCGACGTGCCGGCCACCTTGAAGTCCATGTCGCCCAGATGGTCCTCGTCGCCGAGGATGTCGGAAAGAACGGCGTAGTCGTTACCTTCCTTGATGAGGCCCATCGCGATACCGGCGACCGGCCGCTTCATCGGCACGCCCGCGTCCATCATGGCCAGAGAGGCGCCGCACACCGACGCCATCGACGAGGAGCCGTTGGATTCGGTGATCTCGGAGACAACGCGGATCGAGTAAGGGAACTCATCCGCGCTCGGCAGCAGCGGATGCACGGCCCGCCAAGCGAGCTTGCCGTGGCCGATCTCGCGGCGGCCCGGCCCGCCCATGCGGCCCGTTTCTCCGACGGAGTATGGAGGGAAGTTGTAGTGCAGCAGGAAGCGCTCCTTGCGGGTGCCTTCCAGGCCGTCGATGTACTGCTCGTCATCGCCGGTGCCGAGCGTGGCGACGACGAGGGCCTGCGTCTCGCCGCGGGTGAACAGCGCCGAGCCGTGCGTGCGTGGCAGAACGCCGACCTCCGACAGGATCGGCCGCACCGTCTTGAGGTCGCGCCCGTCGATACGCCGACCGGTCTTGACGACCGTGCCGCGCATCACGTCCATTTCGAGCTGCTTGAACGCACCACCGAGCAACTGCTTGTCGGCAGCGGCGGTATCCCCCTCGGCGATCTGGATCGACGACATCAGCTTGGCCTTGGCCGCGCCGACCAGGTCGTTTCGCTTCTGCTTCTCGGCGACCGAGAAGGCAGCCCGCAGGTCGTCCTCGATCAGCGCCTTGGCCTGAGCGTAGAACTTGTCCTTCTCGGGCGGCTTGAAATCGAACGGCTCCTTGGCCGCCGCATCCGCGAGCTTGCAGATTGCGTTGATCACCGGCTGGAAATGCTTCTGGCCGAACATCACGGCCTCGAGCATCTGCATTTCCGGCAGCTCGTGCGCCTCGCTCTCGACCATCATCACGGCGTCTTGGGTGCCGGCGACTACGAGATCGAGCTTGGTCTTGGCCATCTCGTCGCAGAGCGGGTTCAGCACCATCTGCCCGTCGATTAGGCCGACGCGGGCCGCACCGATCGGCCCCAGGAACGGCACGCCGGAGATCGTCAGCGCCGCGGAAGCCGCGATCATGCCGACCATGTCGGGATCGTTCTCGTTGTCGAACGAGATCACCGTCACGATGACCTGCACCTCGTTGCGGAAGCCATCGACGAACAACGGACGGATCGGACGGTCGATGAGGCGGGAGACGAGCGTCTCCTTCTCGGTGGGCCGGCCCTCACGCTTGAAGTAGCCACCGGGGAACTTGCCGGCAGCGTAAGTCTTTTCCTGATAGTTCACGGTAAGTGGGAAGAAGTCGATGCCGGGCTTCGGCGAGCGTGCATAGACCACGGTCGCGAGCACGGAGGTGTCGCCGTACTGGGCAAGCACCGCACCATCGGCCTGGCGAGCCATGTGGCCCGTCTCCAGCTTCAGCTTGCGGCCGCCCCAGTCGATCTCGACTCGATGAATGTCGAACATGTTTCGTCTTTCGTCTGCTATTCGCGCTATATCTTCGCGCTATATTTGGGTCGCTTTGGTTGACGCGTGCTCTCTAGCACGATTTCACCCGCCGTTGGCCAGCGAGTTGTTCAGGCTTCCGTCAGCCAATGGGCGAAGGGAAAGAACTTAGCCGGGCCGAAACGCCAACGGCGCGTCCCGCGGGGAGCGCGCCGTTGGCAAAACGGTTCAGCCAAAGTGCCGGTCGATGTGTATCAACGGCGGATGCCGTGCTTCTCGATGATCGCCTGATAGCGCTTCTCATCCTTCTTCTTGACGTAGTCGAGAAGGCTGCGGCGCTGGCTGACCATCTTGAGCAGCCCCCGGCGCGAGTGATTGTCCTTCTTGTGCGTCTTGAAGTGGTCGGTGAGACCGGTGATGCGCTCCGTCAGGATGGCGATCTGGACCTCCGGCGAGCCGGTGTCGTTGGTCTTGGTGGCATTGTCTTTGATCAACTGCGCCTTTCGCAGGGTCGTCAGCGACATCGTATTTTCCTTTCAGTTCTGAATGTTAGGGGTCGTTGAACCCGTACTGGCGCAAGCGCCAACGCGGGTTTGTCCCCGTTTCGGCCACGGCCGGGATGTCGTCCAGCCGGGTCGCAAGTCATGGTGCCGCCCGGGTTTCCCTGGGCAGCGCCGGACGCTCTTATACACGAAACGGGGGCCTTGACGAGCCCATGGATTGGCGCACGGGAGAAGGTTGCAGATCGGCCTTCGCCGTCCCCAGCCCGGGTTGCAGGGCGGATTTCCCCATCCGGACCGGACTGCCTCCCTACGTCGGCTCGTCGCGGCCGGAGGCGATCAGGCGCGACAAACCCTCTCGAGGTCTCGACCAGCCTCAATCCGGTGACTGCCGCACGTCCTTGACCGCGGCACCGTGGACGACTCGAAGAATTTCGACTGCGTGATCCGGCCCCTAGGCTGGGTCAAGGGCTAGCTGCGACCCGGCGCGGTGCGCAACACGTGTGAGTGCCGCGTCGCGGCCGGTGACCTCGCCGAATCACTCAGCGTTTCATCCCGCCCCCTCCATCGCCTCCAGCTCGTCGATCATGCGCGACAGCATACCCAGGCCCTTCTTCCAGAACTCAGGTCTAGACGCATCGAGCCCGAACGGGGCCAGCAGCTCGGAGTGGTGCTTGGACCCGCCCGCCATCAGCATCGCGAAATACTTCTGCACGAAGCCCGGATGCGCCTCCTCGTAGAGCGCGTAGAGCGAGTTCACGAGGCAATCGCCGAACGCATACGCGTAGACGTAGAACGGCGAATGGATGAAGTGGGGGATGTACGTCCAGAACACCTCGTAGCCCGGCTTGAAGTCGATGGCGTCGCCGAGGCTCTCGTGCTGCACCTCCATCCAGAAGCGGTTGAGATCCTCGCTCGTCAGCTCGCCGTTGCGGCGCGCCTCGTGCACCTTGCGCTCGAACGAATAGAACGCGATCTGACGCACGACCGTGTTGAGCATGTCCTCGACCTTGCCGGCGATCAGCGCCTTGCGCTCCCGCCTGTCGGTCGCGCCCTTGAGCAGCGCCTGGAAGGTCAGCATTTCGCCGAAAACGGACGCGGTCTCCGCGAGCGTCAGCGGCGTATGCGCCAGCAGCGGCCCCTGTTGGGCAGCCAGCACCTGATGCACGCCGTGGCCGAGCTCGTGGGCGAGCGTCATCACATCCCGCGACTTGCCCTGGTAGTTGAGCAGCACATACGGATGCGCGGACGGAACCGTGGGATGCGCGAACGCGCCGGGTGCCTTGCCCGGCCGCACCGGCGCGTCGATCCAGTTGTTATCGAAGAACTTCGCCGCGATGCCGGCCATCTCCGGCGCGAAGCCCGAGTATGCCGTCAGCACCATGTCGCGCGCCTCCGGCCATGCGATGACGCGCTCGGGCTTCTCCGGCAGCGGCGCGTTGCGGTCCCAGTGGGACAGCTTGTCCATGCCGAGCCAGCGCGCCTTCATGCGGTAGTAGCGGTGCGAAAGGCGCGGATAGCTCTCGCGCACGGCCTCGACCAGCGCATCGACCACGGGCGCCTCGACTTTGTTGCCAAGGTGCCGGCTGTCGGCCACGTCCTTGAAGTCACGCCAGCGGTCGGAAATCTCCTTGTCCTTAGCGAGCGTGTTGGTGATGAGCGTGAACAGCCGAACATTTTCGCCGAACACTTTGGCGAGCGCCTCGGCTGCCGCACGCCGCTTGGGCTCGGCCGGATCGGACAGCCGGTTGAGCGTCGGCTCGAGTGCCAGCGGCTCGGGCTCGCCTTCGACGGGAAAGCGCAGCGCCGTCATCGTCTCGTTGAACAGCCGGTTCCAGGCGCCGCGGCCCGTCTGGCTCTTCTCGTGGAACAGCTGCTCGATGCGCTCCTCGAGCTGATAGGGCTTCTCCTTCCGCAGATCGTCGAGCCAGGGCTTGTACTTCGCCAGCGCCGGAACCTGAACGGCCTTCGCCAGCACGTCGTCGGGGATCTGGTTGAGCTCGAGCTCGAAGAAGATCAGGTCCGAGGAGATCGCGGTCAGCTTCTCGGAGATGTCACCGTAGAACTTAGCCCGCGCCGGGTCGGCCTGGTTGCCCGCATAGCGCAAGCCGGCATAGGAGCCGAGCCGTCCCAGCAGATCCGAAAGCTTCTCGTAGGCGATGATCGCCTCCGCGATCCTGGCGCCGTCGCCGGCCAGACCGACGAGCTTGCCCTGGTAGGCCGCCTTTATCCGCTGCGCCTCCGCCATCCCCGCGGCCACGTCGCGGTCGACCTCGGGAGCGTCCGGGCCGGCGTAAAGGTCCGCGAGGTTCCACTCCGGCATCTGGCCGAGGTCGGTGGCCGTCGAGGCTCCCACGGCTGGAGCGTGCATCGCGCGATCGAGGTCGTGGTTGATCATCGGTTTCCTGCTGCGTCGAGATGGATGGGCGAACGCCCCGGAGGCTCAGTTGCAATGCAGCGTATTTGGCCGAGCCGCCCGATGGTTTCAAGCTCGGTGGCCGCCTTGGCCACACCTTAAGCTTTTTCAGCGACGCTGTGCGACCCGCCGATCAAGTGTTCAGCGTTGATTGTTCAGCGGAACGGAGGCCTGCCGCGCATGAAGGTGTCCACCACCGCATTTTGCGTCCTGATCGGCGTTCTCCTGGCCGAGTTCGTCCGCGCGCCAGCCCAGGCCACAGCTCTGTCCGCACAGATCTCCGGTGGTAGTGCGACAGGCTCATGAGCTACTGTCATCGGGAGAAATACCGGTTCGATGAGGAGCACCCGATGGCGGACGAGGCGACAGGCAGGAACGAGAAGCTCGGCGACTGGAAGTGCGTGGACGTCACCCTCGACGACGGCATCGCCTGGGTCACGCTTTCCCGCCCCGAGAAGCGGAACGCGATGAGCCCGGACCTCAACGACGAGATGGTCCGCATCCTCGATACCCTCGAGGTCGATCCGCGCGCCAAAGTGCTGGTGCTGACCGGCGCGGGCGACAGCTTCTCGGCCGGCATGGACCTGCGCGAATATTTCCGCGCCCTCGACCACCTGCCCTACGACGAGCAGATGCAGCGCCGCCGCTCCGCCTGGAACTGGCAGTGGCGCATGCTGATGAACTATTCCAAGCCGACCATCGCCATGGTCAACGGCTGGTGCTTCGGCGGCGCCTTCACGCCGCTCGTCGCCTGCGATCTCGCCATCGCCGCCGACGACGCGCAATTCGGCCTTTCCGAGATCAACTGGGGCATCATTCCCGGCGGCAACGTCACGCGCGCCGTCGTGCAGACCATGCGTCACCGCGATGCGATGTACTACGTCATGACGGGCAACCCGTTCGACGGAAAGAAGGCCGCCGAGATGGGCCTCGTCAACGAGAGCGTGCCCAAGGAGAAGCTGCGCGAGCACACCCGTGCCCTGGCTATCGAGCTGATGGGCAAAAACCCGACCGTGCTGCGCGCCTGCAAGCAGGCCGTGCGCTTCGTGCAGGGCATGAGCTGGGAGCAGTCCGACGAGTACCTGATGACCAAGAACTGGGCCGCCCGCCACATCGACCCTGAGGCCGGCCGCAGCCAGGGCCTCAAGCAATTCCTTGACGAGAAGAGCTTCAAGCCGGGTCTTGGCACCATGCGCCGGGACGTAGAGTAGGCTGAATGGCGAGACCGCGCAGCACATGACCGGCCCACAGCGGTAGGGCCAGAGCGGTGGGGTGAGCGGCAAGGCCAGAGCGGCAGGGTGAGCGATGCAAAGCCCGCCGCTCAACTCGCCGCAAATTGAGGCGTGGCAGCTAACCGTGCCACAAGTCGATGCTGCGCCCCGCCAGAATGCAGCGCCAGCACGCGCTGCAGTGCGTCCACTTCCATCTCGAAGAGGCTAGCCAGCTCGGTGAATTCCTGGGCTGTGAACCGTGTGCGCCCGCGCTCCTTGGCCAGGAATTCCCGAACGCTCACGCCGATGGCTCCGGCGCAATATTCCAGGCTGAGCCCCCGCGACCACCGCAGATGGCGCAGCGACAATGCCTCGGCTCGATCTGCTGCGAGCGCGCCTTGGGTCTCGTACTTGCGGGCCATGCCAGCCTCCGATTGCCCCCAGCATCATCGGACCGGACGAGCCCGTCCCGACTACACGTCGCCCCGATCCGAGACATCGCAACGCCGGCGAGATCCGAATCCGTAATCTGAACATTGATCACCCTACCGTTGCAACGTATCGTCCTCCAGGGCATCAACTAGGCAAGTCCGGAACAAGAGTGGAACAATGGGCGGGGACGAGCTTCGCGAGATGCGACGGAATTTCGGCTGGTCTCAGGAGCGGCTGGCCGAAACGTTGGGCGTGGACGTGACGACGATCTCCCGTTGGGAGCGCAACAAGACCAAGCCGGCTCTCGCCCAAGGCCCGCGCATCGGCAAGCTGCTGCGGCACGTCGCGGCCCGCTCCGGCACCCGCGCGCTCCTTTACGGCAATGCCATGATCCCTGGCTCGCTGCTGACCGAGGTGAAGTACTCGCCTACGTTCCGATCACTCCTCTACGGCAAGACCGGCATTTTCATCCAGGTGAGCGACTACTACCGCCAGCGCTCGATGCTGCCCGCCATCATCATCGGCTTCCCCCTGCTCGAACTGATGACGAGCCCCGGCCGCGAGCACTATCTCGAGAACGTCGACCGGATGTTCGAGGCCGGCAATCGAAGCCCCGACACCCTCTTCCGCATCGTGACCAACAGCACGATGAAATGGCTCGGCGGCCAGGAGGAATACCGCGAGTACGTCATCAAGTTTCCCGTTGCCAACGTGATGGACCAGACGTTCCGGCCCATTCCTCGCGCCGAGTTCGAGGCGCGAAAGGGCAAGCCGGAGATCATCGAGAGCTAATCGACCGTACTTCGGCCCACCCCCTGGCGGTAGGCCGGACCCCATGCCTAAATCGGCGCGCAACGCCTCGACAGGATCGCCGACCATGACCGCTCCGACCTCGCCCACCACCGCCGCCATCGCCCGCATGCTGCGCCCGCGCGCGGTGGCCGTCGCCGGCGTCTCCTCGACGCCGGGCTCGCTCGGTGGACAGGTGGTGGCGAACCTCGGGCGCTTCGGCTTCTCGGGCGACATCCACATCATCCATCCAAAGCATAAGGAGCTGATGGGACGCGCCTGCGTGCCTTCCCCGCGCGAGTTGCCCGAGGGCGTCGACTGTGTCGTCCTGGCGATCCCGGGTGCCGCCGTTCTGGAAGCGGTCAAAGCCTGCGCCGAACGTGGCGTCGCCGGCGTCATCATCTTCTCGGCCGGCTTCGCCGAGGCCGGCGAGGAAGGCCAGGTCAAGCAGCGCGAGCTTGCCGACATCGCCGCCCGCTCCGGCATGATCGTCGTCGGTCCCAACTGCCTGGGCTACGTCAACTACGTCGCCGGCATCTGCCTCACCTTCGGCGGCGCCGACCCGACCCGGATCGACCGGCCGAGCCCCTGCATCATCTCCCAGTCGGGCGCGATGGCCTCGGTGATCCGCGCCGCGCTCAACGCTCGCGGTGTGGGTGTCGCGCTCACGGTCTCCACCGGCAACGAAGCCGTCAACGGCATCGAGGACTTCATCGCGCACGCAATCGGCGATCCCGGCATCTGCGTCATTGCCGTCGTGGCCGAGCAGATCCGCCGGCCACGCGCGTTCCTCGCGCTCGCGGACGAAGCCCGCGAGGCCGGCAAGCCAATCGTCATGCTGCATCCCGGCCGAAGCGCCGCGGCACGCCAGAGCGCCGTCACTCACACCGGCGCCATGACCGGCGACTGGGACGTGATGCGCACCCTCGTCGAGCACGCCTGCGTCGGCCTGGTCACGACGATGGACGAGCTGATCGACGTCGCCGAGATGATGACGCGCTGGCCGCGGCTGCCGAGCAAAGGCCCGCTGGTGTTTGGCGAATCGGGCTGCTTCAAGGCGCTCGTGCTCGATCTGGCAGACGAGGTGGGCCTCGATCTGCCGCCGCCTGCGGGCAAGTCCCACGACGTGCTCGACGCCCTGGCACCCGGCCTCATTCTGCCGACCAACCCGGTGGACCTGACCGCCCAACCCCTCGTCGATCCCGATCTCTACACCCGCGCGCTGCCGCCGCTGGCCCAGGACGACCGTTAC